>JANQRV010000374.1 GCA_028284395.1 Saprospiraceae bacterium
GCTATGGAGGAGGATGGAATGCTGGTACGCAAGGTTAAGGTCTTTGAGTTGGAGCGGCGGGCTCGAGAGCTCGCGGTACGGGAAGACCTGGTCATGCAAATGAAGACCTGGGAAACTGGGCTCAAAAAAGAAGGGGCCAACGTCTCAACAGCACCCCGTTCAATTCAGCTCTGGCGTCGTTTGTCCATCGCTGCCGGCTTCCTGTTGCTGGTTGGCTTCGCCGGTTGGTTTTGGCTCGGGATCGGTGGTTCTGCATTAAGTGGTGAAGATTATCTGGTTGAAAGCTTTGCCGCTCAGAGAGGGTTGGCCGCCGATATTCCACTTTTGCAACCTGCCCTCCAGGCCATGCAGCGGAAAAATTATCCCGGCGCAATCGAGGAGTTGGAGCTGATCAGTGATCCAGGCTTACAGTTGGAAGTACAGCAGTTATTGGGAGAGTGCTATTTTCGTACCGGTGAATTGTCGCAGGCAATTGCTGCATTCAAAGTTGTCCTGGAAAATGCACCAAATCCTTCCGAAGCCCGGGAAACCGCTGAATGGTATTTGTTGGTGACCTACTGGCAAAATAATGACGATCAATTTAAAGGATTGTTGGAAAGCCTCGTAACAGATGAAACACATCTATACCATCGCAAAGCGTTGCAATTCCAGGAAGATATCGCCAAATAGTCTAACCTTGATGATTGGGTCGGGCTTTCTTCGTTGTCCCGTATTCCTTATTATCCTTTGTTCCGTTTTAACCATCAGTTGCCTGGCAAATGAAGATATTCAGCTTGAAGAGGCCTGGTCCTATTTTCATGCAGGTGACCATCGCTGTGCCCGCATCACGGCCGATTCTGCAATGGTGATGGCCAATCGCCTTGGAAATGACACATTAGAGGCAAGTGTTTGGAGTTTGTACGGCAATATATTCCGGGCTACAGGACGACCATCCATTGCCCGGGAGCACCATCTGAGAAGCTTGAAAATCAGGACAAAGCTCTATGGCTCAAACTCATTGCCAACTGCCAATTCGTATCACAACCTGGGCAATTGCGTCCTACAGGCTGGCGAATTCATTGAGGGGCTCAAATGGCTTTCCCGGGCTGAAAAAATCCGTCGGAAGCGATTGCCCAGAGGACATGTCGATCTCGCAGCGGTCTGGAATAGTTTGGGTACCTTGTTTCTTCATAGGCAGAACTACGAGCGGGCGCTAAAATACCTGGAAGACGCAGAGCGCATTTTTGCTGACCTTTCGCATCACCATCTGTCGAAGCAACTTCCAGTACTCATCAATCTGGCCCAGGTGCACTTCAATTGCAATCGGCCGTTTACATCCATCGATTATCTCAATCAGGCGTTGGTCCTCCAACAAAGATATCCCCGATACAGTCGTTCCAGTATCCGGGCGGAAATTCTCGGCCAACTGGGGAAGGCATATGCGGAAGCGGGAGAAATGTTGAGGTCGAGGTCTTGTTACCGAAAGGCACTATTGCTTTACGATCAGCTATTACCCGGAGAGTATAACCCCAGAAATAGAGCTGATGTGTACAATAATTTTGGCAATAGTCTCTTAAAGGAACAGGATTTTGAGCAGGCGATTGAACAACTGGAACAAGCCCGGTTGCTCTACACCGAACGTAGATTACCAACAGATGCCAACCTGGCGGCTTGTCTGGTTAATTTGTCGGTCTGCTTCCGGTATCGTGGGCAATTTCAGGAGGCTATCAGGCACCTGGAAAGTGCCCAGAAACTTCTGCAGGGAACGGGGCAGTCTGATCCATTGCTATTGAGCGATGTGTTCATGAATTTCGGGGCGACATTCGCGGAACAAAACAGTCTCGCTGCCAGTTTTCATTACTTCAAGAAAGCTCTGCAATTAAAGAAGGTGAATCATGATGTCGAAGGGCAAATTGAAACCTTGCTTCGCATTGGCGAGTATCATCTCACGGTTCAACAACTGCCAGCAGCCAAAAAGGTATACCAAGAAGCGGAAAAATTGACTTCCAGACTTCGGGAGCACGATACTAATCTGTATTGGGAGATCTGGTTTGGTCAGGGGCAGTATTACCTGACCGCCGGTGAACCGGTCCGGGCACGGGAGTTTGGCGAGCGGGCATGGGAGTTGTTGGAAGACGTTCCCGGTTCTTTCCTGAGAAAACTGGCCAATACCCTGTTATTGGCTGAGATTGCCGAGGATTCCGCCGAACCTGGATACATTACCTTACAGAAATACCAGGTTGCCCTGGCCTTCCAGGATTCTTTGCTGAATCAAATCGAATATCGAGAGTCAGACATCTACCTCCGCGAACGCTTGAAAAAACTGTATGATGGCTTGGTGCGAGTGGCGCTTCAAATGAGCGTAAATGACGATCGATTTACCCGCTTGGCTTTGCAATACAGCGAGCAATTTCAGAGTCCCTATTTGAAAGAATGGATTTTTAACCGAGGGGAGAACAGGTCCGGGAATTATCAACGGGCATGGGGAGAAACCCTGGCTCGGCTGCAACGGCGAAAAATCGAATTGGAAACACTCGACGCGAAAGAATTGTCTCCAACATCTCGCCTTAAAGTTGTCCAAGACTCCATTCATTTGTTGCGAAAACAGCTGGAAGCTGCAGACTCCATGTTGGCTTCACAGCCATCCAAACCCCTGGAGCTGGTCGATGTAGGAGAACTCCAGACCAACCTGTCGAAAGAACAGGTATTGGTCAAATTTCATCTTGGGCAAAAGCGCTTATCAACGTGGATCATTGGTTCGACTGAAATCAATGTTTATACTACGCCTTTGCCGGAGGGTTTGATTGAGCACATCCGATCGTTTTATGGAGCCGTCCGATCACCCCGGTCGTCGGGGAGTGTCGACCTTCTCGAAAGCGGCACCTATCTCTACGAAACGCTTATTCGGCCCATCGAGCGGCACCTGGAACGGGAAATCATCATCATACCTGATGAATGGCTTTGCTACCTTCCTTTTGAAGCAATGATCACGAAACCGGCGGAAAAGTCCTATTTGTATTGGAAGCATCAATACTTGTTAGAAAGATACACCATTAGTTATGCCTACTCACTACAATTGTGGCAGTCGATTCAAAATCGACCTTTCGGAACCACACTGGATGGAGTGTTAAGCCTGGCACCGGTTTTTGATTCGACAAGTTCATCCTATACTCCTTTATACCACAATGTAGAGGAGGAATCCGCAATTCTCCGCTCGTTTGTCGGCAAGAGTCTCAGCAATAATCCGCAGATCAAACGCAGTTTTTTTGAGCAGGCCGATCAATATGGTATAATTCATATCTCCACCCACGGAGTCCTGAACGATGAGTATCCGGCTTTGTCCCATTTGGTTTTGTCGGCTACGGATCCTCGACAGAACCTCTATTTTGATGAGTTGCAACATCTTCGGCTTGATTCAGAACTCATTTTGTTGAGTGCTTGCCAAACCAATATCGGTAAACGCTTTGTAGGGGAGGGGGTCATGAGTATGGGAAGGGCCTTTCGAATGGCGGGGGTTAGCAGTCACATAGCTTCTCTTTGGAACATTGACGACCGGCAATCCTCAGTACTGATTTCCGGTTTCTACCAGCAGCTTTCCAGGCGCTCTCCTAAGAATAGAGCTTTGCAGCAGGCTAAATTACTGATGATTAAAAAAGGAGAGGACCCCAAATTTGCTCATCCTTACTATTGGGCTCCGCTAATCTTGAGTGGAAATACTAAAGCTGCCCATTTGCAGCGTGTTGGTCTGTGGAAGAGTCTGCAGCAGGCCATTGAACGCCAGGTCCAAAAGTGGATTTGATGAGGTGCTTACAAACTGTAGGCCAATCCAAACGAAATTTCGTACGAAGGTCCAAAATTGCTTAAAGGCCCGAGGTTGAAGTCCATTCCTAGACCCAGGTTAATAAAGAAGTTGTTGCCACCACTATTGTCGTCACCGTATTTTATGCCCTTGCTGATGCCAACTTCGGTCTGGAGGTTTCTCGTTCCGGCGAAGAGAGAACCGCTACCAAATCCGGCGGCAATGGCGTCTTGGTCCACTCGATCCCGGTAAAATCCGCCGCCGAATCCCACCCAGGCTCCGAAAGACTTTTCATCAATGTCAGAATAATACTGGAATTTGAAATTCAGATCCATACTATTGGGAACTCCAGAGTTGGCCAGACCATCGCCGAATATCCACCGCAGCCACATGGTGGTTTCACAGGAAAGATTTTTTTCGTCGTTTAGTCCAAAGGTCATTCCCGAAAGTAAGTATAGTGGTTGACCGCGATCAATATCGGTGTTAAGTCGCAGATTGGCATTCCCATTGTCGCCGATGATCAGGTCGTGCAAATTGGATTTGGGGAGGGATAGGCCGATGAAGTAACGCATAAGCGTATCGAATAGCTTATTGGAAGGATAGTCTTTTAAAAGCTGAAAATCACGGAGGAAGAAGGCCCCGAACGAAACGTCGAGATAGGATCTGTTATAGACGTCACTTTCAAAAGATTGACTCCAATCTTCCCCGATCCAGTTGATATCACTCAGATTTTTCAATCGAAAAGTCTCTATTCCAACATTAAAGCCGATCGAGAGATCGACGCCTTCCCGCAAGGGAAAAATGTAGGAGAAACTCCCCTGAGTTCGAAGATGTTCTTGATGTGGTTCCACTTCGTATTGGTGAAACAATCCTCCGACTTTGATCCGGAGTTTGTCGTTGATGTATTCTCCCCGCACATTGTTGACGACGGGTTCTCCGGTGGTCGATCCCTGACTGAAATTGTACCATTGGTTGCGACGACTGACGTTGAAGATCAATTTCTGGCTGTTGTCTTCCAGGTTGATGTGGTTGATGGCAGCAGGATTTAGGTATAACCAATTGAAGCGATATAACTTAGTCAGGTCATAAAGGGTGCCCTGTTGAGCAGTGGCAGTAGCAAAAATAACGGCGAATAGGACGGATGAGACGATTGCCTTTTTTTGAAAGTTGGATTTAGAGATAAACATAGCAGGTGAATTTAGGGTTACTCAGAAGAGGGGATTTTATATAGGACAATTTTATCATTGAGTTCCTTGCGGGGCATAAAGGGAGTTTGACTCTTTTGACCGTCGAATCGCCGGCTCATCAGGTCGGGTACTCGTTTTTCCAAAAAGCGGAAGAGTTCTCCAATCGTAAGCAGACCATCAATATCCCGATCTTCATTGGGCCAGATTATTTGCTCATCCTGAAGAGCAACCGGCTCCCCCAACAAAGCTTCTAGAAGAGCCTCGGTGAATACACCATTTTTCCAGCGTTCATCTTCATAAGATAGTTCATCTTTGGAAGAAGAGGTAATGGTTGATATCCCCGGACTTTGTTCCGCAAGAAGGTTCAGGGCATCGCTAATCTCAGGGCTTATGACGAGGTCTTTAGACTTGGCGGCTCCACTATGGCAAGCGTCGATGAAAACGACTTTGCTGCATTGGATCAAGTTCAGAAAGTATAGGATATCGCCCTTGTAGTCTATCGAAGTGCTCCACGCTGCTGTTTCATCGTAATCGGACGGAAGGATTCTAAAACTTTCATTGATCATCTTACCGTGTGAAGAGACGAATACGATCAGCATATCATTTTCGTATATCTTTTGCGTGCCGGCCGGCTGCATGAAGCGTTTGTACAGTCGTTCGAATTGTTTCTGGATGGCAGTTTTACTGGTCGCTTCCTTCGTAATCAGAGAATCGATGAATACCTGTCCGAAATAACCGTTATTGGCTTGGTCTTTAAACATCCCGACAAAATCCCTTACATCGTTTCCATTGTAGTTCAGGTCGAACTCCGGACCAATGGCCAAGAGGTGGAGATTGGGCCGACGAGCCTGGTAGAAAATGGTCCCAACTTCACTGCGGTAGGGTTTCCCGTCGCTCATGACCTGAACATAGACTTCATAGGGTTCACCGGATTGTTTTTCTTCAAGTTCCAGGTTGAAAACCAGCTTATAAGCAAAATCGTTTAACGTAGAGATATCCTCGAACGCGAACGGTGATTTCGAATCGCTGATGGGTACACCGTCGACATAAATGGTGAAATGTTCCTTGCGCAGTTCCTTGTCCGGCAATACTTCCAATTCCAGGGTTTCGGAGCCCGTCCGGTTTCGCGAAACGTATTGCCCGGCTCCGAAGGGGGCCCGCCAACGTATTTTTACCATTGCTGGAGGTGGGGTCGTGGCTTCAATCTTATCATCTCCAATAGATTCAATGGAAAAGTCAAGGTCCAGGACACTCCTATCTGATTGATTGAGGACAGAAACCGTGAAATCGGAAACTCCTGAACCCAATAAATTGCTTCCGGCAATGGGGATGGTAATTTCCCGGTCTCCACCTGACTCGATAAAACTCAAAGGGCAGCGGTCGTAAAAATCCACGCCCTCCACTAAGTTGACCGCATTGACCTGAAGGTGACCGTCAAAAAAATCTTCAGGACCTTCATTGGATAACGAGAAACTTACATAGGCCCTTTCATCCGGTTCCAAAAGACCGTCCTGGTTGGCGTCAACGAGGCTGGGGGCCTTGCTGATCCTCAGGGTTGTCAAACTTTTTGTGCTGCCCCGGGCTGCACTTTCTGAGGTGATATTGCTGATAATGACCTGACTTTTGGAGCGCGCATTTTCCATCCAGTTTCCACCCAGCCAAACGGCATCATTTTGGGCGATCAGCATTCGGGAAACCGTAAAGTCCCCTCCATTTGCCGGTATGAATTCCTTAGCATCTTTTTTTTGATCCCGTTGATCAAAAATGAACGCTTCATATTCGTTGAGATAATTACTGAGGCAGAAGTACTTTTCATCATAAGATTTAACGATGCCCAGGCCTCTGTCAAAAGGTTTGGTCTCCAGTTGCAGACGATTGGTTCGTTGGCCACGACGATCAATTTCCAGGATCCAGGGGTCTCTTACACTGCGACTGATGTACGTGTCTCCGATGATCACCAAACCACCATCATAGCTGGAATGAGCGTAGTTGATGCTGTTTATTTCCCGACTTTCCGCATAACCAAGGTCTTTTAGCGTAAGATCTGAGCTGATGGTAGAGATGAGGTAGTTGCCGTCGGTTCGACCTTTGCCAACCTTTTGAGCATTACCACAGAGTATGAAATCCCCGTTGGCCAATTCATGTAATCCAGTCAAATCATGATATTGGCCACTTTGAATGACGGCTTTTTCCTGAATCGATTCTAGATTGGCACTAATTCGATACATACCAATATTTCCAGGACCTCCTTGCACCCTGCCAGCGATGGCTATTTCTCCTTTACGCGTCAGCAGCATTTTCTCGCCGTAAATCATCGTCAATCCGTCATAGATGGTGTCCTGGATGATAGTCCAATTTCTTTCGTTCAGCATCAATAGACGACAACGATACATGCCGCTTTTGACTTTTACATTCCCCAGTATGAGGACACTGCCGTCTTTGAGCTGTAAAGCGTCGGTGAAGGTATCGGAGCCGGGCGCCGCAAATTGCACCATCTTGCGTTTAAGGTCACTGGATGAGGAATTCAATATCCAAATAACGCCGTCAGCCTCGGCAGCATCTTCCTTTGTGCTTGCGCTTCCAACGCCAATGACTTGTCCATCCCATAATTCCACCAAGGAATTGAGCGTTTCGCTTTTGTCCGAGCCGTGTATTTTGGTCCATTGTTCTTTTAGGACCTGGGCGCTTCCATTGCTGAAGGGTAGGAAAAACAGGCCCAATACGAGTAGCTTAAGTTTCATAAATAACACAAAATTTTTTGAGGTAGATGATCATGATCAATTGGTGGTTACCAGCCGATCTTCTTTAACCTTAGCGTAAAAGAGTTTCTTTTGATTCAATTCCGCTGGGGCTCCTTCGATAAACACGGCCAGAGAAGCGGCTGCCACTCCTCCAGCGGCA
>JANQRV010000387.1 GCA_028284395.1 Saprospiraceae bacterium
AACCAGCCGATTGAAAACTGTTGAAACCGCAACATATCAAAAATGCCGTCCTCGGCAATGACTACCTTGAACAAATCCGGCCGTTGAATCAAGCTGGTCCCGACGATCAATCCGCCATTCTCCCGACCGTATACTGCTAAGTGTTTCGGGGACGTATAATTGTTGGAGAAAAGATACTCTGCTGCCGCCTGAAAATCATCCATTGCATTTTGCTTCTTGCTACGAATTCCGGCCAGTTGCCAACTGCGTCCCATCTCCTTACCTCCTCTGACATTGACCAATACGCCAACACCTCCTTTTTCTAGAATGTAGGGAAGAAGATGAAGCCCGGTTGGATTAAATTCCGGAACAAGTTTTTGTCCTAATCCGCCATTCACCACCATCAGAGTGGGTCTTTCACCGTCCAATTTAAGCCCTTTCCTGTGGACGATGTACATGGAGACTTTGGTTCGATCATAACTCTGGAACCACCTCTGCTCCACCTTGTATCCTTCGACGTCGAAGGATACCGTAGATGTTCGATAAGGTTTGATCGACATCTCCGAAACGTTTACCGAATAAAGAGACATGGGTTTGACCAAAGTAGAATAACCGAAGAATGCCAGGTTGTCATTGCGCTCTCCTTCGAAACATTTGACTTTGCCTTTCTCCGGCAAATCCAGATTGCCAACGAAGGCACCACTTTCCTCGAATACTTTGACAACACTATAAGTTTTGTGTAAGTAACAAGCCACAATCCTATTACCCACCAATTCTGCCGTCTGAAGTACCTCTTCTGTTTCGGGTATAATTTCTTCCCAATAGCGCTCCTCGGGATTCCTACTGTTCACTAAGACCATCCGTCCTTGAGGTGCTCCATAATTGGTTTTAATCAATAAATTCTCTCCAATGTTATCAATGACGGCAAATTCGTAATCATTTTCATCGGCCAGCAGCATCAAATCGGATTCTTCTTTGCTCAAGTCTTTAAACCACATCGCGTTGCCCAAGGTGTTGCTCAATACCTTGATCACCAAGAAGCGCTCATCAGAGGTAGTATGGACATCCAGGATGGTATAGGGGTTATGCCGATCGGCGAAGACCATTTCATCATCATCCTGAGAAGTTCCCAATCGATGATAGAATACCTGGTGGAATTTATCGGATTTTGTGAATTCGCTATTGATCTGAGCCCGGTCATACCTGCTGTAGAAAAATCCGTCCCCGTGCCAGGCAATGCAAGAGTGTTTGACTCCGACCAAAACTTCTTCCAAATCCTTGCCGGAATCAATATCCCGAATTCTGATCTTGCGCCAACTGCTGCCTCCTTCCGAAACCTGATAAGCTACTTTACTTCCATCTTTGGAAATTTTTGCATCCTGCAGGATTTGTCCGCTGGGAAGTTTATTTGGATCCAATACCAAATCCGGTTGATCTTCGAGCTTGGCAAATCGGTACAATACGTCCTGTTGCTGCAAGCCGTCATTCACAAAATAATAATGGTGATTCCCTCTTTTTATGGGCAAGGTAAATCGCTCGTAATCCCAGTACTTCCTAAGGCGTTCCTCCATCCGATTGCGCTGTGGAACGCTGTTGAAGTACTTTTGGGTGATGGAGCGTTGATCGCTCAACCACTCACCGGAACTATTGCTGTAGCGTTCTAGCCATCGATAGGAATCAGCGACCGTTACTGCATGATATTCGTCAACCACAGTCGAATCCGGGTAGGCATGCGGGTATTCCAAGGCAATTTTTTTGCCCAATTTTGAAACCTTTTCGCTACTGCTCTTGGGGTCGGGAAGATCGCAGGCCGTCACGCAGAAAAGGAGAATTAGTACGGAAATCCGGAAGTAAAGTTTACAATCCATCACCTTGCTTTATAGATTCTTGGTTAAAGTTTTACGAAGATAAATATTGTATATGTATAAAGATACTTTTTTTTCGTTATTACTGTTGTTGTACCAGGCCGGTGGACGATGCTATCACATGCCTCCCAAGCTTGAAATCCAAAGTCTGCCTAAAAACATTAAAATAGTGAATTTTAGGCATTGATACTATCATTTTCTCATTGGGTTGCTTATTTTGAATGCTAAATCCGCCCCTTGCAAATGACCACTATCAAATAACGTGGATTGATTTACATCACCAGAACTCCCAAAAATGAACAATTATTACCTATTGATCGGTTTAACCTCTCTTTTACTCCTATCCATTCCCTCCGCAAGGCTATCTGCCCAAGTGATTCGCACCAATGAAAAAGGCGAAAAATTCATTGTCTATCCGGATGGTACAGTCCAGCCATTTACCATGTTCTCCAAAGACCATGAACCAACGATCAAACCGGAAGAAATCCAGAATACCGGAGCTAAATCATATCCGATTTTTGATGGTTCTGTTGCCTCTTTTGATCAAAGGATATCGGTAACCGAAGCTGACTTGGCCAAAATTGCCGAACGCCGCTCCCAATTGAGTAAAGCTGCCGAGAAAGTGGCCAGGGCAAGAGCTGAAGAAGCGCAGCAAAAAAGGCGTGAGTTGGAAGTTCAACTTCGCTCGGTCAGCCTCTCAGACCAAGAAACGAAAAAGCACTTGACCATCCAATTAGAAGCTGCAAAAAAGATCGAAGAGGAAACCTCTCAAGAGGCTGAACAAGCCAGAAAAGAAGCAGATTCCGCCCTCCTCTTTGCCAGAGGTGGTGCGTATTTAGACGCCTTTATACAAGAGCGGGAAAGTAGCAAGGAACGATCAAGAGCCATTGCTTCCGGACAAACGAGTCGCAACAGCAGTGCCGCTTTTCCCATTCCTTTCGGCCAAAACTACAATGGTATTTTATCTGACCAAAACACTTCCTTGTATCCTCCGGCTGAGCCCTGTAAGGCAGCCTATGAAGGCCAGGAGTCCAACGGTCAATGGCGGAAAGATTTGCAAAAGCAATTGCTTTTCACTCATACCGACGAACGCCTGCGCATTTATTTGAAAGACAAAGCTTATCTTCGCTGTGAAGGTTTTTTAACTTCCTTAACCGGAGGATATCGGTATCTAACGCTGCAATTCTCTTTTGCCTACCCCAATGCGCGGGAAGCCTACGGTATCATCGAAAAAGGAAGTGTCCTTACTGTAAAACTTTTGAATGGCCAGTACGTTAATCTTAGATCCGGTGAATTGGATGAAGGTAGCTACGATCTAGAAACGGAGATTCTGACCTACCGGGTTCATTATCCCATCGACCGGAGCCAGATCAATATTCTTCGGAAAAGCGAAGTCGATACGGTTCTCGTTTTCTGGAGCAGTGGTTTTGAAGAGTACGAAGTCTACCACCTGGACTTTTTTATGAATCAAATTGAATGTCTGGAAAGGTAACAGCAACCATAGCAGCAACAGCAGCAATAGTAACAACAGCAGCAACCGAAAATCATGCAAACAAAAGAACAGGAATTGAATAGTGTAAGAATGCTAGGCCTAAAGCTCCCAACGGATCCCCGATGGGTGAATATGGCAGAAATGGATTTGGCGGAAATATTGACCGATCACGCCTATTGTGAACAAAAGGCAGCCACTTCCTGTATTTCTCTGATCCAACAATATCCCGATAGAATTGAAATGGTCCGCGAACTCGCGCCGATCGTCACCGAAGAATGGGGACATTTTCGACAAGTTCTAGCCGAGCTTCAAAAGCGGAACCTGACCCTGGGCTTTCAACGCAAAGACGAATATGTCAACAAGCTGTTGGCCTTCCAGAAAAAAGGGGGCAGTAAAGACGACCGGCTGCTCGAAAGATTGCTGATTTGTGCCCTCATTGAGGCCCGCAGTTGTGAGCGATTCCGGCTGCTTTCTCTCCACATTAGCGATGAAGACCTCCAGACGTTCTACCACAAATTCATGGTTTCTGAAGCCGGGCACTACCGTTTGTTCATCGATCTTGCCAAAAGCTATTTCGATGAAGATCGGGTTAAAGCACGTTGGCAGGAGTACCTAGACCGAGAAGCTGAAATCATGAAAGAATTGGAATTACGGGGAGATCGAATGCACTGAATTAAGGACTGCCATTCCATTGCACTAACGACCAGAGTCAAGAGCGAATCCTGGATTGGACCAGGTTCTGCAAGATGGACCGATCAATCCGATGTTGGCCTTCAAATTGTATGGTTTGAATATTCAGATTTTGTTCTTCAATCAATTGACGGTGCCAATCAATTCTTTCCGGGGTCAGAAATTCATCTTCATTCCCGTAGACAAAGGTAAGTTTCTTATCCGAAAAGTAGGTTCCATGCGGACGGTAGTCCAAGTCCTCCGGCACAAACCCTGCCCAGAGAATCAAATGGTGGAATTTAGGAAAATTCCGCATTACCCACCGAAATTGGGTGGCCACTCCCTGAGAAAACCCCAACAAAATGATGTGAACATCCGGTGACATCAGGGGCACATATTGATCGTAAAGAGATTGAATGTATCGGGCGTAATCTGCAATCTCATCCAGTCGGTCCTTACTCGTCATCCAGGAAGAGACGGGAATCCGCGGACCATGCCAGTAAAAGCGAGACAAGCCTTCCGGTGCTAATATAAAGCTGTCGGAATCAACGATTTGGTCGAATTTTCGGATGAACCGGTCTGCCGCTTGGCCATAACCATGACAAACCAGCCAAAAATATTTTGTGTTTCTCGTCGCTTCGCCCAATGTGTAATAATGTGCTGTCTTTTGGACTTTTACGTGGTGTCCTTTCACTTCCTCCAATGCTAATTCTTCTTTTTCTTATTTCCGAAAATATCAATGGTCCGCTCCCGGTTTTCCAATACTGGAAATGGTCGGGGAGCCTCGTCCTGGACTTGATTAAAAATCTTGTCGATGTGCATCCACCTGCCATCATCTTCCAACTGATATCCCTCATAGCTACCATCCGGAAAATTGACCGTCCCTTCACCGTGTGCACCAGATCGTTGAATGAGATGGTCAAATACTATCATCTCCATCAATTCATCATAATTCATGCGGGTACTTACCTCAGCTGAGTATTCCATCAATACTCGTTTCTTGGTTCGTTCGAAGCCGTTGCCTTCTTTCTTGACAAAAACCGGTTTACCAAAGATGGCCTCACCGTCTTCGAAGGTCAGGACATCGATGATTTTTCTCTTGCGAAAAAACTGGTAGCCATCAAAACCAAACAAGAGGTAGTACTTGCCTTCTTCGGAAGCGACTTCACGAATGTTATAGTACAGTGAGCCATACCAGGATCCGGAAAAGAGCGTTTCTTGCTCGATGTCGGTTACATTCTGAGACCGATCGATCAGCGGGATCAATTTGAGTTCCGGTGTGTTCATTTGAATGGCCCCGTAGTAGCGGTAATCGTTCTCGTCGACGTACAGTTGCCAGCTAAAGATCCGAAAGGAACTATCAGCCGGATATTGGATGGATACTGCGTTCAGTTTTGGGAAGGAATAATTGAACGAGTTCTCTTCCTTCAAAGCATTTTTAAGCCCGATGATTAACTCCTTGCAAGAAATAAAACGTTTTGCCGCAGAAGTATCTCGCAATACACCGTGGGCATAGACGACGAGGGTATCCTCCATGGCCACCAGCCTTTTGACTGCTTCCGAATCTACCAGACCAGCTGTATTCTGAGCAAAAAGTGAAGTAAAACAAAGAGATAAAACCAGGGATAAAATACTGTTTTTCATCAAATGCGCTTTTAGCCAATTGAACGCAGGACTTGGACTAAAATTGCCCCTATTTTTTTCTATTCTTATTGTTTTTGTAATCCCTGAAGACGAATTCACCTAAACCCTGAAGGCTGGAATAAAAGGCCTTTCCATTGTTAGCACGGGTGAATTGATCCACGAATTGCATGAGATAAGGGTCTCTGGCAATCATAAAAGTTGTAATCGGTATATCGAGCTTGCGGCAACGGACGGCCAGGTGCAGCGTCCGATTAACGATTTTACGGTCCAGGACAAAACTGTTTTTGTAATAGCGTTTTCCCTTCTTGATACAAGAAGGTTTCCCGTCCGTAATCATAAAAATCTGTTTGTTTGGATTCTTTCTGCGGCGGAGAATATCCATGGCCAATTCGAGACCGGCAACCGTATTGGTATGATAAGGTCCTACCTGCAAGTAGGGAAGATCTTTAATTTCAATTTGCCAGGCATCGTTTCCGAAGACCAAAATATCCAGGGTGTCCTTCGGATAACGGGTCGTAATGAGCTCGGCAAGTGCCATGGCTACTTTCTTGGCCGGCGTAATCCGATCCTCCCCGTAGAGAATCATCGAATGCGAAATATCGATCATCAGGATGGTACTCATCCGGCTTTGGTAATAACTCTCGTGAACTTCAAGATCTTTGGGAGTGATCATGAATTCATTGATGCCGTTGTTGATTTGAGCGTTCTTCAGCGTTTCGGAAACGGCGAGATTATCCAACATATCTCCGAATTCATATGGTCGTAGTTCCGGAGTTTGTTCATCTCCCCGACCCGTAAACTTGGTATTGTGCTTTCCCGATTTCGATTTCTTCAACTGACCGAAAATATCGTTCAATGCCTTTTGACGCAGACCAATTTCCATTTTTGCTGTTGGCACCATATTCGGGTCACGTGCATCTCTTTCCTTAATGTAGCCTTTGTCAATGAGGTCCTGGATAAAATCAGCGATGCCGTAGTTTTCATCGGTCAATTGGTATTCCTTGTCCAACTCTGTCAACCACGACAACGCCTCACTAACGTCGCCGGAGGTATAATAGAGTAATTCCTGAAACACCTTCAATAGTTTTTCGAAACTGGAGCCCTCATTTGCTCCCGGCACATACTTACCAAACCGCCATCCAGTCATAGGTTTTCTTTTTAAAAATAGCAATGCCTTGAAGAAAGTTCAAGGCATTGCAAAAATATTTTAATTGCTTTTGTTTGTGTTGTTGCCGTAGATGCAACAAACAACAACAGCGATGATATCTATTCAGAAACGATACAGCACTTTGCCAATTCATGATAATCAGGACGATCAGAAGCTTGTTTGTGAACGAAGCTCTCCCGAATCTCCCCTTCCGAAATGATAAAAACACCGGGCATTTGAAACCCGTCTCCCAATTGAGGTCCGACACCGTGGCCATCCATTACGCCGGCAGAGAATCCCCGAATCCAGGTTTTCAAACCGAACAACTGAGTCAAATTCCCCTTCACCAAGCCAAAGCTGGCGTAATATTTACATTCTGGGTCGGAAATGTGCAGTGCGCCATCAAGGTTGTACTTCTTGAAATACTCTTCTGCTATTTCGGGAGTAGACATGTGGACAAAGACCAGCTTAGTTCCGGTAGACTCAATCTGTGAACGATCTCTCGAGATATCCGATAATGCTTCCCGGCAAAACGTACAACCAAAATGCCGAAGAAAGATCAGCATTACCGGCCCCTCGTCGGAAAAGTTCCGGAGGCTTACTCCGTTGCTGATTATCATTTCCTTAATCATGCTACTACTTTCTGGATTCAACATCTTACTAGGTTCTATAGTTTAAAGAAATTGCCTATTACAACTTCAAAAAACTGAAAAGGTTCAATTCCTCGCCAAACCTAGACTTTCTGTTGTAAATTATCATAAATAGCCATCACTTTGCGGACGTGCTCTGCAGAAGTGTTTAGCAATGCCATTTCATCTTCATTTAATTGCAATTCGATTACTTGTTCGATCCCGTTTTTACCAAGCTTTACAGGAACGCCCAGGAAGACATCTTCCATTCCGTACTGGCCTTCCAGTCTCGCGCAACAAGGGAAAATTCTGTTTTCATCCTTCACGATGGCTTCCACCATTTGAGCAGCAGCAGCACCGGGCGCATACCATGCTGAGGTCCCCATCAGTTTCACCAATTCCCCTCCTCCAACTTTGGTACGCTGTACGATGGCGTCCAATGTTTCCTGGTCGATGAGTTCCATGACTGGAATGCCGGAAACGGTAGTATATCTTGGGAGAGGCACCATGGTGTCTCCATGTCCCCCCATCAACACCGCCTGAATATCTTTGGGAGAAACATTCAATGCAGTTGCGAGAAAGGCTCTATATCTGGCAGTGTCGAGGATACCGGCCATTCCGAAAACGCGATCTGAACTCAATCCCGTTGCCGATTGGGCCGCATAAGTCATTACATCCAGTGGGTTGGATACAATGATGATGATGGGATTTTCGGAATACTTCATGATCGAAGAAGTAACGATGTTGACGATGTTGGCGTTGGTAGCAATCAAATCGTCTCGGCTCATCCCTGGTTTGCGGGGAATACCTGCTGTAACCACTACGATATCCGACCCTGCAGTTTCTGCATAGTCATCGGTCCCTTTCAGATAAGTACTGTAGTAATCGATCGAGGCTTGCTGCCAACTGTCCAGTGCTTTTCCCCGGGCCAAGTCACCCTTGATATCTAAGAGCACAACTTCTTTGACAATATCTTTGTGAGCCAGGACATTCGCACAGGTGGCCCCTACATTTCCGGCTCCAACGACAGTAACTTTACTCATTGAATTTTTTGATTTATTGGTTCAGTTGATAATAATAGCTCAAAAGTAAGATAATTTCTTTGCAATCACCAAAGCCAATAATTGTCCGCTCTGAAACTTTTCCAAACGAAATAAGTTATATAATTGCTAATGGATGACCACCGCCTAATTTAGTTTTTTGGTACTTTTGCCACGTTTAGTCAGTTATTACCAAAAACTATGGAGCTTCAAATAATATAACATGTTTAAAAAGTTGTGCTTAATCTGTTTGTTCGCCTGGACAAGCTTCTCCCTTTCCTATTCACAAGATGAATTTCCGATTTGTGGTGTCGGACATGAAGATATCAAGATCATTACCGAACGGTTATTGGAAAACAAGGCTGATTTGGCCCAAAATAAAAACCGTGTTCGGTTTCGGGAAACCATTTATGTGCCGATTGTTTTTCACCTTGTAGCTAGAAATGATGGTTCGGGAAGGATCAGTGAGACGGCAGTTTTAGATAGATTATGCGAATTAAATGAGGATTTCGAGGGCACGGACATCCAATTTTTCCTGCAGGAGTTGAATTATTTCGATAATACGACCGTTTTTAGTAATCACAAAGGCACCGAGTTTACTTTTATGTCATTCGAAAGGAAGGCCGGCGCTATCAACGTTTACATCATTCAAAATGCCGATACCGGAACCGACCTAACGGGTGGTCGTACCGAAGGTTATTACATCGGCAACCCCGCACTAGACTGGATCGTGATCCGCAAGAGTGCCATGGAAAATTCTAATATTGCCTTCACCCATGAAATGGGGCACTACTTCACTTTGTTGCACACTTTTAACGGTTGGGATCAAGAAGTTTATGATCCGGCTGTACACGGGAATCCCGCTCCCAGCAATTCGCCACGGGGGATCACAACCGAAAGAGTTAATAGAGACAATTGTAACAGCGAAGGTGATTTTCTCTGTGATACTCCACCAGATTACGGTTTCGGATTCGGTTGGAACGAATGTGAGTATACGCCGCAGGTACTGGACCCGAATGGAGATCTTGTAGACCCGGACGAAGTCAATTTCATGAGTTATTTCCTCCGGTGCCCGCTCGATCAATACAATTTTTCCGAGTCACAGACGGAACTGATGTACAATGATTTGACGCAAACTCCCAGTAGAGCGGCGCTGGTTGATGCCAATCCGGATAATACCAGCACGATCGACGGTACAATGAGTTTAACTGCGCCGGTCGACGGTGCCGCAACCAATTCACTTACTTCAGCCGACCTATCCTGGGAGCCACTCGACGGTGCAGACCAATACCTTGTTCAAATTGCCCGTACTCCCGCTTTCACGGGTTCTACCACTTTTGCGGTGGTTACCAATACGAATTCCGTTACCGTTGAAGACCTTCGAGAGTCGACCAACTATTTCTGGCGGGTCCGCCCTTTCAACAGCTATTTTACCTGTCGCGGTTTTTCGGCCATTGAAACTTTCAAAACCGAGATTGTTTCCGGAGTCAATTCGATCGAGGCCATCCAAAGCTGGTCCGTTTACCCCAATCCGCTTAGCAATGGCAGAAGACTTGAATTAAATATGCAAAGCAACAATAATATTATAGGGCAAGTCCGTTTGTTAAATTACAGTGGCAAAGAAATTCAAAACTACGGCAATGTCTCGATCGGCACTGGTGGAAACAATTTGCATTTCGATCTCTCCAATGTTGGTTCGGGACTTTATATTTTGCAACTGAGCTCCCCATTAGGTAGCCTGACCGAAAAAGTTATTGTTTTGGATTAGCTCGGAAAAGGCTGACGACACGTACCAATTGAACATTAGCTTACAAACTTATTAGATCAGTCGATCTTGCACTCACCCTTCTTAACGGATATGCGTTAAGGCTGGAATAGCTTGATCTATTTGGAACAAAATGGTGGTTTAAAACTCAAAAACTCTCACAAGATGAAGTATAATTTTATCCTACTGCTCCTCGGTTTGGTTTTTCAGTCGGGACTTCTCGCACAGCAGCATGTTCGTTGCGGAGTGGATGGATCTGCAGCAGAACAATTGACACAAAGGTTATTGACAAATAAACAAACGGTAAAAGCTAACCAACTCATCTATCCTCGTTCTACGGTCTATGTACCGATCAAATTTCACCTGGTAGGTGACGACAATGGCGAAGGACGTGCCGCAGATAAAGATGTCCTTACGGAGCTCTGCTTGCTCAATGAGGAGTTTGCCGATCAGGATATCCAGTTTTATCTCAAAGGTGATTTCAATTACTATAGCAACAGCACGCTTTACGAAGAACACTATCGGGATGGCAACCGGATCTTTGGCCGCAACAAAGAACCCAATGCTTTAAACGTCTACTTGGTAGGAAATGCGAACAGCTCTCCTTCGGATCCCGATGAATCGGGAGTGGTCGGCGGTTATTATAGTGTTAGCCGGGACTGGATCGTGATGCGATCCGATGCGCTGGCCTTCGCGACCTTTAGTATCAAACATACCTTACCCCACGAGATTGGTCATTTTTTCTCTCTGTTGCACCCTCACAATGGTTGGGACAATGAAATTTACAATGTAGAACAACACGGCGACCCGGCTCCTGTCGTATCTCCAAATTTTGTGTTGACGGAAAAACAAGATGGTAGCAATTGTGAAGTTGCAGGAGATAAACTGTGCGATACCGCACCGGATTACAATTTCGGTTTCGGCTGGCCTAGCTGTAGAGAGTACGATGGTGGTGCAAAGGACCCCGATGGAGCCATAGTAGATCCCGACGAAGAGTTGTTTATGAGTTATTTTATTTGCAGCCGCGGAACGTATTACTTCTCCGATCAACAAAAGGATTTGATGATGGCCGATTTGATGAGTAATAGCCGTTCTCACCTACGGGTGACCAATCCGACAAACACCCAAGAAATTACGGATAAACCAACTTTGCTATCTCCTGCTAATGCCGGACTTACCAACGGATACCGGAACATTGTCTTGGAATGGAGCGCCGTCCGTGGTGCAGATCGTTATCTGGTAGAGGTCAGTACTGCGCCCAACTTTCCCAAAAGTGGGCTATTGGTCTTTTTTGCGGATGACAACAAAGTTAATATCCCAAATCTTGAACCCGATCAACGGTATTTTTGGAGGGTCAGACCTTTTAATGCCTATTATACCTGCCAAGGTTTTACCAATTTCAGAAATTTCAAAACAACTTCAGCTACGACCAGCGTTTCCACCATCGAGCAGGTGGAAAATTGGAGTGTCCGCCCCAATCCAAGTTATGGTGCTGAACTGCAGCTTCAGTTATCGAACAGAGAAAGTTTTCGGGCAGTGGTAAAGATGTACGACTACAGCGGCAAAGAAGTATTAAACTTTGGGCAGCTCGACTTTGTTGTTGGCGAACAAACCATTCCCCTGTCTACTGCGCAACTACCTGGAGGACTATACGTGTTGAACGTAATTTCTGAAAAAGGTGCGCTTACAGAAAAAGTCGTACTTGTCCGATAATAACGCTTGGTAACCGATGATCTACCCCATTTAGTGACCTCGTCGTCCAAGCTCTACGACATCCATATCGTGTAATTTTCCTTCGGTTATTTTAAACCGAATGATGGTACGGACCTTGTGAAATCCATGATTGCCGCAGGCCCCGGGATTGATGTGAATCAGATTGTGTTTTTTATCGGGCATTACTTTAAGGATGTGAGAGTGTCCGCAGATAAACAAATCCGGTGGGTCATCCAGCATTATTTCACGAACCCTTTTACTGTAACGCCCTGGATAACCACCTATATGGGTGATCCAAACCCGCATTCCAGCACAATCAAATCTTAGGTCCAGCGGATAGACCTGGCGAATGGAGGCATCGTCAATATTTCCGTAAACGGCGCGCAGCGGCTTGAATGCCTCCAACTCGTCACAAAGAGATAATTTACCAATATCGCCGGCATGCCAAATCTCGTCGCAATCCTTAAAATGTCGCAGGATGGAAGGATCCAAGTAACTGTGGGTATCGGATAGTAGGCCGATATATTTCGAACGTTTACTCATGAAACTGCCAGCACCTTTGCCGCTGATTCTGGTTTTAGATATGATTTGAATAATACGGTAAGGCCCTTATTTTGGATTGATTCGAGTACGCTTGGGTGCATCTGCTCTGGATCCAATTCAGTTAATGGACTCCAGATGGTCATTTCATTTACATTTAGACAAGAAGCAAAGATCGCCGCTGAATAGTCTGCTCCGCGGGGGCCCAAGGTCGTGGTAAAGTTTTCGGTTGTACTACCAATAAACCCGGGAGTCACCACCAAACCGGGTTCCTGCAATAGAGGTTTGGTTATCCGATTGTTTCTTTCCATCGTTTCAGTCCAGTCTACCCGTCCTGAACGGTAAGAATTATCGGTGAGAATGATGTCCCGTGCATCAAGCCATTGGGTTGGCAACCCGGAATGTTCCAGGTAAGCGGCAACGACCTTCGAAGCCACGACTTCTCCAACGGAAACGATCTGGTCGTAATCATATCCGGCATCTTCGTGAGGCTCGTCCTCTAGCACCCAGTCGATCTCCACAAAAACATCGTTTATCGAAGCAAAAACGGATTCGTTTTCTCCCAATAATTCTGTTAACAGATTGTAATGAAAGCGTTTGATCTCCTCTAGCAGGAGGACTGCCTGACCATCCTGACGTCGGTGGGCTTCAGCTACCTTTTCCAAAGCAGCGGTGGTATCTCCAATGGCGGAGACAACAACCAACACGTGCTTCTCCCGATAATTGGTAAGGATTTGCACTATATTTTTTAGGGCAGCAACTCCCTCACCTGCCAGGCCATCAAACTTCAAAACACTAAAAGATTCTTGCATACTTTCAAATTTCATTCTGATTCGGGCAAATATACATCATTTTACCGGCGTCCCCAGAGGATTCTCCTGAGGGCTAATACAGCAATTCACAGTGGATCTGAAGAACTTTTCTTTTGTCATTTTTTTAGCAGCACTTCCACAAAATTCGCAAAAAAACTTTCGATTACTTTAAAACCATTCATCTAATCATACCTTTTAATACAATTGTATCAATGCTCATTTGATGGCTCGTTCTAAAGCCGGTCATTTTTTTAACTTTATGGCTAACTCAAGTAAAACCATGACACAAGACCTCCATACAGCTATCAACATTTTAATCGTCGGAATGATCACGGTTTTCATTGTTTTATCCCTGGTTGTTCTGACTGGCAGACTTCTTATTACAATCGTAAACAGATGGGCGGATAAACAAGCCCGGCTTCAAAAAGAATCTTCTCCCAATATTTTCGAAAGACCCGATCCGCTACCTTCTCACATTGCTGCGATTGTCGCTGCCGTCGATGTAGTGACGCAAGGAAGAGGGCATATCACAAACATCAGACGAGATAAATAAACGCTTCATGAGTCGCGAAATTAAGCTTTGTTTAGTATACAGAGACATGTGGCAATCTTCCGGGAAGTACATGCCGCGAGTAGATCAATTGGTTCGCGTAGCTGAGCCCATTGTCGAAATGGGCTGCTTTGCGAGAGTCGAAACCAATGGCGGCGGCTTCGAACAGATCAACCTACTTTACGGTGAGAACCCAAATCGGTCCGTCCGGGAGTGGACCCAGGCGTTCAACGATGCCGGCATTCAAACACAAATGCTGGAGCGAGGCTTAAATGCACTTCGGCTTAGTCCGGTACCAGCAGATGTACGCCGCCTAATGTTCAAAGTCAAGAAAAAGCAAGGGACGGATATCTCCCGTTCTTTTGATGGCTTAAACAATCCGCAGAACCTCGAAAATTCTTTCAAATTTGCCAAAGAGGGTGGCATGATCGCTCAAGCGGCCTTATCCCTGACCTACTCTCCTATTCACACCGTTGAACACTACGTCGATCTGGCGGAACAGTACCTGGCAATCGGTGCTGAAGAGATTTGTATTAAGGACATGGCTGGCATCGGTCGCCCCGTATCAATTGGCAAGATCATTAAAGGAATCAGGGAGCGTCATCCCGACATCATTATCCAGTATCACGGCCACTCAACGCCGGGTTTGTCTGTGGCTTCTTCACTGGAGGCAGCGCGGAACGGTGCCGACATCATTGATGTCGGCATGGAGCCCTTGTCCTGGGGTACCGGACATGCTGACCTACTGACCATCCATGCCATGTTAAAAGACGCCGGTTTTAGTCTTCCGGACATCAATATGAAGGCCTACATGCACGCACGACGGCTGACACAGGAATTCATTGATGATTTTCTTGGTTACTACATCAATCCGCTCAATCGGAGTATGAATTCATTGTTGATCGGCCCAGGCTTACCGGGTGGAATGATGGGAAGCCTTATGGCCGATCTGGAAAACAATTTGCGGAGTGTCAACAAATGGCTGAGCAAACGCGGACAAGCGGAGATGAGTCAGGACGATCTCTTGATCAAGCTCTTTGAAGAAGTGGAACACGCCTGGCCAAGACTGGGTTACCCACCGTTGGTAACTCCCTATAGTCAATACGTCAAGAATGTATCATTGATGAATGCCATTCAACTGATCAAGGGCAAAAAACGATGGTCCATGATCGACGAAAATACTTGGGGCATGATTCTGGGCCGGTCCGGTAAACTACCGGGGCCCCTAGGTGAAGAAATATTGGAATTGGCGAAAACCCAGTCCAAAGAGTTTTATACGGGCGTACCTCAGGAACTCTACCCGGACGAATTGGAACTGTACGGAGGAAAACTGAAAGAAAAGGGATGGCCCGCCGGTGAGGACGATGAAGAATTGATGGAGTATGCCATGCACCCGCCTCAATATGAAGACTTCAAGTCAGGGAAAGCAAAACATCGATTCCTGGAAGACCTTGAAAAGCGGAAAAAAGAAAAGAATAAGGCGGCAGGGACGGAACCGGTTAGTGTGAGTGTACCTGCTCCCACCACTCCGAAAACCATGCAAATCGAGGTAGACGGCGTGAAATACAGTGTAAAAGTAAGCTACGGAGAGGAAGAAATTAGTGAAGACACCGGCATTCAGACTACCGAACCAGCCTCCGAACTATTAGAAGACGCCAAGCTGGAGACGGTCCTATCTCCGCTGGAAGGAAAATTCTACCTTACCAAGGACAATTCGGAACAACCACTTAAGGTGGGGGATGTGGTCAAAGAGGGAGATACCATAGGATACATTGAATCGATGAAAGTGATCAATGCCGTCGCCTCCGATAAAAGTGGGACGGTGGTGGAGATTTTGCCTAGTCACGGTGATGACATCGAAGAAGATGACGTCATCATAAAGCTAAAGTAGATGCAGGTGCTGTCCAATTTATATGAAATGTCAGCTTTGGGAGAGATCTTCGAATCTCCTCAAAGTCTATTCATGCTTGGCCTGGGCTTCTTGCTTTTGTACCTGGGGATCTATAAAAGATACGAACCTCTTCTCTTAATTCCGATTGCTTTCGGAGTGTTGCTGGCTAATTTCCCGGGTGGTGGTATGAATGTCATCGGCTCATCGGATGGTAAGATAGAACACATGACGCTGATGGAAATCGCTAAGGATTACGGCATCATGAATATGCTCTATTACGCCCTAATTAAGACCGGATTGTTACCGCCGTTGATTTTCATGGGGGTAGGGGCCATGACGGACTTCGGCCCTATGTTGCGCAATTTACGCTTGGCCTTCTTCGGAGCAGCCGCACAAATCGGTATTTTTACCGTGTTGATCTCCTCATTATTCCTAGGCTTCAACATCAAACAAGCAGGGGCATTGGGCATTATTGGAGGAGCGGATGGTCCAACGGCCATTTACACTTCAATTATTCTTGCTCCGGAACTACTGGGTCCCATCGCCATCGCAGCCTATTCCTACATGGCCCTGGTACCGGTCATCATTCCTTTTCTTGTAAGACTTAGCGTGAAGGAAAGTGAACTTAAAATCAACATGCGGGAACAGGAACGACGCTTCCCCAATAAAGTTAAGATAAAAGACCTTCAAACCGTTAAGATTTTGTTCCCGATCGCCCTAGCTACCGTTGTGGCCATATTGGTTCCAACTTCCGTACCTCTGGTCGGTTTATTGTTATTTGGCAACCTGATTAAAGAAATTGGCAGTGATACTCATCGACTCTTTAAGGCAGCCTCGGAGACCATCATGAATACGGCAACCATTTTTCTGGGCCTGACGGTAGGTGCTACTATGACGGCCAGTACTTTCCTACAAACACAGACGCTTTCCATCGTATTGGGCGGGTTTCTGGCGTTCGCCGTCAGCATCCTGGGAGGAATTTTTGCCGTAAAATTCTACAATCTTTTCTCGACAAAAAAAATCAACCCCCTGATCGGTGCGACGGGTCTTAGTGCAGTACCTATGGCTTCGAGAGTTGCCAATGAAATTGCTTTGAAGTACGATCCCAAAAACCACATCTTACAGTACGCCATGTCCAGTAACATTTCCGGTGTTATCGGCAGTGCCGTTGCAGCTGGAGTGTTAATATCGCTGCTGTCCTGACCGACGGGCTTAGATCCCGGAAGCATTAAATCGCTCACTTATGAAACCGTTTATCCAAATTGCGGCAATTCTTGTACTGGGAGCCTCTGCCAGTCAAACCAGCAGAAACATCGAAGTCACCCTAACGGAAGGTACCAATATGGCTGCCGACGTGTCGCCCGATGGTTCGCAAATCGCCATCGATTTATTGGGTAGGATCTGGGTTATGCCCGCTCTTGGTGGAGCGGCAAAACCAATCACCGACCCGCTTGGTGATGCTCGTCAACCCGCCTGGAGCCCGGATGGCCAGAGCATCGTTTTTCAGGCCTATTGGGACGGCAACTGGCACATCTGGAAAATTGACACCGATGGGCAGGGGTTGGAACAATTGACCAATGGCCCTTTTGACTACCGGGAACCGCATTGGTCTCCCGATGGCGATGAAATTCTTTTCTCCTCAGACCGCGACGGCAACTATGACCTGTGGCTTTTGGATCTTAACACTAAGGAAATGAAGCCTTTAACCAGCAGTATTGCCAACGAATATGCACCCGCTTTTTCACCGGCAGGGACCCAGATTGCCTACTTGTCAGACGAAGGCGAGCAAAACGGCGTTTGGTTGTGGAACAAAAAAGATCAGACCACTAGGCGTATCCACAGTAGTAAAGCCAAGCTTTACGCACCTTCTTGGAGTCCCGGTGCCTCCCAATTGTCCTTTACTGCCATCGGAGATGGGGAAAGTCAACTCCAATTACTCAATCTACAAACCAATGCTTTGGAGACCGTCAGCTTGCCGGAAGAAGATGTCTTTCCTTTTCGGACCAGTTGGTCGAGTGAGAAAAACCTGGTCTACACGAGCACGGGAAAAATCTGGAAGTTGTCGCTCAAAAAGAAGAATGCCAAGGAAAATCTACCATTCCGTGCAACAGTGAGCTTGGAAAGGCCTGATTATAACCGAAAAGAGCTCGAATTTGATGATGAAAGCCCTCAGCCTGCGAAGGGGATTGAAGCCCCGAGTCTTTCCCCTGACGGACAGACGATTGCTTTCATTGCCCTGGGGGATCTTTGGATGCAAGAGAATCAATCAGCCCCGATCAACTTAACGAATAGCCCCTATCTGGAAATGACTCCCACGTGGTCGAGAGATGGCCGCTACCTGGCGTATGTCAGTGATCGGGCGGGAAGCCCGGATATCTGGGTATTTGATTTGCCGACCAAAGGACACCGGCCGATCACGACTTCGCCGGGAGCGGAAGCCAATCCTTCTTTTTCTCCGGATGGTCAAACCATTGCCTTTACCACCTCGGCGGGGCCCCGTTACGGGAAGGTATGGTTGGTTGATAGGGCCGGGGGCGAGCCCACATCCCTAGGTGGTTTTTTGAGAAGCCCCGGCAAACCCACCTGGTCACCGGATGGAGAAACTTTGGCCGTCACGGTTCTGGCTGCGTATTCGAGTCGATTTAGGGAAGGGGTCAATCAGATCTTGTGCCTGGACCGGCGAGGAAAAGGTAACTGGCCACTGAAGGGATTGGAACACTGGTCCATTGGCAGCCGGACATTGGATGGCCCGGCCTGGTCGCCAGATGGTCAGTGGATGGCCTTTATTTCGTCTGGCATCATGTGGATTGCGCCGGTCGACAAAAAAGGTCAAATGCAAGGCAAACCTTTGCGAATGACCAAGGGATTGGCCGACCACCCCAGTTGGGCAGGTGATTCCCAAAGCATTCTCTATACCTCCACCGATCAACTAAAGAGGGTCTTTCTGGCCAACGGCAGAGAAGAGACCGTCGATGTCAAGATAAACTGGCAACGGGCCAGGCCCGTTAATAGAAAGATCATACAAGCCGGCTACGTTTTTGACGGTCAGTCAGAAGAGCTTCGGTCGGATGTAGACATCGTCATCGAACAGAACCGAATCGTAGCCATTGAAGAGCGCGATCTGAACCGCACAGCAGATCAGATCATCGATGCCCGAAACGCCTTCATTATGCCGGGGCTAATCGACATGCATGCTCATCAATCCAGTATGGACGGCGAAAAACTGGGTCGAACTTGGTTGTCATGGGGGGTCACGACGACACGAGATCCGACGGCCGCCCCCTACGATGCATTAAATCGACAGGAAGCGCAAAAGGCCGGTAAACTGCTAGGACCAAGACTTTTTTTTACGGGAAGTTCTATTGATGGAAGCCGGGTTTATTACGGCGGCACCATCGCTCAACAAAACCCCATTCAGCTTGATCAAGAGCTCAAACGCGCTGAAAAATTAGGTTACGACATGGTCAAAACCTATGTCCGTCTATCCGATCCGTTACAAAAGGAGGCCGTCCAAAAAGCACATCGTATCGGCATCCCGGTATCTTCCCACGAACTCTATCCCGCCGTTGCCTACGGGGTAGATGGCGTGGAACACATTCGAGGGACCAGCCGCCGCGGCTATTCCCCCAAGGTTTCCGAGACCTCTCGGACCTACGGCGATGTCATTCAGCTCCTGGCTAAATCTGGTATGTACTTCTGCCCTACTGCCGCACTGAGTGGTGGTTTTAGAGTGCTCATTGCCCGGAATCCTGAGTTTTTGAATGACCAACGCTTTGTACTCTTTAGCGATCCTGCCATCCTGCGAAACCGGGCCGGCCTCATATCTGAGGATTCTTTAGCCTGGGAAAAGACCTTCGTTCATGTTGGCAACACGGTGCGGCGGGTGGTAGAGGCCGGGGGCACCGTTGTGGCGGG
>JANQRV010000406.1 GCA_028284395.1 Saprospiraceae bacterium
TGCTTACGAAAAAGTAGTCAATCAATTCATGGAAACCGATGCCTATGCCGAACGGATGGCTATGGAGTGGATGGATGTTTCCAGGTATGCGGACTCACATGGAATGCATGCGGATGGTGCACGTCGCTCCTGGCCATGGCGCGATTGGGTGATCAAAGCTTTCAAGGAGAATTTACCGTATGATAAATTCGTGACCTGGCAATTAGCGGGAGATTTACTTCCGAAAGCTACTGAAGAGCAGGTGCTGGCCACGGCCTTTAACCGCAATCATCCGATGACTGCTGAGGGCGGCGTAATTGAAGAGGAATTCCGGCTTGGTTATGTCTTTGATCGTACCGAGACCGCTTCTATGTTATTCATGGGGCTAACTATGGGATGCGCCAAATGTCACGATCATAAGTTTGATCCTTTTACTCAGGAAGAATACTATCAGCTCGCTGCCTTTTTCAACAATGTCAAGGAGCTCGGGATGACTGGAGACGACGGTGACTACGGGCCATTAATGATGTTGGCCTCTGATGAACAAAAAGCAAAAATTGCGGAATTGGACCGACAAATTGAAGCGGGAACAACTGCTTTGGAGACATCGGAACAAGAAGTTTTAAACGCGAGCGCATTCATCAAACAGCTACCGGCCAACTATCAACCGCCGGGGATGGCAGGGCATTTTCCATTGGATAGGATGACTGCTACTAAAAGAAAAAACGGAGGAGAAACCGTGCAATTTGATGGCAATAAACGATGTTTCTCAAATGGCAGACCTCGACTGGTAGCCGGCAAAAATGGACAGGCAGTAGAACTTTCCGGTGATTACGATGAACTATACCTGGCAGATGTCGGACAATTTGATACCCACGATCCATTTTCAGCGGCCTTGTGGATGAATACCACAAAGCGTGAAAAGGGATTGACTCAGGTATTAATGGGAAATGCCGGTGACAAGAACAATTTTTGGAGGGGCTGGGACTTTTACCTCGATACATTGAATCGACTTTCGGTGCGGCTAATCAATAGTTTGCCACACAACTACATTCAAATTACAACAACGGATTCGATCCGGTTAGGCGAGTGGAAACATGTCGCTTTTACTTATGATGGTTCGGGACAAGCTAGTGGATTGAGAATCTTTGTCAATGGTGAAATTGCTAAGAGCGAGATTGAATTCAACCAACTTTATAAGAACATTCGGACCATTGGTTCCGGCGCACACCAACCCCAAAATCGTCCCCTTCGAATTGGAAAAAGTTACCGTTCTTTTACCGGAGAGAATGGCATCTTTAAAGGAAAGGTCGATGAAATCAAGGTCTTTACGAAGGAATTGCTACCCTTTGAAGTGGCATTGTTGGCGGGGAGCCAAGACAAACTTCCCGAAGAGCAACTAAAAAGACGAAATTTCCGGGAAAGCAGACAGTATCAGAAAGAATTCAAACGATTGACCAGGCTCAGAGAGGAAAAATTGGCCTTTGTGGATCCCATACCGGAGATCATGATCATGCAGGAAATGCCAGAAGCCAGGCCAATGTATGTTTTGAGCCGGGGAGAATACGATGCTCCTATGTACGAGGTAGAGGCCAGTACCATTGATCGCTTGTTGCCATTTGAAAACGAATTACCTAGAAATCGGCTCGGTTTTGCAAAATGGATTTTTGATCCTAATCACCCGCTGACTGCTCGAGTAACCGTCAATCGTTACTGGCAGATGATATTCGGTCAGGGGTTGGTAAAAACGCCGGAGGACTTTGGCGTTCAAGGGGCATTGCCTTCACACCCGGCATTATTGGATTGGCTGGCTACAGAGTTCATCGCTTCAGGCTGGGATTTGAAACAATTGATCAAAAAAATGGTCCTTTCTGCTGTTTATCAACAGTCTTCAGCAGTAGAAGAAGCAAAACGCGAACTGGATCCGGAGAATGTCTTGTTGGCACGCGGGCCCAGTTACCGACTGCCGGCAGAAATGATCAGGGACAATGCCCTGGCTGCCAGTGGCCTTTTAGTGACCAAGGTCGGCGGTGAAAGTGTCAGACCTTATCAACCACCCGGACTTTGGATTGAAAAGGGGAATTTTTCACACCAGCTACTCAGGTATAAGATAACCAAAGGGGATAGTCTATATCGAAGAAGCCTGTATACCTTTGTGAAACGAACCTCTCCACATCCGGCAATGGTCGCATTTGATGCACCAAACCGGGATGTATGCACGGTGCGCCGCGAAAACACAAATACTCCGTTGCAATCTTTGGTGTTGTTGAATGACCCCCAATTTGTAGAAGCCGCAAAAGTATTAGCGGAACGGATGCAAAAGGAAGGAGGAGAGCAAGTGGAACATCAAATTGAATACGCATTTAAATTAGTGACGGGACGAAGTCTGTCGCCGGAAGAGAAAGCCGTATTCGCTAAGCTATATCAAAATCAATTGACTAAATTCGAACAACAGGATGGGGCAGAAGAGCTATTGGAAGTAGGAGAATATAGAATTGACGAGCAATTGGACCTGAATCGGACGGCAGCGCTGGCCATGGTAGCCAGCACCATGTTTAACCATGATGATGCCTACATGAAGCGATAGTGCTTATACTCAAATCAAAAAAAAACTGTCATGCATACTTGTGGCCAACACCATCAACACTATTCCCGACGAGACTTTCTTACCAAAACTTCTCTTGGTCTTGGTGCAGCCAGCCTGGCTTCGTTGTTGAATCCAATGAAGGTTTTTGGCAATAATGCTCGCCCGGCTGGTTCAGTTATGCGACCCGGAGTTGGAAATCCGCATTTTGCTCCCAGGGCCAAAAGAGTCATTTACCTGTTCCAAAGCGGAGGGCCTTCTCAACTGGACTTGTTTGACTATAAGCCATTGCTGAATAAAATGACGGGAGAGGAGTTGCCGGAAAGCATCCGTAAAGGGCAGCGCTTAACAGGAATGACCGCTGGACAAGCCTCTTTCCCACTGGCTGGGACCCTGTTCAATTTCAAACAACGAGGTCAGAGCGGTGCCTGGGTAAGCGACCTTTATCCTCACACGGCGAAATTGGTAGACGAACTCTGTTTTATAAAATCGATGTATACCGAGGCCATCAATCACGATCCGGCTGCTACTTTTATTCAGACCGGTTCCCAGTTTCCGGGACGACCCTCGATCGGTTCTTGGTTGAGCTACGGATTGGGTAGCGATAATGAAAACCTTCCGGCTTTTGTGGTGTTGGTGACCAAGGATAAATTTGGGCAGCCCTTGTATGCCAGACTATGGGGAAATGGCTTTTTGCCTTCTCAACATCAGGGAGTACAATTTCGGGCGGGGAAAAATCCCGTTTTGTATCTTACTAATCCCCCCGGTGTAACCGAATCCGCTCGCCGGGAACAATTGGATCACTTGATGGAACTTGAAAGACTCAATTTTCAGAAAGTGGCAGATCCTGAGATCGAAGCTCGAATGGCCCAGTATGAAATGGCTTTTCGGATGCAGACTTCCGTTCCTGAAATTATGGATACCTCAGCTGAGCCCGATCATATTTATGAGATGTACGGCGAAGATTCACGAAAACCGGGTACTTATGCAGCCAATTGCCTACTTGCCCGGCGCTTGGCAGAAAGGGGAGTGAAGTTTATTCAATTGTATCACCAAGGATGGGATCAACACGGAAACCTGCCTTCTGCGATAAAGACCCAATGTCGAGAAACGGATCAACCGACAGCGGCGCTCATCAAAGATTTGAAGCAACGTGGAATGCTTGAGGACACCCTGGTCATCTGGGGAGGAGAGTTTGGACGTACCAATTATTCTCAAGGAAAATTAACTGCTAGTAACTTTGGGCGAGATCACCATCCCAAATGCTACTCCCTTTTCATGGCTGGCGGTGGCGTTAAGAAAGGATTCTCTTATGGACGTACCGATGATTTTGGTTATAATGTGGTCGAAAACCCGGTACATGTCCATGATTTTCAAGCTACGCTCATGCACATTTTGGGCATAGATCATGAAAGACTGACTTTTAAATATCAGGGACGGCGTTTTCGCCTGACTGATGTCCACGGACATGTAGTCCGGGATATACTTGCGTAGAATTAGGAAAATTTAGAAAACGAACATCAACTTAAACATGACTGACTTCGGATTATTTCTGGGACGATTTCATCCTGTGGTGGTACACTTACCCATTGGGTTCTTTTTGCTTGCGGTAATTATGGAGTGGATGAAAAAGGGAACTGAGGATGGGGTGTGGCAGCAGGCCATCCGCCTTGGCTGGCTTACTGGCGCCATCACCGCTACCATCGCTGCATTTGTTGGTTGGCTGCTGGCCAATCACGGAACATATTTTGAAACAGATCTCTTTTTGCATCGCTGGTTCGGCATTGGCATTGCAGTGATCGGATGGATCGTTTGGTGGGGTAAATCAAAGATGAAGAACACACATTTTCTACAAAGTAAATGGATGCCGATTGCCATGGCCGGTCTACTGTTGGTCACCGGACATCTGGGAGGGAACCTGACCCACGGTAGGGGATACCTGCTGGAATATGCGCCATTTGTCGGCGGTGGAGTAGCCGAGGATACCTTGCAATCTAACTTTGCTAACTTGGATTCGATTGTGGTCTACCGAGACTTGATAAGGCCGGTGTTTGAACAAAAATGCTTTGATTGCCACAGCGAAGATCAGGCCCGTGGCGGTTTAATAATGGACAATGAAGAAGGATTGCTGGAAGGTGGTGATCATGGAGAAGTCTTCGTGGCGGGAAAGGCTTATGAAAGTGAACTGGTAAATAGAGTGACCTTGCCCAGGAACGACCGACTTTTCATGCCCCCGAAAGGGACTCCGATGAGTTACCAGGAGATCAGATTAATGGAATGGTGGGTCAATGAAGGAGCGGCCTTCGATAAGCATTTGAAAGAAAGTACGGTTCCAACTCCGATTCAGGTCCTCCTGCTTCGAGAGTACGGAATTGATTTGGAACCCAAACCGCTTGTTGAAACAATAAAGGTAGCGGCAGCAGATCCTGCCGTACTTACTAAACTGTCGGAAGGTGGATATCGAGTAAACAGCTTAGCGCAAACCAACAATTTACTGGAGGTTAAATTTAAAGGTAAAGTGATCGACCAAAGCCAACTGCAGACTCTGCTGGATACCAAGGATCAAATAACCTGGTTGGATCTCGGTAAAATGGAAGTAAACGATGCAATGCTCGAGGTGATCGGCCAATTGCCAAACCTCACTCGCTTGCGACTTGAACAGAATCCGATCACGGATGCCGGTGTTAAGTTTCTTGAAGGTTTAAAAAACTTGGAGTCGCTTAATCTATATGGTACCGAGATCAGTGATGCGGCCCTGGCATCAATCGCAAAGATGCCGAGCCTCAAAAGGGTATATTTCTGGCAAACGGGAGTGACCGCAGAAGGAGTGGAGGCACTGCTAAAAGACAAGCCCGAACTGGAAGCGGATCTCGGTTTCAACTTTGATGCTCCCAACGATGCTCAATAACGTCAAAAAATAAAAAGAGTTACGATTAGGATAACCGTAACTCGAAAACCTCAAATCCATAGTAATCGTCCTTAAATCCTCTGTTTCTTTGTTGTTTGCACCTGTTTGTCGTTATTGATGATACAAAGATGGGCTTTTCGAGACGGTCAATGATGGATCTTTCTGTTTTCGGTTACTTCCGACCTTTTTTTGGATGATAAGTTCCGTTTTTACGAGGAAAGGTTTTTCTTTTTTTCCTTAAGCTGGAGCTTAATTTTAGCTTTTTCTGATTTCAGAAGGTAGTGGTGTAACTTTTGGTTGAGTTCATCAACTGCTTTTGCAATGCCTTTGTTTTGATACCCTAACATGGGTACTTGTGGAAAGGGTTTGGGAATGGGAATTAAATTGGCATCTTTGATCACCAAAGCTGGAACGCCGCTGGAGCCTGCGGCGGTGCGTTGCGCTCCATCGGCAGTATCCGTAACGACCGATTCTGCATAAGAGCGTTCAAAATCGGCGACGAAATAGTTCTTTAGCAACTGATCCGAAAGTTGAATGGGTTGCAGGTCCGCATCTAAGAATCGAACCCGTGCAAATTGACCGGCTTTGAGTTGAGGTCCATCCGAATCGTACACAAAGGCGGTTTGGCAAAAGTCAAAATGTTCTTTAAAGCTCTTGCCAATGGAAAGATTATTGGCAACAGCAGCAGCCGATTCTTCTTCAGCTTTCTTTTTGTAACCCAATTCGATCAGTTGTTCTTTGCGGTCTTCCATGTCCCTGAGTCGCACCAACAAGATCCCGCTCTTTAGGACAGCGATGCGATCGAGATTTTCTAGAGTCCGTAGCCTTTTCGCCTGACAACTGGTGAATAGGATGGAGAGTGCAACTATAAGAAAGTGGAATTTAGTCATGGTATTGATTATTTGGTAAAGGATTTAGTCGCGAACGTGTCCATCTCCTTTGATCAGCCACTTATAGCTTGTAAGTTCCTTTAGTGCCATCGGGCCTCGGGCATGCAATTTCTGTGTGCTGATTCCAATTTCAGCTCCCAATCCGAATTGTGCTCCGTCGGTAAATGCAGTCGAAGTATTGGCATAAACCACAGCGGCATCTACAGCCTTCATGAAACGTTCTACAGTAGCAGCATCTTCTGCAACGATGGCTTCGCTATGCTTAGAGCTATAGCGAAAGACATGATCGAGTGCTTCCTCGATATTATCAACGGTTTTAATGGCCATTTTCATTGAGAGGAACTCCGTTCCAAAACTGTCTGGTTGGGCAGGCGACAATAATTGTTCCTGATAATGCCCCCTTAGCTTTTTGTACGCTGCTTCATCTGCAAAGATCTGAAGCTGGTGATCATGGTCCAGCCCGCTGACCAGATTTGTCAACCGATCCAGATAAGAACGGTGCAAAATCAGCGTGTCTAGCGCATTGCATACGCTTACTCTTCTTGTCTTTGCATTCTTGATGATGGCTTTTGCTTTGGTTTCGTCAGCACTCTTATCAACATAGGTGTGGACAATACCGGCTCCCGTTTCGATCACGGGGACTTTGGCATTGTTACGGACAAAGTTGATCAAGCCCTGACCGCCCCTCGGAATGATGGTGTCGATGTATTGATCGGCTTCCAAAATGTATTTTAAGGATTCCCTTTCGCTGGGAGCCAAAAAGACGATTTCCGGAACTTGATGGTCCGCCAGCACTTCTCTGATTAAAGAGACAATTCGGAGGTTGGAATAATGGGCGTCTCGACTTCCCTTTAAAACTACAGCATTACCGGATTTGAAGCAGAGAGAAAAGACGTCAAAGGTGACATTTGGCCGGGACTCAAATACAATGCCGATGGTGCCCAAGGGTACTGTCACCTTACTCAGGGAAAGTCCATTTGGTAGTGACTTTTCTTCGATTGTGTTACCAAGAGGAGAGGGGAGTGAAGCAACATTTCGAATGTCATTGGCGATATTTGCAATTCTTTCTTCGGTCAGCATCAATCGATCGTATTTGGGGTCTGCGCTGTCCATCCGTTTCAAATCTTTCAGGTTCTCTTCCAGAATAGCAGATTGTTGACTGATTGCGCCGGATGCTAGATCGGAGAGCACCGAATTGATCTTCTGGTCGTCAATAGTGGCTAAGAACCGAGCATCCGATCTCAATTTTTTTAAAGAAGCTAAGATGGAATCCTGCATTTTTCTTCCGCTTTTTAGTGAATCAATAAATAATCATAATGGACAAACGCCTTGCTGCCCTGCGATCCAATTAACTGTGTCAGTTTTTTCGAACTATATGCTGCCACGCCAATCCCGACATTTCCGTGTATTTCTCCGTGTATCTGTATGAGGTCGCCTTTTTTGAATTCTCCTTCAATCCGAGTGATACCGACCGGAAGCAGACTTGCCACCTTACTATCATCGGTCAGTCTGTCGATGGCTCCCTGATTGACAAAGACCTTACCTTGCGCTTCTCCTTCGTTGTAGGCGATCCACTTTTTTAAGCCGGATCTATTCTTCTTCGCAATGAAATGGGTATGCCGGGTGCTTTTCTGAGTAACAATATCTAGGATATTTGAGTTCTTCCCATTTGCAATAAAGGCCTGGATACCCAACTTAGCGGCTTGCTGGCAGATTCGTACCTTGGTGTGCATTCCTCCGCGGCCGAAAGAAGAACGTGCAGAGGTGATGTGTTCGTAAACACTTTGATCATCAGCTTCTACCTGGGAAATCAACGAACCATCTCGTTTTTTCAATCCATCGACATTCGACAAGATGATCAGGGCTTCTGCATTGATGATACCAGCCATGAGTCCAGCGAGCTCATCATTGTCTGTAAACATTAGCTCGGATATCGATATCACGTCGTTCTCATTGACAATGGGAATGATGTTGTCTCGCAGCAGTGCCAGCAGACAACGTTTCATGTTGATGTAGTGATCGCGATCGCGAAAATCTTCTTTGGTGGCTAGAACCTGTGCACAAAAGAGGTCGAATTTTACCAAGGCCTCCTGATAAAAAGTCATCAACTTTACCTGACCGATAGCCGAGTACAGTTGCCGCCTGGTTACTTGATGAAGTTTATCGGGTAATTTTAGTTGGTTTCTTCCGGCCCCAACCGCACCGGAAGAAACCAGGACGATTTCGTGTCCTTTGTTTTTTAATGTGGCGATTTGAGCAACCAGCTTTTCTAAAAAAGCAAGGTCAATATCGCCATTTTCCTTTGTTAGCACATTAGTGCCAACCTTAACGACAATCCTTTTGAAATACATAATGAACTCCGTTTTGGAATTTTCAGTTCTAGGTCGGGCCATTTTAGGTATAAGCGGAATAAGAGATCAATTCCCTATTGAGCCGGGAGCAGAAATGGTCTTATGGTCTTTCCCCAAATTTCATATCCCTTGGCATTCATATGGAGGTTGTCTTTAATGAAGATGTCTTTGAAAACTGTGCCATCTTGATCCAGCATCGGAGTCCAAACATCGACGTAGTCTATTTTGGGTTTGCGATCTGCATACTTCTTCAGCTTGTCATTTACTTCCAGGTATTGTTTTCTAAGGTGCCATCTGGCAACACTTGGCTTTGGAGAGATAAACAGGATTTTCGCATCAGGGAGACTCTTTTTGATCTTTCGCACAAGCTTTTTGGTATCCTTGAGAATTACCCTACTCGACTTGCCGAATGAGACATCGTTATCACCTTCATAGATAAAGATCTGTTCCGGTTGGTATTTCAAGATCAACTGATCGGCAAAAAAAAGTAGGTCGCTCATTTGGGATCCCCCGAACCCGCGGTTTAAAATCTGGTGATCGGGATAGGTCTCCTGTAGATTCTTCCAAAATCGCACACTGGAACTACCCGTAAACAAGATCAACGGTCGTTTAGTCTCTCGACTAAATTCCTCTTGGTTGAATTTTTCCACCTCTTTGAGAAATCGATTGGGGTCCTGGCCAAGACTAATCTGGAAGGATAGTAATATTAGAACGGATACAAAAATCAACTTTTGCATAATCGAGTATTGTGGATCCGATGCAAGGGCACCGCCGATGAAACGCAAAGAAAAAAACAATTTTTGATTTAACCTAAATTTCCCTAAATGCGGACAACCACCTTGGTGACCCTATGATCTCGATGGCTGGTACCTTAATGTTATACGAAATAGTGGATTTGGCGTTAATTTCGCCTGATGTAGCAATCGAAGTATACTTTTGAAAGTTAAATAAGAAATCGATCAACATTTGATCGAAACATTTGTTTCATCAAGAGTCTCAAAAAAAACCAGCTAAATGTCGGTATTTGAAAGCAAAATAATCGCCACATCAGCGACAAATTGGAAAAATTGTGCATAATAATCACGGCAGTAAGCTCGAAATTTTTTAATTTGTAGATATCTAAAAAATACGTTTTTAAATTATAGATTGATAGTCAGTAATTTAAGTGATAGGTTAAAAAAAAAGATAAATTTTTCCAGGATTTTTTTTCAGAAAACGTGACCTTGAAGAGAAACCACGTCTGAATAAGTGAAAGTACGAAATTGAAATTCAAAATAGCCCGGTAGCAATTTTCTGACAATGTGATTACGTGAAGAATGTTTGGGATTAATTTGCAATTATTTTGTTGGAAAAGATGAAAAAATTCAATTCAAGTTTTATTTTTGGGCTCACAAAATTGAATAAAGAAAAGGTTTTCATGATATGAATATGGGTTTTAGGTGTTTTTCCGGGGAGCTTTTAGCTCCCCTTTTTTATTTTACCACTTGCCTCGGCCATAGTTAGTTTGTTGACTACCAGTCTGATAGTTTTTCTCCTTCACTACCGGCCTCGCCCTTTTTTCTCAAATCTTTTGCGATTTAATATAAAAAAGTTTAATTTTATAACTGCCTATGTTACGCTGCAGTGTTTTTAATGAAAGGCAACTTACTTAATTAATTAATTTAAACCGATTTAAGTATGAACACTCTTGAGAATTTCAAGGAGCTGAAGGGACTTGTCGTACTCAACTCCCAGCAGCAAAAAGAAGTTAAGGGCGGAGATCCACCACCATGGCCTCCAGGTGATGATTAATCATCATTTTAAGAGAAGCTCTGACTTCATTTGAAGATAGAGTTTCCTAACCCAAAGAAACTGCTATCTTTTGAGAGAAAGATAGCAGTTCATGACAACTTTCCGATGCCTAATTGAAATCTGTATTCCAATTTCCTTTCACTGTCAATTCCATTCTCCGTTTTTATTAATTAAGAGATAGGCTATCTCCCATCATTGTACTAATCTGCCAAACCTATAGGGTTTCTATCTTGCGCTTATTGCGATTTGGTCAAGCAAAGGTAGAGGTGAACAACCTATGGATTCTGCCGTATTACACTATACACTACAAAGAGCATCATCTCGGTCGTTAAAATGAAGGTTCTATGAATCCTTGGATAGCTTATATTGTTGGTCCTGTTCCCCTAAAAGTGATGACGTTGTTTATCTTTTGTTTGCTCGTAACCAGTAGCGGCAACTGCTATTCTTATAGAGGTAATGAAGAAGATGTGAAAAGCTCTTCCAAAACTATGTTGGTGGAAGCGGATAAACTCTTTGATAAAAAACAGTATCAGGAGGCGATCGAATTGTTGCTTGAAATTGAAACCCGGACCAAAGAGTCAGAGCCCGGTTACTATATGAAGTCCTTGCTGAAGTTAGCCAATTGCTATCGGAATACTTCCAATTATACAAGAGCTTTGGACTATTTTTTCCGATTAATTGAAGCCGAACAAACAGTGGAGGCAGATACTTTGACGGTGAAAGCATTCGTAGGTATTGCGGGGATATTCAGCACCTTGGGAAATTATGATCAAGCCCATGATTACTTTTTGAAAGCGATTCTGAAACAGGAAGAGGCAGAGGATATGGAAGGTCTGAAGAACAGTTACTATAATCTAGGCCATATGTTCTTCTACTTTAAAAAGAGCTATCAAGAAGCCTTGACTTATTTTAAGAAGGCGGCCGCCATAGAAATCCCCGGTCAGGAAGGGTATCTATCGTTTGTAATGATCGCAGCTTTGGGACCTACCTATGAAAAAATCGGAGATCTTGAAGCCGCGCTTACCTACAATGAGGAGGCTTACGATATTGCATCGAGGTTGAGTGAAGACGAAGGCCGGGACATGGCATTGGGCTATGCCCTTCAGAACCTTGGGACTACTTCACTTGAGAAATCGGAATTGGAGAAAGCGAAAAGCAATCTCATTTCCTCGATAGAGTACTTTCAGGTTGCAAAACACGAAACAGGTAAAGTGATATCGCTAAATTATCTCGGCGAAGTTTACATTCGAACGGGCGAACTGCGAAAGGCAATCGATGCCTTTAACAGCAGCTTGGAGCTCTCTTTGAAAAAAAGGATTAAACATCAGGAATTGATTTCGCTCAATGGCCTGGCGGAAGCTTACGAGCTATCAGGAAAGCATCAGGCCGCGGTTGAGTTTTTGAAGAAAGGGCGATCTCTGAAAGATTCACTGGAAAGTGCTGAAACACTGGAACAATTAAGCAATCGAAAGGCTGAATTTCAATTGATTAGAAAGGAACGGGAACTAGATGGTATCCGTAGAGAGAAAGAACTGGTAGAAAAAAACCTGGTTCTACGCAAAAAGATGGATTGGATATACATGGGCTTGTTGTTCGTGGCGGCAATCTTCTTTACCTACTTCGTCTACAGCTTTCGTCGACAGATCCGATCGAATCGACTTCTGGCGGAGAAAAATGCCGAGATTGGCCGACAGAAGAACGTACTGGAAGACCAGAATGCCCAAATTGAATTGCAAAACCAAAAATTGGAACACGCCAATAGTGAACTAACTCAATTTGCCTACGTAGCTTCCCATGATCTAAAGGAGCCGTTACGTACCATCAGTTCTTTCTCCAAGTTAATTAAAGACCGATATGAGGATCAGTTTGATTCTTTTGCTTCAGAGAGTTTCGGCTTTATCATCAGTGCCGTCGATCGAATGAAAATGTTGTTGGATGATTTGTTGGCCTACAGCAGAATTGATCGCCAGGAAGCAGAGCTCGATAGCCTCAATACCGGGCTCGTTTTGAATGATGTAATCTCCAACCTAACGGGTAAGACCAGAGAAGTCAATGCTACAATTGATGTGAATTTTGAGAATATGCCGGTTGTTAAGGGCATTCGAACCCATTTTACTCAGCTATTTCAAAACATCATTAGCAATGGTATTAAGTTCAAAAAAGAGGGTGTTGATCCGTTGGTTGTCATTGACTGTCAAGAAGAAGAAAAATACATGAAATTTAGTATCAAGGATAACGGAATTGGTATTCCGGAAGAGGCAAAGAATAAAATCTTCGAAATGTTTACCCGTCTCAATAATAAGCATCGGTACACCGGGACCGGGATCGGACTGGCCACGTGTAAAAAGATTGTGGATTTTTACAAGGGCCATATCTGGGTAGAATCTGCGGAAGGAGAGGGGAGTACTTTCTTTATCAAACTCCCCAAAAATGGTAGCCCTTCATCGAACTAGGGCAATGTCTCCTTTGAATAGTTTCCGGACTCCATCTACAAACTCTATCTCGGCGTAATAGACAAATACCGCTGGATTCAACAGCGAACCATTGTAAGTGCCGTCCCACCCTATGCTCGGGTCATTAGGTGCAAAAGTATCTCTTGAATAGACCAATGTCCCCCATCGGCTGAATATTTGCAGTCGATTGATTTGCCGGACGTTGTTTCCGGCATAAATCGTAAAGAGATCATTGCTTTCGTCACCGTTGGGCGAAAACGCAGTAGGGAAATATACCTGATCTGCGCGATTGACCTTAATCAAGACCTGATCTGAAGCAGTGCACCCATCGGTGTTTGTGACAAAAACTTTATAGAGAGAATTCTCAAATGGCTTCACCGTTTGCGAAAGTGCATTGGAATCCGTGAATTGGCCGATGGGTTCCCAATAGATCCTTTCGATGTTATCTCCATCTATGGAGGCATTCAAGAGGATGCTATCGCCCAGCATAATGGTCTGATCTGGTCCTAGGTCGATGTTGATTTCCTGGGGAGGATTCAAAGTTACTTCGGTATCCCAGGTACAACCGTCACTACCTTGGATGGTAAGTGGATAAGTGCCAGCCGCTAGGTTACTGAATTGATTGTTACTCGTAAAGATTCCGTCAGCAAGTGCATAAGTAAACGGATCGGTTCCCGTCTGGACCGACTCTATGATGATATTCCCATTCTTGTCATCCCCGCATTTGGGGTCTATTGTCGTGATTTCTGCACCGGTAATGGGGCTGGCAACTTCTGAGACTTCTACAGAAGCTTCCGCCGTACATCCATTTTGAGCGTTGGTGACCATTAACGTATAAGTCCCTGGCTCGCGGATTCGGGCAATGGTGGAGTCCTGGCCACTTAAGATGGCCCCATTCGGCGAGTTCCAAGAATAACTGTATTGACTGCCGGTAGAGGATCGACTACCGTCAATGTCCGTGGTCCTTCGAACACAATCCAAAATATCTGGCTGAAGTATGGAGGCGATCGGAGGTACGTTATCACTTTCGACACTGACGGTTTCAGTTATGCTACAGCCGTTGATCGTATTAAGGATGGTTAATTCATAATTTCCCGGGCGGTTAATGTTCACCTGAGGTTTGTCGATATTGAGGGAGATCCCATCGCCATCACGCCAAGTATAAGTGAAATCATTCCCAGAAGAAGAGGACGAGGCATCAATAGTTATGTTCTCGATAGCACAGGACAATTTTCCGGGAGTCGCAAAAACAATGTCTGGAACCGTGAAGTCTCCCCCGACCGTGACATCAAGTGTATCCTTGCAAAAATTGGTTGGGTCCTCGACAATCACTCTATAGATCCCGAGGCCGGAAACCTGAACCGAAGGGTTTGTTACGCCCCCGATGATTCGGTTTTCGGAACTGAAAGAGGACCAACTAAAAGAGGGAGGAGTGCCACTTTCCGTAAACGAAGGCCCTGCGTCCAAAGTGATGGTATCAATAAGGCAACTCAATTGTAGGGCGGAGGCATCGGCGATGTTAGCGGTTGGTAATTCCTCGTTGGAAGTCACCTGGACTTCGTCCGTTTGGAGACAACCGTTTAGTTCGTCTGCAACGGAAAATTGATAGGTTCCAGCAGCATCGATCAGTAAAGTATTGTTGCCAGTGGGCGAAATTATGTTCCCATCATCGGTCGACCAACTTACCGCGACATTGCCGGATGAAGAGCGTATTTCACCCACCAATTCAAGGGTTTCGGTCGAACAATCCAACAGTTGGTCTAAACCGGCGTCAATGACCGGGGCTTCAATGTTTTGTGTTATCCGAACGGTGTCCTGCGATACGCAGAAATTATCGAGGTTGGTCACGCTTAGAATGTAATCATCGGGGTTGGCAACAACCGGGTCTAAGATGCTGGCGTCCGAAACTGGGCTATTGTTGAGAGCTGACCAGGAGACTAGTGTAGGAGCACTTCCATTGAGTATGCTACCCTGAAGCACCAATTCGGGATCCCGGCAAGTCAGTGTGTCATTTAGTCCGGCTTCTATATCCGGGGCAGTAGTGTCTTCAATAACGGAAACAAATACGGTGCTGTCACAACCGTTGCCATCATTTATTACCTGGAAAGCATACCTCCCAGGGGTGGTAGCTGCCAAATTGATGGCTGGAATACAATCAGATAGAACTCCATCAGGAGAAACACTACACCATTGAAACGTAAAGCCGGTGGCGGCCGGAGTATTTCCAGTCAGAGTTACCTCGGTGTCTCGACAATTGATGGAGCCGTCGGGTATTGGTTGTATATTTGGCCGGGTGTTATCAGCGGTTATCGTTACGGTTTCGGAGGTTTCACAGCCGTTGACGTCGTCACGCAAGGTCAAAGTATATGCCCCGGGACTGCCAATAATTGGACGGGCAGAGGTACTTCCCCCGATGCTTTGGCCAGTTGCCGACTCCCAATTGAAAGAAGGGGTGTTTGCAACCGTCGACCCGGAAGCATCTAAAGCAATCGTCTCATTGTTACAATTCAAATCTCCCGGCGCCAAAATCTGAATTCGCGGTGAAATGGTGTCCATGGTTACTGCTACCTGATCGGTCGCTGAGCATCCGTTTTCCGTATTCATTACATTTAGTGTGAAAACGCCGGCAGTCCTGATCAATGGAGAGGCATCAGCAGCGATTGACTGATTAGCGGCATCCGTCCAATCATAAGTAATGGTTGGTCCAACGGAAGAAGTAGTGCCCCCTATACTGATCTCTGGGCGACTACAGGTCAGTATCTGA
>JANQRV010000419.1 GCA_028284395.1 Saprospiraceae bacterium
CATGGACCTCTCCCGGGAGTTGGGTAAAGTGCCGGTCGAAGTAAATGACTATCCAGGCTTTATTTCAAACCGGATCCTCCTACCCATGATCAATGAAGCCATCTACGCCCTTTTTGAAGGAGTGGCCGGCGTAGAGGAGATCGACACCGTCATGAAGCTGGGTATGGCTCACCCCATGGGGCCTTTGCAACTGGCTGATTTCATCGGCCTCGATGTTTGCCGGTCCATCTTGGAGGTATTGCACGATGGGTTTGGCAATCCCAAGTATGCTGCTTGTCCGCTGTTGACCAATATGGTGACTGCAGGGAAACTCGGAAGAAAATCGGGAGAAGGATTTTATCGATACACAAAGGGAAGTAAAGACTTGGTGGTAGCACCCGCTTTTCAGATGTCGAAGTAATCGGTCTTAAATTTATCGATGTCCCGTCGTTCTCTTTTGGTAGGGCGACCGGCTCCCCGGTCTCGCTGCTCACTACCGGCTTTGCCGATGTACCAGTCTTCAAACTTGCGGAGTTCTTCGGCAGGAGTAAGATCTTCATAGCAGGTTTGGGCAATCGGGGCTCCGACCCGCTTTTCGATCAACTTCAACACTTTGAATTTTAGATTGAAGCCATTCTTGCGGACTTCCACGAGGGTTTCCGGTTCTATGGAAAAGGAAGGCTTCACGGCCACACCGTTTATCTTGACTTTGCCGGATTTACAGGCGTCCGTTGCGATGGTCCTCGACTTAAAAATCCGGACACTCCACAACCACTTATCGATTCTTACTTTTGTTGCCATAGTGCTTTTTATATCCTCATCTTGGTCCGCTTCACCAAGTAGGATTGCAGGATTGGTTTGAAGCCGGCATTGATATCGGCTTCCACAAAGTCTATTTTATATTGCAGACACTTCAGCCGCAGCTGATCCATGAATTTGTGCATCTGTTCAACGTAGTAGTCTTTCACCTGGTTCGACTGGAGCCTCACTTTTTCACCGGTTTCCATATCGATGAATACGTAAGGTCGGTTTTCAAATTTAAAATCCAGTTCTTTGGCTTTGTCCACGACGTGAAATAAAATGACTTCGTGTTTGTTGTGCTTGAGGTGTTGCAGGGCCGAAAACAGGTAGTCGATGTCATCGGACTGCTCAAACATATCGCTGAAGATGATCACCATGGAACGCCGGTGAATGCTATCGGCAATCTGGTGCAAGGCTTCGGCGGCTGCCGTATTTTTGTTCCTTTCGGGATTGGCCAGCAGTTGATTGAGATAGGTCAACATTAAGCGGTAATGCGCATTATTGGATTTGCATCGCGTATGGGTTTGTACCCGTTCGTCAAAAATGCTGAGCCCAAAGGCGTCTCTCTGTTTTTGAAGAAGATTCATCAAAGAGGCCGCAGCCAATGCTGAGAAACGCAATTTGTTTAAATTATTCTTGCTGTTTTCGGGGAAGTACATTGAGGAAGAAGCGTCCAGAATGATCTGGCAACGAAGATTGGTTTCTTCTTCAAAACGCTTGACAAACATCTTGTCGGTACGGGCGTATACTTTCCAGTCGATGTTTTTGGTGGGTTCTCCCTGGTTGTAAAGCCGATGTTCGGCAAATTCGACTGAGAAACCGTGAAAAGGACTTTTGTGGAGGCCGATGATGAAGCCTTCGACCACCTGCCGGGCCAGCAATTCCAAATTTCCAAAGTCTCTGATTTCCTGGTTATCTTGTATACTCATTAGAATAAAGTCTGTTACAGTCCTGTAAAATGAAAAGTCCTTATTCCTGGTAATAATATACAAGAATAAGGACTTATGGTTGCTTTTTGCTAAATATTTTACAAATGCTTTTTCACCATACCGTCCAATCTTGATTTTGGTACGGCACCTACTACTTTATCGACAATTTCACCGGCTTTAAAGTATAGAATGGTCGGAATGCTTCTGATACCATATTTCATAGAAGTTTCCGGATTGTGATCAACATTTACTTTTCCAAAAGTAACTTTGCCATCGTAATCTTCAGATAACTCTTCGATCACAGGGGCCACCATTTTACAGGGGCCACACCATTCTGCCCAGAAATCAACGACGGTCAATGATTCGGCATCGATATTTTTCTGAAAATCACTGTCAGTGAACTTCGCTACCATTTTTAGCTGATTTTTTTTGTAATATAATTGAAAAAACTAATTTCCTAACAACCTCGTTAGAAGAATAGTTGCAAATGTAAGCATTAAGAAGCAAAATTTTGTCCGATGCAGGACGGGGTGGCCATTATGACGGTCAAGTTTTATTAAACTTTTGTTATAACCTTGGATTTGTCGACTTAAGCACTAAGCCATAATTTTGCCTATACATAATTATGGTTTGGTGCTTAGCATTGTTTAAATCGATTCTATGAGAAAGAGTGTAAAGCGTAAACTGTACTGGATCCTGTTTGGGGTGGTCTCTCTGGGAGTGAAAATGGGACTGGGCTGGGCCCCGGAATTTACCGAAAAGTATTACAGCAGGGGTTTTTTTATTGGGATTCGTTGGCTGTACGATACGTTGTTCACCTGGTTGCCTTTTCCGTTGATTTATCTTTTTTTTGCGGTATTGTTTTACGTTTGGATTCGGCGGTGGCGCCGGAAGGCGGAAAACAACCGGACCTGGGCGCAGTGGCTGCTGCACGCTTCTCTAGGTACACTGGCCTTCTTCATGGGAGGGATCGGTCTGTTTTTTTGGGTATGGGGATACAATTATAGTAGAATGCCGATTGAGGCCCACCTGCAGTTAAAGGTCGAACCACTGACGTTGGAACACCTGAAAAAGGAGCTGGAGTTGGAAACCCAGGAAATCATTCACTGGCGATCACAGATCAACGGCATTACCGATAGTTCTTTCACCGCCGATCTATTGCCGAAAAACTACGAATGGCAGGTTCGGCAGCTGGTGGAATCCTGGTTGCAGGAAAACGAATATCCGACTCCGGGCAGGGTTCGCGGCCGGGAGTTGTATCCCAAAGGGATATTCCTGCATTTCAGTTCTTCGGGGCTTTATTTTCCGTTTACGGCTGAAGGGCATGTAGACGCGGGCGTCCACCCGCTGCAAAAACCGCCGATCATTGCCCATGAACTCTCCCACGGCTACGGTTTTGGAGATGAAGGTACTTGCAATTTTACGGCCTACCTGGCTTGTAGCAACTCCGCCAATCCCGTCATTGCGTACTGTGGCCATCTGAACTACTGGCGTACCCTCGCCGTTAACTATTTGAGATACAAACCAAAAGAATACCGCGAATTTCGATCCAATTTGCCCATCGGCATTCAAGAGGATCTGGATGCGATCAACGACAACCTGGATGCCTATCCCGATCTAATGCCCAAATTCCGGTATTACGCCTATGATACTTATCTTAAAGCTCAGGGAATTGATGAGGGCATTAAAAATTACAATCGGGTCATCATGTTGGTGAAAGCCTGGCGGCGGCAACAAAAACTATGAATGCATTCGGAATTCTACTTTTCAAACGGTCAGACAGCCAACCCTGTCTGTACCCATTAAACGATCGTGTAATGCAAAAGAAGTGTTTCTTCTTCATCTGGTTTTTCTTTACAATGGCTTCTCTGTGCAGCCAGGACTATGACCTGTTGATCAGAAATGGTAAACTGATGGATGGCACGGGAAATCCTTGGTTTTATGCCGATATCGGTATTCTAAACGGCCAAATCGAAGCCATTGGAGATCTCAGCGGGAAAAGTGCATCGGAGGTCCTCGATGTCGAAGGTAAGGTGGTCACCCCCGGATTTATTGACATTCATTCGCATGCGGATGACGGTGCTTTTGGCAATCGCCGGGGATTGAGAGCAAATCATCCGAAACTGAAGGCTGCCCATAACCTCGTCATGCAGGGCATCACAACGGTGGTCGTCAACCACGATGGCCGCAGCCAACGCTCCATTAGGGCACAAGTGCAACAGTTGGAAGAACAGGGGACAGGACCCAACGTCGCCCTGATGGTAGGGCATAATACCATTCGAAGACTGGTGATGTCTCCCCATTTTCAAAGACTTTCTACCGAACAGGAAGTGGAGCGGATGCGAGCCATGATTCGGGAAGGTATGGAGGCAGGGGCTTTTGGACTGTCGGCCGGACTGGAATACGTCCCGGGCCGATGGAGCAATACCGAGGAAGTGATAGCACTGGTCGATCAGGTAGCGGATTTTGGCGGCGTATACATCGTGCACGAGCGGTTTTCGGGTTCCGACCCCATGTGGTATTTGCCCAGTCGGGACGGGGAAAGCCCCGGAACCATTCTCGACAACATCAAAGAGGTTATCCGGGTGGCCCGGGAAACCGGTGTAACTTCTTGTGCGACTCATTTGAAGGTCAAAGGGGCCGATTACTGGGGGAAAGCACAGGAAATTATTGATTTGGTCAATGAAGCCAGAGCCGACGGTGTCGATGTTTGGGCCGATCAGTATCCGTATAACACTACGGGCACGGATGGGAATACTGTCCTGATTCCGGATTGGGCACTGGACCGGGATCGATGGGGGAGTGGTTCGACGAGCCTTCCGGCAGTGCCAAACTACCAAGAGGCACTGGCGAAGGTGGTGGCCAATGAAGAAAAGTACGCTCATTTGAAAACGGATGTTCTAAGGGAAATTGAACGTCGCGGCGGACCTGGTAATGTCATTGTATTTGAACATCCGGACACCTCCTTAATTGGTAAGTCGATTGCCGATATTGCTGCCGCTAAAGAATTGGATCTGCTGGGAGTGGCTTTGTACCTGCAGATGGAAGGAGATCCCAATCGACCCGGAGGGGGGCGATTGCGTGGATTTTCGCTTTCCGAAGAAGACATTGAATTATTTGCTGCGCAACCCTGGGTCATAACCGCTACCGATGCCGGTATTGGCCTGCCGGAGTTTGGCTCGGTACATGCGCGTTACTACGGTTCTTTCCCACGGAAAATTGCCCGCTACGCCAAAGAGCGGAAAGTCATCACCGTCGAACATGCGATTCGTTCTATGACCAGTCTGCCCGCTCAGTTCATGGGATTCAAAGACCGGGGCATGCTGATTGAAGGTTATGAAGCGGATCTGGTTATCTTCGATCTGGATCGATTGCAGGACAAAGCGACGTTTTTCAATCCCCATCAATATTGCGAAGGGATCGAACAAGTGATCGTCAATGGTGATTTTCTGGTGCGGGATGGTGTGTTGCAAACTGTTTTGCCCGGTCAGGTGTTGCGGGTGCAGGACAGCCGGAGGTACCGCGGACCAAAACGCTGATTTAGCGAATTTTGCGAAAGCTTAGGTATAGTTCTTCTTTATTTTCAACGGATAGGCCAATGGTTTGAATCTGTCGGATGAATTTTCGCCGCCATCGGTGCCCGCTTTTCGGGGTGGATGCTCCGGTCTCTATTTCGGCAGCGGCAACGAGAATTTCTTCTCCCAATGCCAATAACGCCGGCCTAATCACCTCCTTTAAGTCTCTAAACGGATCGGCCGGAAAACCCCCTTGGTTCCATTGATCGAACCAGTATTTCTGGATGGTTTTAGCTGCTTTTATTTGCTGCTCAAAGAAGTGACGGGTGGTCAGGGTGTCGAGCCCATACTTTTGGGCATTTTCCTGACTGCTTTGCAGGACAATGGCTTCCCGGGCACGATCTTCGATGTTCAGACGATTGCTCCATTTATAAGCCGCCACATCTTTCATGTAGGAGAGTCTTTGGTCCACTAACCTCGCTACCGCTTTTAACTGCTCCTTTTGAGTTTTTCTATTGGGAAGATTTGCTTGGGCCGACAGATCCGAGAGGCCGCACTGAAATAGGATCATGAAAGCTGGAATGAGATGCGATCGGATCATAGCGCGATTTGCTTTGGCGGACAAGGTATTAATTTTCCGAATTGCAGGCGACCGAAATCGCTAACTTACCATCATTTTTTTTATCTTTTGCAGAGCATTCACCATTTTACCGAATGCGTGATTCATTTAAGTAAGTGATCAAATTTAGAAGCTATATTTGAGCACTTACTTACGTTCAAAACAATTTATGAAAAGCATTAAACTTCAAACTATGTTCCAACGATTGGTTCTTACCATTGTCTGCAGCTTGCTCATTATCTGTTACTTACCTGCTCAATCCGTACAGGTGACGCCATCCGCCGAATCCATCAAGGCACTTACCGCTAAATGGGAGGGGGCACGTTTTGAAGATGGGAGGCCAAAGACCGATGAAAAATTAATAGCCCGCCTCAAAAATATCTCGCTGGAAGAGGCCTGGGGCGTCTTGCGCAATGAAGGCTATCACAATCAATTTGAAGGGAATTGGGAAGTTTTGCATCCCGATCAGGTGATGGTAGGCCGGGCGGTAACGGCCCAGTACCTGCCCATGCGACCCGAATGGGACGAAGCGATTAAGGCAACCGGCAAAAGCGAGGGCCGCATCGGTGGAACCAATTCCTGGCCCATTGATGTCCTGGTGCCCGGAGATGTATACGTTGCCGATAGCTACGGAAAGATAGTCGGAGGAACGTTGATTGGCGATAATTTGGGGAATTCCATATACACGAATTCTAAAAACGGCGTCATCTTTTACGGCTCGGTAAGAGACAGTGAGGGACTTAGTAAAATCGATGGGTTCAAT
>JANQRV010000442.1 GCA_028284395.1 Saprospiraceae bacterium
GGCTGCGCCGCCGAAATCGCCCTGCGGTACTTTCCTTCCGACTACATCCCCCTTCTGGTGGGGGCCCCGTTTTTAAGCCGCTACCTGCTCTTCGGCAATTTATTTGCCCGTGTCGATCAAACCACCTATCGGCTGGATCGTCATCCGACCATGAGCAAACATCCGGTAACACCCATGTCCGAAAGTGATTTGAAGCGTCATCTTGCGAAGCAAACGGAACGGAAAATTGAACTCTTGGACATCTTTGGCTTGGATGGACAATATGGCCCACCGGCTACTGTGTTCCGCGAACTGATCAAAAAAAAGGGGCGTTTTCTCTTATTCGATACCTTAACCGAAGAACACCTATATACCATTGGGCGCCTTCTGGTGGATCACAACTCGAAGGGTGGACAGTTGATCGTCTCGTCTTCCGGGGCGGACTACGCCCTGGCCTTCCATCTACAGAAAATGGGATGGGTCGAACCGGTAGCGAAACCCCCGGGGGCCGGCAAAGCCGAATGCATGGTGGTTGTTGCCGGAAGCTGTTCGCCCGTCACCGCCGGACAGATCGATTACATGGAGTCGCTCGGACATCAGGGCATCAGGATGGATTCCTTACAGCTGCTGCAGCCGACGAAAAGGGACGAAGTAATCAAGGATGCGGTCGCCCAGGCATCCGTGACTTTGCGGGCCGGAAAGGTGCCCATGCTGTATACGGCTCGAGGGCCCGAAGACCCCTACTACCTACGTACGAAGCAATGGTTGTTAGAAAACGGAGATGCCGAACGGGGCATAACCGTTCATTTGCTGGCGGAGGCCCAAGGCCAGGTCCTGACTCAATTGATCCATCAACACGGAAAGATGAGAGTGGTGGTGGCCGGAGGAGATACCTCGGGTTACGTATCGCGTACCTTGGGGATTTACGCCCTGGAAACTCTTTGTCCCATTGCTCCCGGTGCTCCGCTGTGTGTGGCTCACTCTACGGACAAACTGTTTGACGGGCTGGAAATTTTGCTGAAGGGTGGACAAAATGGTGATCACAGGTTCTTTGCCTACGTTTTGGAAGGCGGGATCCCGGTATAATCTTAGAATATGATTAAAATTACAACAAATGATTAAAGTTACTTTGGTCGGAGCCGGCGGAAAAATGGGTTGCAGGCTTACCGATAACCTGAAAGATTCCGAATACGAACTATCTTACCTGGAAATCAGTCCGGCGGGCATCGAAAGACTCCGACAGCGGGGGGTAGAAGTCGCGGACCCAGAGGAAGTCATTCCCGCTGCCGATGTGGTTATTTTCGCCGTTCCCGATATCTACATCAAGCAGATTGCGCATGCGTATGTGCCAAAAATGAAGTCGGGAGCGATGGGCATTTGCCTGGACCCCGCTGCACCGCTGGCCGGGGCGCTACCAGACCGAAAGGATGTTGCTTATTTTGCCAGCCATCCTTCTCATCCTTCCGTATTCAATTGGGAAGCGGATGAAATCGCTCATTTTGACTATTTCGGTGGAATTGCTGCTCGTCAAACCATTGTCTGTGCGCTTATCCAAGGGGAGGAAAAGGACTATGAATTAGGAGAGGCGCTTTCCAAAACCATGTACGCACCGGTAACGGTATCCCATCGGATCACTTTGCGGGATATGGGGATTCTCGAGCCGGCGCTTTCCGAGACCTTCTGCGCTGCGTTGGTCAGTAAAATGAAGGAAGCCGTGGATCTGGTGGTAGCCAAGGGAGTGCCCAAACAAGCCGTATATGATTTTTTCTACGGCCATATCAACATCGAATTGGCACTCCTATTTGGACAGCTTCCCGGTGGCCAGTTTTCCGATGCTGCCGAAAAGGCGATCAAGATTGGCGATAAAATGATATTCCGCGAGGATTGGAAGCGGGTTTTTGATGACGACTCCATCATGGAACAGATCAAAGCCATAACTTAGCCGGTATGGGAAACGAAAAGCCAACTGCCAACGTACTTGCTTATGGTAAGAAGGAAGAGCTCCCTGTAAGAACGCCGCTACGAGCCGGCCGACTTTCACTGTTTTACGAGTATGGTTTCATACGGTACATTAAGGTAGGCGACAAGGAAGTCCTACGGATGGTCAATCACGCTGTTCGCAATCGCAATTGGGATACTGTCCCCCTGACCATAACGGAGGAAAATATTACCCATCGGGCTGATTCCTTTCGCGTCGACTACCGGGCGGAGGCCCAGCAGGATGATGTAAGATTTGAGTGGCAATGTCGAATTGAAGGCAGTTCGGAAAATACCCTGTTTTTCAATATTGAAGGGGAAGCGCTGACGGACTTTGCCCGCAACCGCATTGGTTTCACCATCCTTCATCCGGTGAAAGAATGCGCTGGCCGGGAGGTAGTTATTACCCACTCGGACGGAACGAGGGAAGTCAGTAGGTTTCCACAGCAGATCAGTCCTCACCAACCATTCCGGGACATCCGGGCGATGGAGTGGGAAATAGTTGGACTTGGCTGGGCCCGATTGGACTTCTCCGGCGATGTTTTCGAAACTGAGGATCAACGAAACTGGATCGACGATTCCTATAAAACCTACTGTACTCCTTTAGAATTGCCTTTTCCGGTAGCGCTCAACAAAGGAGATCGCGTGCGGCAAAGCGTCCGGCTTTCATTTCGGGAAATAACATCGCCGGTTGGACCGGGGCAAGGAAATGTTCCATTGACGTTTGAGGTTGATCCAAGACCCCGACAGCTCCCCGCCATCGGAGTCGGTCAATCCTCCACTGCCCGAGGTTTTACGGATCGGGAACTAAAATTACTGGCTGATGTTCCCTTCGATCATTACCTGGTCGATGTCAAATTCTACGAAGCAGATTGGCCCGACAAGTGGGAGCGGGCAGTGGCTGAAGCCACGCAATTGGGAATTCCCATGGAACTGAGTCTGTTTTTTGATCAGACCGCTTTGGAGCTGAGTCAGTGGAGTAGCCTGCTGAAGACGGAGCCACCAGCAGTAGCTATGATCAATGTTTTCAGCAGAGCGGCTCACGTCACCCAACAGCAGACCATTGATCGGGTCGTACCGGTGCTTAGATCCTGGTGGCCGAAAACGCCAATCGGGGTGGGGACCAATGCCTTCTTTACCGAGCTGAACCGAGACCGGGTCAGCAGCCCCCGATCAGACTTTCTGGTGTATTCCATCAATCCGCAGGTGCACGCTTTTGACAACGGGTCGTTGGCGGAAACCCTTGGTGCAATACCGTATACGGCGGATACTGCCCGAAGTTTTTCCGCCGGGCAGCCCATACATATCTCACCCATCACTTTTAAAATGCGCTGGAATCCCAATGCCACGGCGGAAGAAGTGACTGCTGTCGGTCAAATGCCTGCGGCGGTGGATGTACGCCAGATGTCGCTTTTCGGGGCATCCTGGGTTTTGGGTTGTATCAACAGCTTGGTGAAGTGCGATATCAAAGCGGCCTCTTTCTTTGAAACCATCGGTCTGAAGGGCATCATGCAATCCTCCCAGCCGGAATTCCAAGAGCAGTTTGCAACACCTCCGCAAGTGGTTTATCCCATGTATTTTATATTTCGGGCCATTTTGCGGTGCAAGTCTTTTGAATTTTTTCCCCTTTTCCCTTCCGATCCGGTGTCGTTTAGTGGACTGGTTTTCCGGGAAGGTCCGGGAAAAGAGCAGGAGCTTTTGCTGGGTAATTTGACAGCAGATACTTTGGAGGTTCAACTTCCGGAATCACTTTTCAATAGAAGAGGCCGGTTATTCAGCCTTGAAAATATATTCGAACTGATGCAATCACCCGAAAAGACGATATCAATGAATGGTGACAAATATGGTCAAACCATAGGACTACCACCATTTGGGATCTTGTGGCTAAAATAGAGCGATCAATCATGTTGAAGAGATTTCTAACCAATAAGCGGAGATCATCCTCGGACAGTATTCTTTGGTTATGTCTGGGTTATTACATCCTAATGGCTTTGATAACGCCCGGATTTTTCACCCTCAATAATTCGTGGAATTTACTGTACAATTTTCTGCCGCTGATGATCATCGCCATTGGTCAAACTTTTGTGATGCTGACAGCTGGGATCGATTTATCGGTCACGGCGATTGTGGCGGTCGCAAGTGTGGTCGGAGGCTATGCCATGAGTGCGGATTCGTCTTTGTTCGCTTCGCCGGGACTGTCGATACTGATCGGTGTTGTGTCGATGCTATTGGTCGGTGTTGTCATCGGCTTGTTCAATGGCTTGGCAGTAGCCATCTTGAAAATGCCGGCCTTTATGGTTACCCTTACCAGCATGCTGTTTTTCAGTGGTTTGGCGGTTTGGCTCACCCAATCACAAAACATCTATAATCTTCCCGATGCTTTGGTGACATTTCCATACACCCGGTTTCTTGGCCTACCATTGCCGGCCTATGTCGGCTTATTGGTTATTATTAGCACCTACTATCTGTTGAATAAAACCATCTATGGAGAATGGATTTATGCGGTTGGGGTCAACCCGCGTACAGCGGTAGTCTCCGGCATCCGACTAAACAGGACGCTCATTTTGGTGTATGTACTTAGTGGAATATGTGCGGCGGTAGGCGCACTGCTTTATACTGCCCGGTTGGAAACCGGCTCGCCGGTAATGGGTCAGAATATTTTACTAGATGTCATCGGCGCCGTCGTGATCGGCGGTACGAGTTTATTTGGAGGGAAGGGAAAGATAGAATGGACAGCAGCCGGAGCCTTGCTGATGACAATGTTAGACAATAGTTTGAACTTGTTGGGACTATCCTTTTTCCTGATCATGATTTTTAAAGGAGCCATTATCCTGCTCACTACGTTGTTGAATGCAGCCAGAGAACAAAAGCAAAACAGTCATGCTTAAACTTGAAAATATAAGAAAATCCTTCGGCCCGGTTGCGGTCCTTAAAGGGATTGATCTGCACCTGGAGCCGGGCCGGGTCCTGGGCTTGGTAGGTGAAAACGGGGCGGGGAAGTCCACCCTGATGAATATTCTCGGTGGCGTGTTTCCTTCCACTTCGGGTCGGATTTTTTTTAGAGATGCCCTATTTGCACCCCGTTCGCCTTGTGAGTCCCAGGACTGTGGCATTGCCTTTATTCACCAGGAGTTGAATTTGTTTCCGAACCTGACTATCGGAGAAAATCTATTCATCGGCGATTTGCCAAAACGGCGCCGCCCGTTTATAAACTTCATCTCAAAAACGGAATTGAGGCAAAAGGCTCTGGTGTTATTACAACAAGTGGGGCTCGATCTCGATCCTGCCACCTTGGTTGGCGATTTAACCAAAGCCCAACAACAGCTGGTGGAAATCGCAAAAGCCCTGGGCGGTGACCCCAAATTGATCATCTTTGATGAGCCAACTACCGCTCTTTCCCGCCATGAAGCCGACCGACTATTTGCCCTGATCCACGATCTCAAAGCCAGGGACATTGGTGTCATTTACATCAGCCACCATCTTGATGATGTGCTGTTCCTATCCGATCGAATTGCAGTGCTGCGGGATGGAGAACTGGTCAGTTCGGATGAACGCCACGCCTATACGAAAGCAATCATGGTGCGTGACATGGTCGGTCGCGACCTTGAACAGTATTACCCGCCCCGCAAACCAACGAACAAGACAGCGGTCTGTCTGGAAGTAGATCAGCTTACTTCCGATGCCATTGAAAACGTGACCTTTTCGGTGCGGAAGGGCGAGATCGTTGGTTTCTATGGACTAGTCGGGGCTGGTCGATCGGAAATGGCCAGGGCCATTTATGGCCTCGATCAATTTGTATCGGGTACGATCCACTGGCAGGCTCGTCCCGTGCGGAACTTCCAACCGGCGGCATGGATCCGACGCGGGTTGGTATTCTTGACCGAGGACCGACGTGAGGAGGGATTGCTTCTGCCAAAAAGTATCCGGCAAAACATTGCCCTTGCCGGCTTGCCCCGTTACGCTCACCGGATGTCGGGACACGTTGATCACAGCGCCCTTTACCGGGCGGCAAAAGAACAAGCGACCGCTACCCGAATTAAATACAATGATCTGGATCGACAAGAAGTGCACACGCTTAGCGGAGGCAATCAACAAAAGGTGGTACTGTCCAAATGGTTGCTGACCGAGCCCGAGTTGCTGATCCTCGACGAACCCACTAAAGGGATCGACATCGGCGCAAAGAAAGAGATTTATTTGCTGATCAACGATCTGGTGGAGCGAGGAGCTGCGGTGATGCTGATCTCTTCTGAGATCGAAGAATTGCTGGGGATGTGCGATCGGGTCCTCGTGATGAAAGAAGGCCGCATAACCGGTCGTTTTGAAAAGGCTCAATTAGACCGATCGGCCATTCTGGAAGCGGCACTTCCCGATACGCCAAAAAGCACCACTTAGATGAAAAAGTCAATCAAACTGATCGAATGGTTTAGAAAGCATCCCATTGTCCTGCTTCTGTTATTGGTCATTACCCTATTCAGTGTACTGTCCGATAGTTTTTTGTCTACCCAAAATTTTTTGAATATTCTCATCCAGGCTTCAGCGCTGACTATCGTGGCAACCGGCATGACTTTCGTACTGTTGACGGCCGGTATCGATCTTTCGGTGGGTGCCATTATGTTTCTGGCCGGTGTGATTTCCGGTAAACTAGTTGTTGGAGGTTTGTCGATTTGGTTGGCTGTTCCCCTAGTATTTGCCATTGGCGTACTTTATGGCTGGGTCAACGGGCTGTGTATTGTTAGACTGAAAGTAGTTCCATTTATCGTTACGCTGGCTACTTTGTACATGGGGAGGGGGATGGGTTTGTTCATTTCCGATACCCGGGCAGTTAATCTTCCGGAATCATTCCTGAATATTGGCTCCTGGAAATTCGTGGGCATTCCACTGCCCGTTATTACCATGTTGCTGGTCGTGCTCGTTTTTCATGTGCTGCTGACTTATACCAGTTTCGGACGACAGCTATACGCCATTGGCAACAGCCAGGAAAAAGCATTGAAGGCCGGTATCAATGTCGACGCTTTGTTGCTGAAAGTATATTTGATCTGCGGGTTTTGTGCGGCACTTGGTGGTCTGATTGCCATTGCACAATTGGGAGCCATCTCGCCGAGTTTCGGTTTGCAATATGAGTTTATGGCCATCGCGGCAGCAGTATTGGGGGGGACCAGCTTGTTTGGCGGCCGTGGGAAGATACTGCCGGGCACCCTCATCGGTGCAATATTGATCCAGATGATCCAAAATGGATTAGTCATTATCAATGCCGACCCTTACCTCTATCCTTTGGTGACCGGAGGGATCATTTTTCTAATCGTATTTGCGGACAGTTGGCGTCATTTTGCTCGGAAAAAAGCGCCTCGCTTAAAAACGAACCAGACATGAACATAGCAACTAAGTTTTGGAAGCGCCATTCGGGTACCTTACTCTGTACACTGCTTATCTGTACAAGTTGCTACCCGGAAAAGGAAGGTCCGCTCATTGGCATCGCCTTCGAAACACTACAAACAGAATACTGGGTTGCCAGTGTGGAAGCCATTAAGTCGGAATGCGAAAAAAACGGGGTGCAATACTTGGTTGCAGTGGCCAATGGCGATGCCAATCGACAGTTTGAACAGGTCAATAACTTTATTTCACGGGACGTGGACGGTATTATCATTGCACCTAAAGATGCCCACACTGTCATTCCCGTCATTAAAGCGGCTAATCGGGCTCAAACGCCCATCGTTATTTACAACCGTATTCCCGCCAAAAACCAGGGAAGTTATACGACCATTGTGGCCGATAACTACGAGATTTCCAAAAATACCGTTCGTTATATGTGCGAACTGGCCCGTCAGTCCGGTCAAAAATTCGAAGCCCTAATCATGGTCGGAGACCTGGGAGACATCAACGCCGTTAACCGACGCAAAGGTTTTTTAGATGCCGTTGGGGAATATCCGCAGGTTGTCGAAGTGGTAGCTGAAGTGCCCACGGAGTGGAACCAGGAAAAAGCATTGGCTGGTGTTACGAATGCTTTACAGGCGAATCCCGGGATTAACCTAATTTTCAGTTCTTCTGATTTTCTGTTCCCGTCGGTCATCTCGGCGTTGAAAACTGCTGGAAAATACCATCCGGTCGGGCATGAAAATCACGTTTTGCTCGGAGGCTTTGACGGAGACAACATGGCCTACAAAATGCTCGTCGACGGTTACCTGGATGCGGACGGCGTCCAGGATGTGTTCTACGAATGCGCGGCCTCGGTACAGGCGATTCTCCAGCAGATGCGGGGAGAAAAAGTCGAGGAAGTCATCGTCGATCCCGGCTTCGTTATTCACCAGGACAATATAAAGGAAAAAGCTTCCGATATGTGGGGGGCAAACTTTGAGTGACTCCAATCAAATGGATTAAGCCCAATTGTAAAGCGCTTTCAAGTTGCTAATACTGGTTGCTACCCAATCTCTTTCCCGGGCAACGGTTGCTTCAATGGTAGGCAGCGGATCCGACCAGACTTCCAAGGTGGCGGATTGGCATTTGCCATAGCCGGCCAACCTTTCCAGCAACCATTGAATCGGTATCTGGCCTGCCCCGGCCGGCCGGCCAGTCACCGAAAAACCCATTTGATGCGGTAACCTGGTTACCTGGAAGTCTTTGATGTGCAGGTTTACGGTATAGGGCCCTAAAATGGAGGTCACCTCTTTAATTCCCTCTCCGGCTCCCAAGGAGTTGGCTGTATCCAGGCAGATGCCTACCCAGTCGGCATCGGTCGATTCGATTATCTTTGCCAGGTGCCGGGCTTCAAACCGATCGTGATTTTCAATAGCTAATACGATTCGGTTTTGTTTCAATAGGGGCAGTGCATCCTTAATAATGTCTCGGATTTCCGGTAAACCAGGGGTGAAATCGCGGTCATCGATCACGAATCGCAAGAAGGGCGATCGGCAATCCGTAGCCAATTTCAGGTATCGCTTCAGATGGGACGGACGAAGTCCCCTGGCTCCCAACTCGAGCCGGATACCAGATTCGGATGCGGAACTTAGCAGTCGCTGCCACTCCTCTTTTGAAAGCTCGTGGACCGGCAGATTGTCGGCTACTTGGAGACGTTTTAAGTCATACCGGCTTGCCTCCTGAAGCAGATCGGGTATGGTCAATGGCACAATGGGAAGTCGGTCGAGTACACCAATTGCCCAGGCGTAGGCAAAACTACTAAGCCCTAGATGCATATATGCTGATTGAAATGATAGGAAATCATAATCTTACATTGCTATTAGAACAAAGGTAGGGTTATTCTTTGGCGAATACAGGATCGGTCTTTCCAATTGTTATGCTGCGAATTCAAAAAGATGGCTTAAATTATGGATGAAAAAAGAAAGAATTGATCGTTAGTAGTAGTTTTGTAAAAGGTTAAAATATATGGGAAAGAAGAATTTATCTCGACGTAATTTCATGGGACAAACTGCTTTGGGCATCGGAGCAGGCCTATTTACCTTGCCAAAGACCATCACCCCCCGGCCCAGGTTCGAGAGATTACCCAGGGAAGTTTGGGTCGGTACCGTATCGACAGCTGGCTTGAGGATGGCAGATGCAGAATCCATGGTGCAGAGAGTACTGGAGATTATGGAATCTTTCATTCCCTACGAACCGGATATCATTTGTTTACCGGAGTGCTTCGCTTATTCCAACGTACGGCGTAGGTACCGGATTGGGGATGTGGCCGAGGCGGGACCGGGGCCCGTGATTTCCGCTATTGCCGCTTTTGCCAAAGCCCATCAATGCTACGTCATTTGTCCTACTTACAGCCGGTTTGAAGAACAAGATTACATCGCTGCGGTTCTGATTGACCGAAAGGGAGCAGTGAAAGGTGAATACCGTAAGGCGCGACCGGCAAAATCTGAAATGGAGACAGGTGTGCGTCCGGGGCCACTTGATCCGCCGGTCTTCGAAACGGATTTTGGAAAAATCGGCATTCAGATTTGCTTCGACATTAAATGGAGCGATGGCTGGGAAAAATTAAAAGCTGCCGGTGCTGAAATCATATTCTGGCCTTCGGCTTACGCGGGTGGACAGGAGTTGAACGCCAGGGCCTGGCGACACCAACTGCACGTAGTGTCCAGTACTCAGAAAGATACCAGCAAAATTTGTGATGTAACCGGGCAAGTAATCGCTCAAACCAATCGCTGGCAACCCCATTGGACCTGCGCCCCGATCAACCTGGAAAAAACCTTCCTCCTGAGCTGGCCGGCGGTAAAGGTCTTTCCGGACATTCAGAAAAAATACGGAAGGCGCATCAAGCTGACCATTTTTGCCGAAGAAGAATGGACGGTCATGGAAAGCCTGGATCCGGACCTGAAAGTGGCCGACGTCCTTGCCGAATTTGATTTACAAACCCGCCAGGCCCTCCTGGCAAGTACGGAGGAAATGCAAAAGCGCTATCGATAGGTGTTCCGGCGTTTATCCTCCTGAGATAGAACGACAAATTATTGGAAGTCAGTATTTTAGAAATTTTTCTACTACTTTAGTAGCATTTGGATTATCGGGATTGATTTTCAGTGATTGCCGATAATGCCTGATGGCCAGTTGCGGCTGATTGTTGAGCAGATAGGCTTCTCCCAAACTATCGTGCGCGTTGGCGCTTTGGGGATACAATGCAACGTTGATTCTAAAGATATTGATGGCTAGCTTATGGTTCTTTTTGCCCAATTCTCTGTACCCCCAACCATTCAGGTTGTGCTCATTGACCGGCCAGCTTTTGGGACGCTCTTCCCACCACTTGCGGTAAGCAATCAGTGCCTTAGTGTAGTTGCCTTCCGTTAAATATTCGTGCGGAAGCAGTTCTCCCGCGGCCAGTTTTGTGAATGGATAATCGATGGCATTGATGTCTTTTTTTACGAAAGCCATTTGGAGTTCTTTGGATTCCGGGTGCGGCAAAAACCGGATCTCCCTCGGGAATTCGTCAACAATGAAGGTACGATCGTCCAGGCAGACCAATTCGGCCTTGGGTACACCTTGTAAATTACTGATAAACAATTTTTTGCCTTCCTGAAACACCTTGAGGATTTCTCCAAAATCGTTGACATACCTACCGGAAAGGGTCTGAGCGATGCCAGGTTTGACCGGAATGCTGTGCTCCGCACCGGGTAAAGGACGCTGCCATCCATGAGCTTTGATGATGCTGTTCCGCAATTGATCCAAAATGGGGATGCGTATTCCATTGGGGCCGTTGCCAAAGAAAGCAATGGCATTTCCTCCATCCATTGTAGCGTAAATGTGACCACCGATGCCACCATTGGCGCCACCATGGGAGAACCAATCGTGATTGCCAAAACCGAAACGCCGTTCCCATCCCAG
>JANQRV010000486.1 GCA_028284395.1 Saprospiraceae bacterium
GGCAATGGGGTTACTAACCAGCCGGGGTCCGGCTTCCTGGCATCCGGTTGGAAAGGAAGATTTGGCCATTTTCCGCAAAGCCGTGGAACACTGCGAGAAGACCGGAACTTCCATCGAACAATTAGCCATACAATACTCCCTATCTAACACCAAAGTTCCCACGACTTTAGTGAGCGTTGGCAATCCGCAGGAAATTCTCCAAAACCTTGAATGGGCAAACCAGCAACCGGATTGGTCGTTGGTGGATGAGGTCCGCGAAATTCTTCGACCGGTTATGAACAAAGATTGGATCGTTGGATGAGCAGAAGAAAAAGTCTTCCCGCGCGGGAGCATAACTCCGGGTGCGGGAAGATAATGGTTTTCTGGTTTGTAAGGGGTTGTCCTACGGTTGTTTATCGGCGATAGGCTCTCTGACTATTTCTGCTGTATTGATTGTTATAGTTGCTGGAACGGTCGCTCCGAGCATACCGGTTGTACTTACTGTATTTATTGTACCTGCTATGATTGCTATATCTATTTTTCCTATTGTATTTGCCGTAATCAGCCGACCGGCTATAACGGGGGTTATTGTCATAGGAATCAGCCGTTCTACCTCGTTCGTACTTTGAGTACTTTCCGTATTTATCATATTTGTCATACGCCGGATACTTATTGTAACGGTTGGATCTACTGTAGCGATTGTGTTGCTGCTTATTGTATTGTCTCTGGTATTGCCCCTGCTTGTACTGCTCTTTTTGATAGTCTCTTTGGTATTTGGTTCTTTCGTAGGTGCGACTTTGCGCTTGAGTAAAATTGATGGAAGTAATGAAAAATAAGCTTAGGATAGCGACGATTAGTAAGTTTTGAGTTCTCATGGTTGCTGTTGTTATATGTCAATTGATGTTGTTGTTGTCAACTTGTTGTGTACTACCCATGAGAAATGTCTCATCAACAAGAAAAAATTAACACTTTCTTAACATTTTTAAACTAGAAGGTTGTCTTCACCATGTCGCTATTGGGTGGCCAATCGACTTTTGGCGTGGCGATTGACCTCCGAAATAAAACGATCATTTTTCCAATTTTCCCGAACGGCGCGTATCATTAGTTGGACTGCCGATTCGGGAGCTGCTCCTCCGATTGGTTTCAGGATATCCAGATTGGTAGGAAAAGCGTAACCGTCGGCCAGCGCAGCGATGACACTTTGAAGCTCTAAATCGCTAATGGAGCCCTCTTCGGTAGCTTTCATCAAAGGATCATAACACCATTTCATCAGTTGGTAGCGGTCAACATGCTCCATGGGTCTGCCAAACGCCGAAGAAATCTGAATGAGATTGGCGCTTCGATCATTGGCGGTAGTGTTGTTTCCCGCCGCATGAAAAAGGGCTGGACTAAAAAATAAGGCATCTCCTTTTTTGAGTGGCAGTTGAACGGCATTTTCGGTAAAAAAACGCTTGAATTTTGGCCGACGATATGCCAAGTATCCACTTTCGTACTGTTGAGAAAAAGGCAGTAGCATGGTCGGCCCGCTTTCCAGAGGCATGTCGGTATGAGCAATAGCTCCCTGCAATGTCAACAATTGCGAAGCTATTTGAGTGGCCAGCGGATATCGGGCTACCGTGTATTCATTCTGGAATCCAAGATGATAATCGCGGTGGGCAGTTTGCGCTTCCCCCCCTGGTTTGACGATGTTTACCTGGGCAGTAATTTGGTAACCTGGTCCAAGCCAGGATTCCGCAACCAGGGCAAAAAGTGGGTTCTTGTAATAATCAATAAAAGTTAGGACATCTCTTTCACATACTTTCTGGAACGAGTTCCAAATGCGCTCATTGGCTCCGGATTCCGCAAAATGATCGCCGACAGTGCCAAAGGTCACTCTTTCATCGGCAATAATTTGAGAAAAAACATGGGAGCTCCGGTCCACGATTTCCAAGTCCCGATAGAATCCTCGTACGACAAAAACGCCGGGACCGGCATATAGACAATCATAAAGCTCAGACTTCAGGACCTTTTCGGCATCCGGGTCTCGCATGCCCTCCAGAAGTCTTTCTCCGTCATAAATAACCACTTTTTCAAAGACTGTGGCAGCAAATGAAAACCTGTTCGGCGTTACTTCTTGCGAGCAAATTTCTGCAAATTCGAATAGATCGGTACTAGGCCGCATATAAACGATCCATTCGCTCGGAGATCTCCTTCAAACGCTCCCGGTTCCCACCGCTTACTTCGGCCGATCCCCATCCTTGATAACCGACCGCTTTCAATGCCGCATTTACTTTGCTCCAGTCAACACTGCCTTCACCTAGTTTAACTTTAAAACCCTCCCAAATACCCTCATCAGTTTGCTTCTTACGACTGTAGTCTTTGATATCGATTTTAATAATGCGTTCTCCGAGGATCTTGACCCACTGTTCGGGCCAGCCATAACGGACAATATTGCCCACATCAAAATACCAGCCGATCATTGGACTATCAAATTCATCAATGTAACGAGCGGCTTCGAGCGGGCTGATCAAAAAATTATTCCACACATTTTCAATGGCAATCTTAATACCCGTTTTTTCGGCCAGGGGTAATATCTTTCTAATTTCGGTCTGTGATCGTTCGTACGCCTCATCGTATCCAACGTTTTCATTGACGACCGCCGGCACTAGAAGTACGGTCGTTCCGCCATAACGCTTAGTGGCTTCCAATGCGGACTTCATAGACTCGGTACAGGTAGCACGAACCTTTGGGTCGGGGTCCGACATGGGGGATTTCCAATGTACGGAGTTGACCACTCCCGGAATTTCCAGTCCGGTTTTATCGCGTGCTTCCAGAATTTCTTTTTCGTCGAGGTCATTCGGGCTATCCAATTCGATACCGTGAAAGCCCAGGTCTTTGACCAGTTTGAATTTGTCCATGACGGATAATTCTTCCTTGATCATCCCAAATTTTAGGCTTTTCTTGATCAGAGGTTGCTCACTAATTAAGTTAGGATTACATTTTCCCGGGACTACAGCGGCAGAGAGGGCTAGTGCAGAGGAGTATTTGATAAAATCTCTACGATTGTAATTATTCATAATTCGATTTTTTATCTCATCAACCGAATAGATCGTTAAGGTATGCACAAGCGCTGGCTATTTTGCCACTTGCATTACAGTTGCTCGCGCAGGTGATCAGATAAGTGAAAGCAATAGAGGCGTGGATAAAATCAGAGGGACTTTGTTGCCTGGATGCGCTTAAAGTCCCTCCGATCTTTTTTTAAGCAAATTTCGTGATTCCGGGCTTTGCAACGTCGGGGCTCTGCCA
>JANQRV010000490.1 GCA_028284395.1 Saprospiraceae bacterium
CTGTATTCCTTCTTTTTTGCCTTCTTTTCTTCCCTCTTCTATTCCTTCTTTTCTTCCTTCTTTTCTTCCTTCTTCCTTCCCCTCAACCCTAGCCTCCAACCGCCACCGATCATAAGCCGACAGTACCGGCTCCTGAAATGCGTCTTCAATTTTATCTACCATATCATATACATTTACTCCTTCGAAAATGGAACTTCTAATTAAATATACAAACATTCGTTCAATAAAGTTTCTGCCTTGAGTCGAATCAATATGTTGTTCGAGGAACACAAAAAACTGATTGATATTCGCTCGTATGTAGTTTTCGTTCCAAATGTGCTTAAAAACCAATAAAGCGTTCACCAGAAAGACCTCTCTTAAAGCAATAATTTTTTCATCAGACCACTCTGAAATGTTTAAGAATTCGTAATCAAAGCTGGGAATGTATTGTTGTAGGGTAGGATCCTGATCCTTGAAGTAGCTCATAATTGGCTGATAATTCCACTTTTCCCGACCATGATAAAACAGTAAGGGGATCGTAACTTGCAATGATGTTTGTTGCTTAATATTTGATTCCCATATTTCTAATAGTCTTGTTCAGAAATAAGAAGTGATGATATGAAATTTAGATTTTTGTGCTGATCAAGGAACGCCCGCAGCCTAATAGCCGGAGCTATTAAGGCGAGGACGTGACAAAGAGCAGTGCTAAAAGATATTTTCATATCGCAGATTGTTATTTTTGAACAAGACTAATATATAACGCAATAACTGAACATGTGGATAGGACACCGGTCTGCTCTTGTGTTCAAAAAGAAAGGTCAAGTTAACCAGCGAGCCCCGATACGGGCACGTATAAACGATGTCTGAAAAGTATGGCTTCAACTGCTTACTGATGTAGGAAGTCTGTTGCAAAGTCAATTGGTCTAATTCAAGGTTGCCAACCAGCTTTGGATCGAGCAACCTTCTGATATAAGCTTTCGCTACCTCTTTGTCGGAAAAGGTTGCCTTGAAGAACTGATCATGTGGTTTTCGGCTCGGATGGGAGGTCGTATTTTCTTCATTGTGCATCAGTAAATATACAAAAATGTTTTTAATAAATCAATTAAACATTTAATGTTTTAATAAAGAGCTAGATCTGGCAAACCTCCAGATTTACCAGATCTGCGGCCGCGAGGCATACGGGAACTAATCATAACTCACCTCCGGTTAACACGGAAGTACATGGAGCGGATTGGCCTGGCTCCCGGTCAAATCATCCGGCGAAAAATCGGAACAACCCTGGTTGATGTGGTGTATGAGGGCAACAGTCCCAATACCTGGCGATGGCAGCAGCGCTGCTATGCTGAGAAAAAAACCGATTCTGAGAACCATTTATCTGATTTTTTCGATGCGAAACAGAAACTTTAGACAACTTCAATCATAAGTTTTTCGGATCACAGGTTTCGCAAGCATTATTTTTATCGGTGCGAGTACAAATCCACTAACCTCTTCAGACCGTTCGGAGCCGCGATTTCCTCAATATGTATGGAAGCGATTGCTATTAGTCGTCGGAAAAGATCGTTCCGGTCGGGACTATCACCTAAATATTTATCGAAGGACTCAACTTGATGAGCAGCTTTAATCACCAAAGTTTGTAGCACTTTTTTAGCCTCAGTACTCAACTTGGGTTCTCCTAGATAGTTTTCAAAGCGACCTCCGGTCCGGTAAGTGGGATGACGCTCCAAGCCTAGAAACAGCAAAAATAGTTGAGCGTCAAATATCGGTTTAACGGCGTGAATTCCCAGATAATCTGCCAGTAATTCATCGTGGATATTATTCTGCATGGTCTCAAAATATCTGGAGGTAAAATAATGTGCATACTCATGCCACATTCGGATCTTTACGGATGCCTCCTGCCACTTTTGATGGTCATAGTTTCGAGGCCACACATTGCTATATGGCTTTTTACTGATCAAGACGAATGTGTCTTGATACAGCTGCTTCTTTTGATTAATTTCGGCAAAAATGCTTTGAGCGGAGCGGAAGCTGTTCCGGCTTCTAAATTCGGAGAAGACCTTGCGCAGACGCGCCCAATTATTGACGCCCTTGACGATAGATGCTCCCATCGCTGAAGGAATAGGAACAGGTTCGTTCCGGTAAAAAAAAGATTGAAACAAAAGCTCAAAATCTCTTGGATGATGGGCAATCAAGGCCGGCAGCTTCCCTACCGGACCATCTATAAATACGATTCTCAATTTTTCCGGCTCATCTAATTGAATTCCTTGTGCTTCCGGCATGCCCGCTATCTGAAGTCCTTTAAATGAAGCCTTGCGATAATTCTCATTCATACTCATCCCCTCTCGAACCGGAAAATTCAATTGGACAAACGGTTCTTTCAAAACCGGTAATGCACCTTGTGTCTGAGCCGCTAGTGCATATCTTCGCCAATCGGCCACGTGAAGTTCTTCGGGAATCTCCAATGGTCCTTCCCTATCTTTTGTCGACGACAAGAATTGATTTTTTGTATAATCGATCAGTTCTTGGACCACATGTGGGTTTTGGGTAAAAGTGAAGAGTATCGCCATACGACCTGACCTGTTTTCTTCCTCCGCCGGATTTAATTCCATTTATTGAAAAGTTTTGACAGTCGTGAACAATGCGAGGATGCAATCATCTTACAATCAACTTAAAGCAGTTGGCGCTTGGCCAATTTCGAAAACAGCTGCCCTTCTTTCAACAGACTATTGTACGTGCCTTCTTCTACGACACTCCCCTTGTCAAAAACCAGAATTCGATCTGCATTTTCAATGGTACTTAGTCGATGTGCAATGATGATTCTTGTAGCGTGCAACTGATCGAGGCTTTCTTTTACAATATGCTGCGTGCGATTGTCCAAAGCACTGGTAGCCTCATCCATGAAGATGATACTGGGTTTGTGAACCAATGCTCTGGCAATCATGAGTCTTTGCTTTTGTCCTCCGGAAATCGTAGCGGAACCTTCACTGATGACGGTGTGAATTCCCATCGGCATTTCCTTGATATCTTGTTCTATTCCGGCCTGCCGGGCAGCGTTCCATGCATCCTCTTGTCTCAGGTTTGAATTGCCGATGATGTTCTCCATGATGCTTCCGGGCATCAGTGCACCGTTTTGTAGAACAACCCCCAGTTGCTTGCGCAAAAGGTCCTTATTCAGGGTCAGGAACTCCTGACCATCGTAATAAACAGAGCCGGACTGTGGAACCTCAAAACCTAGCAGTATTCGTAAAATGGTAGATTTTCCAGAACCTGATGGGCCTACAAATGCCACCATTTCACCAGCCTTAATCGTAAAGGAAACGTCATCCAATACCAATGGTCCATCTTCATCATAGCGAAAGGATACGTGGTTAAATTCAATATCTCCTTTCAAAACCCCGATATCATTGAAATCCTCTTGCGTCTCTGGTGTCGCTTCCAGAATTGGCTTGACTCGCTCGTAAAGCGGTATGATGTTAATGGAAGCAATAAAGGCCTGGCTCAAAGCCAGACACTGGGTCATAAACTGACCAAAGGCCGTGATAAACGCAAGGAAGGCACCAACCGAAAGCAAAGAATTAGTGCCCGCTTTATTGGCCACTTCGAAATAATAGTATATGAAAAAGAAAAAGAAGATGTTGGTTACAAAAGGATAAGAGGCATTAAATACTTCAACGAAATTCTGATAAGTCCCCGAGTTATAATTCAGCGATTTTAATTTGGTAAACTTCTCCGCCCAAATGGAAAAAACCCGCCTTTCCGCACCGCCAATTCTTATTTTATTGATCCCAGAAAGGAATTCAAAAAGGATGCCCTGAATATCCCCTTGCAGGTTGGCTATTTTCCGGTCAAACTTTAGCTTGAGAAAACCAATGAGCGCAACGTAAAGAACCGCGAAGGCTGCCAAAGCAATCCCTATCCAGGCCAGTTTAGGGGCGTAATAGAATAGCAGTCCCAAATTGACAATGGAGAATGCGCCAGACAAAGCTGCCGCCAATAGGGTTTGCGAGGCAATCTGCCGAATGGTATTGGCAGTCAGCGCCCGTAAAGTGAGATCACCAGCAGAGAATTTCTTAAAAAACCTGATGGGCAGTCGAATCAAATGGTCCATGAGGCCGGCCTGCAGGCGGGTATTCATCTTGGTCTCCAAGCGAATAAGAAAAACCGATTGCACTAGGCTTAACATAGCCTGAATAATGGCCACCATCAATAAGATCGCCGCCACTTCTTGCAGAAATCCTAGGTCAGCGGCCGGAATGACATCGTCAAAAATGATGTCTGATAAGATGGGCGTGATCAGCCCCAAAAGACTACCGATCAAAGCCGCTATCAATACCCAGAAGATGTCCTTCCTGAAGTCTTTGCTGGCAAAATTAAACAGGCCCCAGATTCCCTTGATCTTCTTATCAAAATTTGGGAAAAACATATGGGCCTCGGGAGTAAGTGTTTCGGCTAGCGACTCCTCTACTCGCTTCACTTCGCCCGTTTTCCGATTGATTAGATCATAGGCATTTGTTTTGGTCTGAATCAATGCAACGGGCTCTTTCGTTTCTTCCAGATAGGCTAGCAGATGGCCATTCTCTTTTTTCCACCATTTACCCCTTAAAATTACTTTTCGCGTTCTCAACCCCGATGCAGTACAGATCAAGAAAAGGGGATCCGAAGTAGTGTTGGCGGAAAAGTTTTTAGGAACAACAATTTTCTTCCCTAATGCCTGAAAGACAGTATGACAGGTGGAGATTAACAGCTTACCCTCATTCCTCGAAGATTGAACGGACTCGTTGCGTTGTTCTCCATTCAGAATCTTCTTTAACCCGGCTAAACTTCTATTAAACTCCCATCCTTCCCGATGGATCCGACTTTGAACTTGCTCCGCAATACTGATTTTTCGTTGTGAGTGAATTTTCGTCACTTTTTCAAAAACGAATTCCCTCAACGGATTGATTCCTTTTGACAAGAGCATCGCCAAGGAGAAATCACTCCCTCGATGCACACTGATCCTGCTCGCTTTTTGGTTTACTTGGACGGATAAGAACTCAGAAACTGGGAACAACATATCTTTTCCCATTTCACCATCCGTATCAATCTGCTTGCTGTTATTAAAAATCGTCAGACTTCCTTTCAATAGACTTAACCAGTATAGGCTTTTGCTGGCGGAAAGGGTATCTCCCTTTCGCACGTCTTGGTCAGCTCCGGGCCGCACTGGCGTAAAATTGTTTGGAGGAATAAACTCTAAAACGTACTCCGAGATCTGATCAATCCACCTCTCAAAAGTAAGCGCCAAAAAAGGTATATTGTATTCTTGGGCACTTGCTACGACATATTCCACCAGTGCGGCATCAGAAGCCGTACCACTAAGTGTTACCCCTCCCTCAAATTCAGTTGGGTTTAAGCTCATGATAATGTCCCCGACCTCTGCCTGGTACAAGAATCTCCTGGGACTTAAAGGTGTCTTTTCCTCATCCAGGTCAATGGAAAAGAGGTCTACGGATCCACTACGAACGATCCAAAACTTTTTCTCATTGGTGAAATGAAAAAGTTGATTAGTAGTAATTTTAAGCAACTTCGGTTTTACAAAGTCAAGCATTTCGCATCTCTTTTGGGTACTAGCGAAAAATTAGTTTGCTAGGTCGTTTTGATTAATCTGGCATAAAAGCCCTCCTGGTCCTGAATCAAATCCTCATGAGTACCTCGTTGTACAATCTGGCCTTTATCCATTACTATGATCGAATCACAATCCCTAATGGTGCTGAGTCGATGGGCTACAATCAGGCAGGTACATCCCCGGCGTTTGATGTTGTCCATCACGATTTTTTCGGATGCCGGATCGAGGGCACTGGTCGATTCGTCCATAATTAATATATTGGGATTGATGGCCAGGGCTCTGGCGATCTCAATTCTTTGTCGTTGGCCTCCGCTGAGATTGGTTCCTTTTTCCAGGAGTTCGGCATCATAGGTCCCTTCCCTGGTCGCGATCATGTCATGTATATCGGCATCTTTAGCCGCTCGAATAATGTCTTTTTCGTGTATGGTTGGATCCCAAAAGGAGATGTTGTCCTTAATACTTCCTTCAAAAAGCAGAATTTCCTGGTCGACCATCGCCACGGAGCTAGTCAAAGAGAATCGATTGATTTTGGAGCGTTCGATCCCATCAAATAAAACTTCCCCTTCCCATGGTTGATGTAAGCCCGCCACAATTTTGGCAATGGTAGACTTACCACTTCCGGAGCCTCCGACTATTGCGACCCGACCACCAGGCTGGATGTACAAATTGAAATCTTCAATAAGAGGTGGAGCTGTTGTGATGTATCCGAAGGTCATCTCTTTTATATCGATTCTTCCAATGAGTTTTTGGGGCATTTCGTTTTCAGCAACCAATGTCCCAGCTTCCGTTCTGAACTCTTCAGCTACCTTATATTTGGATACATCATCAATCCGATTCAAATCTCCTTCGGTTTCTTGAAGCAGGCTGCCAACACCCACCAATTCATTGATTGGACTAATAAAGTTGTTCATTAAGTACATGAAAGCCACCAACATCCCAATGGTCAAATCGCCTTCCATGACCCGATAAGCACCAATGACCAGCAAAACAGCATTGTTAAAAGCCATCAAAAAAGGGGGGATCGCATTCAATTTCCTGGTTAGCCAGGCTAACTCTTGCTCTGCCAGCAGAACCTTTGTTAAGTATCCCGACCAGGTAGTGAAAAATTCACTCTCCCGCCCGGAAGCTTTGAGCGTTTCAATCATGCTGACCCCATACATCGTCGTTCCCATCAATTTCCCGTTCTCGTTCAACAACTTCCGATTCCCTTCTTTTCTCAATCTTCCCACCAGCTGCAAAGCCCCAATATTGAGTAGAGCGACCCCAATACCAATCAAAGTCAAAACGACATCATAACTCAACATGACTAATGCATAGAATACGACTACAATAACATTGAGGAAAGCATTGGCTAAATCTCCAGCCACTACTTTAGCTACCTGGTCGTTGAGCGTAATACGGCTACTGATCTCCCCACCGTATCTTTGGGCAAAAAATTCGGAAGGCAGGCGAAGGACATGCCATAGGAATTCACTGGAAGTCGTTAAAGCTAATTTTGTTTCTAAGCGCAATAGATAATACTGTTGCAGGTAAGAAAGGGAGACATTTACGATTAGCAGAAGCCCCATAATCAAGAGCAATGGCGGAACCCAGTCAGACATTTGATTGATCAGGTATTTATCAATGAAAACCTGGGAAAACGTGGGAATGATGATTCCGGGAATCACCAAAAAGAAGCTAACCAAGAACACAAATCCGGCAGCCAATTTCGAATGCTTCAAACGCTGCAATAGTGCAGGAACCAGAGCGGAAGTACTCTTTTGTTTCACAAAATCGGGACCCGGTTCCAGGCTAATGACCACCCCGGTATAGGAACCGTTGAATTCCTCGTAATCCACGGTATATCTTCCCTGGGCTGGATCATTGATGTAGACTTTGTTCTGACTGAAACCTTCTACAACAACGAAATGATTGAAATTCCAGAAAATGATCGAAGGCGATCTCATTTGGAGCAAGTTCTCAATAGACTTAGCATAGCCTTTCGCTTTTAGTCCATATGCTCGCGCGCCTTTCATCAAATTGGTTGCTTTAAGGCCATCCCTTGATACTCCGCAAGTAACTCGAACCTCCTCTAGAGGCACAAACCTGCCATAATACGCCAAAATCATCGCCAGGGAAGCAGCTCCGCATTCAACGGCTTCCATTTGGAGGATTGACGGCACCTTTGACCTTTTGGCTTGAGTCGCTATTGCTCGTTTCTCTCTTTTTTTAAAAGGATTAAATGCCATTGACTTCTAGTTTATGATCCACATTTTAGACTTTCGCGTAATGAAGCTCATCAGTAGAGTTGAAAAAACTCCTTTAGTGCCGGCAGGACAATGGCGATGGGGGTTTGCTGCTGGACCGTGACTTTTCCAGTACAGGGTGTACCCGGTAAAACGGGTACCGGAGGCCCTTCCCGGGAAGTCCAGAGGTAAGTCGTTTCATCGGATTCATTCTTGACAAATTCGATCTGCACCTCGAATGGCGCCCCCAGTGCAAGCATTTGTTGTACCAATTGTTCGTTTTTGAGTACATTGGATATCCCCTGTGGAGTAGCCGGCAGATCAGAAATATGCTGAACGATCCCTCTCATGTAACCAAATTCTTGTGGTTTGATCGTGGATGGCGCAATTAGGGCTTCCATGCCAATTGAGATCTTTTTACCCTCTCCGGACGGCACAAACAATACCGCCCGCAACTTAGTGTCTTTATCCTGCCAATGCGACCCTATACCGAACAAGGGGGTCCCAGGAGCAATAACCCTTCCTTTTTCAGTCATAATTTCTAAGACTTTTCCCGAATATTTGCTGATCACCTTACTATTCAGTTCTAATTGCTCTTGGAGTTGCCCAATTCTTCTATTGGCCTGGTCTATCCTTTGTTGTAAAGTCATGAGTTTTTGTTCTTGCCCAAAACTGAGATTCAACTTCTGACTATTTGTCTGGGTGATTTTGGCTCGGATAGACTTGTTCTCATTTTCCAGGTTCACAATCTGCTGCCTTGTCTTTTCAACCTCCGGTTTGGTGATCAAACCTTGTGACAACAACTCTTCTTCGGACTTCAGCTGGGTGTTCAAAAAATCAATCAGGCTATTGTTGTTTTCTACTCTTTCCTGCAAACTGATCCTCTGTTCAGCAATTACCTGTTCCTGCACTCTTATGTCCTCGTTTCCAAAAGCCTCGAACTGAGACAACTCCAATTCCTGTTCCCTCAGTCTCGCTTCTGCTTCCTGGATTTGTAGCCTAAGCTCGGGTTGATCAATGAGGGCAACTACTTGTCCCTCCTGCACTTCATCGTCCAAACCTACTTTTAGCTCCAAGATTTGGCCGGTAGTAGTTGAGATGATGTTGAAGACTTCTCCGCTCATGATGATACCCGCACCATTTACTTTGGTCTTAGTGGTCCCCTTAAAGGACCAGACTAGCCCGGTAAAAAGAGCCAATACTAAAGTGCCTAAAACCAGCCATGACCGCGGACTGGTTACAGTGATCATTTGATCCAGTTTTTCCGGTGTGGAAAGCTTTTCTAAAGCAGCTTTTCTAAAGAACTTCTGCGCCATGTTTAATTGAATGATTTTATCTTAATAAAGCACATCCGATACGTTCCTCATCAATAGAGGATTTTCCATGTACATCATACTTTATTGCTTTGCAACCTGTGAATTCAAATACTGCAAACCATTTTCACTGATGATGGTCCCCATTTCAAATTGAAGCGTAGAGAGATATTCAGCCAACTGTTGTTGAGCCTGAATGTATCGTATGTGAATGGAAGTCAAACGATCTTGGAAAATAATGAGATTGAGTAAAGTCGTAAGTCCAGATTGAAATTTCTTAGATTCATTTTCAAATGCCTGTTGATAATAGTCGAAGGAGCTTCTGGACTTTTCTAAAGCCTGTCGGCTTTGATCTAAATTATTAAGCGCGACCTGGAGATTGATGTCGATGTTGCGCTGCAAATTCTCAAAATTGATCTGCTGTTCTTGAATGAGAATTTTCTGTTGTGCGTAAGCTGCCTTGGCAGCCCGGTTTTGCAGCGGAAATTGATAAACAAGCCCTATTTGCCCACTCACCTCTCTACCAGGGAGGGTCCCGAAGGCACTCAGCAGATTGGTTAAATCATCCCCCATTCTCCATCCTCCATAATTGAACGAGAGTTTTGCGTCGAATTGTGGCAAAAGATCGTTCTCGGCAAAGGCCGCCAACGTACTAAGTGCATCCAAATTATTAGATAAAGACCTCATATCCATTCGGTTAGACGCAGCTTGTTGAAAGAATAAGTCTTGGCTGTCCTCTACAAGTAAGCGGTCTGCTTCATCGATTGGGAAGTCTTGAATGGGGCTTCCAAGATTTTGGGCTTCCTTCATTTCTATACCGAGTACTCTACCCAGATTCTGCCTCGCTTCCAAAAATAACTGACGGGCAAAAATAGTCTGACTTTCCTGGTCCGCAAGATCGGCATACACCTGTATCAATTCTGCTGCTGGTTTCTTGTCGGCTTTGATCAGGGTCTGAGTAATCTCTAACATTCGTCTCACCCTGGCCTCGTTCTGCTGGTAGACTTCATAGATCTTGTGAGCACTCAAATATTGCCAATACACCAAGTGCATATTTAGCACTTCTCCGGCAGCAGCCTGAATGAGGTCGGCTCGGGAGGCTTCCACCCGAAGCCTGCCTGCCACTTCATTGGCGGTAATGACGGATCTTCCGCGTCCTCTCAGGAGTGGCTGCTGCAGGCCGATGGCAAATCGGGCTGTGTTCTGAGCAGTGAAAGGATCTTCCTTTTCGCCAAATAGACCAAATGTATTACTATCCGCCGACCTGGACCAGGAGACATTGGTGCTGATGGCAGTACTTGACCTAAAAACCTTTTGGAGGCCAATATTGAAGGTCCCCGAACTGGTACGGACATTGCTAAAAAAGTCATTTAGGGGATCCATTTCCAGCAAATTTTGCCGGTCTCGTCTAATGGAGATATCACTAGTTAGCAGGACATCGAAGGTCGACTGACTTAAGAGTACGGTCGCTTCATTGGCAGCCACATTCAATATGAATTGCTTGACGTGAGGGCTTCTCGAAAGCAGCAGTTCCTCCAAGTTAGCAATGGTACTGGTAATGGCGTCCTCCTTACCGGATTGACCAAAGATGCATAGCGTCAGCAATAGGAACGCAGGGGTAATGATCGATACTTTCATAAAGACGGCTTTTATTGGCTGGCTTTCCTTTTTCTGACTTCCTTGACAATTCGATTGAAGCTAGATCCAGCCTGATGAAAATTATCCATCAGATTTTCATCAATTTCATCCGCTTCGTAACCATCATCCACTTCCTGATTGGCCTTTCGCAATCGGTGGGACAACATAAGGCTCAAGGAGTAATAAAACCGGCCGGCAAAACCCGGATTACTTTTCAATCTGGCCTTCACTGATTTTTTTTCTATGCAAAGAACTTCAGCATCCTTCCTCGCTACGACACTTACGCCGGGGGGGCGAGCATCAATAAAGGAGAGTTCTCCCAGGATCTCTCCATGTTCAACCTTTGCAATTTCAACGGCTTCTTTCTTGCCAGCCAAGACAACGAAGGAACCGGAAAGCACCAGATAGAGATAACTGGAGGATACCCCCCGTTCGATTAGAATACTCTTCTGTTTGATGGTCTTTAGCAAACCTTCACTTATGATCCACTCTATGTCCTGGTGCTCTAAGACCCCAAGTAAAAACAAAACTTTTTTCACGCTGATTATTGATTTCAGATTAGAAATTACCGGAAGCCGCATCGACAACAGGGCTTAGTTTCAACAAGCCGCCCCTGACCAATCTCTGGACGAGTTTAAGCTTGTTATTATCCGAGAGGAATGGCAAGTCTTTTATGACAAAACTACCCTCTGCTTCCGCGATATATGATAAAGCATCGGCAATGTGCGAGGGGCCCTTGATCGTATTTCCCGGGAAAGAAATCCTCGCCACATTCCCCTCCGCGAATACCTGACAACGCAGGCCGCTTCTCACGATCATCTCGCTTTCCAAAGTCAAGTTTACTCTTTGATCCAATTGAGCAAAATGGCCGTCTCCTGGAATTGTCGCCTCCGCATCGAACTTATTTTTTAACAGCTGGAAGCCCGAGCGGGGATTCGCCTGATGCCGGAAAACATCCATCAATTGCTGGAAATGGGCCATCAAAGCCGCGATTTCTCTTTCACTAAAATTTTCCGAATCTTGATACCCAACTGGTAAAGCCTTTCTAAAGTCCTTATTTTGTAGGGCAACAACCTGCAGCGTTTCAGCCAGGAGATCTACCCATTGTTTGGGGTGGACACCTATCGTCAAGTGAAGGGAAGATTCATCATGAGTTAATGCATGATGAGGCACCCCTCTCGGCATATACATGAAATCTCCTGCTTCTAACAATACCGTTCTGACACCACTTAAATCTGCCTCCCTAAAAACGGGCTGAAAACTATTATGGAGGGGCGTCTCTACGGGAGCATCATAGATCTTCCATTCTTTGGAGCCATGGACCTGAATAACCAGTACATCATGCGTATCATAATGTGGTAAGAGTGCCTTCTGATGAGGCGGTGTCAGATACATATTGCCCACCACATGATGATGCAATTCTTCCCGTACTTTCTGACAAAGCTCCTTGATGGCGGGATGGAATCGCTCAATCTCATTAATCACCACGGTATATCCATCGCTGTATGCCGCATAAATTTGATTAAGGTTTAAACTTCCATCAAAGTTTTCGTACTTACCGGCCAGCATTGGCTCTTGGTTCTTTACAATGCGAATGCTATGCCCGGTTGGTCTGTGAAAATGCAGTACCCGATCGACCTCCTCAATAGTAAAGAGTTTTTGATAATAAGCACGATTGTTTCTTTTAATAATCAAAGCCTCCTGTTCCCAATTTTCCCGGAGGAAATCCTGCTTTGGAATTGGATTGATCAATGAAAAAAGAGAAAAATGGTACAGCGCTTTAACTTTCTTTATTTCCTGGATCATCACTTAACTAAATTTGGTTAGTCATTATGAAGAAAGGTTCCTATCTTGTCCCTACTTAACTTTAGGTGGATCTTCCTCCCCAAAAGCTTGCGTTTTTCTACTGCATACAAGCTGATTTTATGGGGAGGAAGCATTCCTAGCATCTTTGTAATAAATCTATGATCAGTCGGATCTTCTACCAGCCTTTTTTGCCTTTTTTCTTGTTGTTGTCATTAATTGCACTGGCAGCGCTTATTGTTGTTTGAACCGATACAACAAATGTTACAGCAAAAGTAGTGGCGAATATTTCTCCTCCTGCTACTTGCTCCAGTTGCTCGTCTGTCAACTCCATGTTGTCAAAATCCGGCTTTGGTGGAATATTGAGATAAATTACATCCTCATCCGTTTGGTCGTTAACGACGATTTTCACGTCTCCTGGTACGTTTAAACCCGTTGCGGATTCAATGGCTGATACAGGGTCAGCAACCAATTCAGTTTTGAAGGATGCATCATCCCAAGCCTTGTTTACTACAGTTTGCAAACCTTTTTTAATGTCTTCCATTTTAATAACGTTTTAAGAATTAATAAATAAATTAAATATTGAATACCATTAATATACATATACAACTTTCCCAAATCTTTCTTTTGAGTTAAAGGTCCGGTCAAAAAATGCTTCCACTTCATTACCGGAAAAAACTTGATCCATAATGACTTCCAAATCTCCCTTTCGGTAATCATCCAGGGCCTTTTGCAAGTCTTGCGTTGAACCCAAACAATTGCCATAAATGGTTATGTTTTTCAATAGGACCTGGAAAAGAGCTTCTGTTAACTGATGATTACCTTCTCCATTCATTTTTTGGTGCTGGTGATACATTCCACAGGTAGTATAGCGGCCTCCCATTTCTAAGAGATCCAGAACCGGCCGAAAATAAATATCGAAAAAGGGGTCAATGACGACATTGAACAACTTTCGGGTGGATCTAACGTGTTGAACAATATCAGGTTGTTCCGTCAATCGAATGGCGGGGTCTATCACAAAAACATCCCGGACCCCCATTTGAAGCAATTGACTCCTGAAAGTCTCTCTTGTGCTAAGGGCATAGACTTCTACGTTATACTTTTTCAAGGCATTTATTGCAAAAAGAGAAGTGTTAGAAGTTGCACTGGTAACCAGGACTTTATCCCCAGGTTGAATGTTTAGTTTTCTGATCATTGAGTAGGTTGTTTGGCCGCCAATGGGGAATCCGGCAGCAACTTCCCACGACATATTGTCCGGAATTTTTACCACTTTACTGAAATGGAGAATCTCAAATTCCTTAGAACCATGGTTAGTAGGTAAACCGGGGCGTGCATCCGGATGTTCTGCAGGGTAGTTCCCATTACTGATGACCCGATCCCCAGGAACTAAATTCTTCACATTTTTCCCGACTGAAACAACTTCCGCAGAAAATTCAGATCCCAGGGCATAAAATTTCGGGTTAGTCTTCATGCCAGCTTCCGTCATGATATCCAATCTACCCAATGCAAGGCCTTTGTCTCGGTAATTACAAGAAAAAGCCCTCTTTTTCAAGAGCACAAAATTAGCGTGCTGTTCAGATTTGGGATCAAAATCCTTTGTCTTCGTATGTACTACTCCACATGGAACCCGTATCCCATGAAGATTAAAATGTTGCAGGGAATAATCTCCGTAAATATATTGTTGGACGGCATTATTGCAGATGGCAATTTGTCGATTCATTGATTCTGATGTTTTATTAAATTGAAATAATTCTTCGCATTCAGGCTACGCTAGGGACAGGTGGCGATTCTGAATAGAGTATATCCAAAGCAGAATCTATGCATTGGAGTTGCCGCAGTAATTGTTCTTCACTCATACCTTCAATCAACTCGTACATGGCATCATAGCTGGCTTTCTGAAAAAAATGCTTGATGTCGCAACCTTCATTTATCATTAGATCGGTCGAACAGGTAGTAGTAACAAAAAATGGAAAATCAAAACTCATCAACGAAGCGCGTTCCTCTTTTAAGACCGGCCAAGATACCGGCCGGATTGCTGGCCGCAAAAGCCCCTTGGCCAGGACCTCCATTTGAAGGCTAAAGTTTATACCATTTTCGAGACTCTGCGGTTTTGATAATTTTTTAATAACATAATTGTAGACAAAAGTATTTCTGAAAAGCACCCGCACCGGAAGATGTTTAAATGTATGAAGAGGGCTTTGGGCTCCCAACAGCTTATGCTTTTTTGTGGTGATAAAGCAGTAAAATGACCGAAAACCTTCCTTTAACTCTGCCCCATATCCTGATACAGGACACCTATCACCGTTTAAATGGGGAACGTTCACTCTTTGCTCCGCATAGTCCAGTCCTTCGGTATTCGCAGAAACTTTTCCTCCAAAGCCCCCCATGTTGATAGCATTATTTGAAATTTCGGTACTGATAGGAAGCAAACAGGTTCTGATCACAGAATGTCGGACCGCCTCTGTTTTAGCAATCGATTTTGCAGCACTTTCTAGTAATACTGCTCTCGGTGAAAGAATGGTTTCAAAATCTACAATGACGGGATAGGCTCCAGCAGCAATAATGTTTTCGTAGTGAAAGTCTGTACCCTCTAGGAGATAACACAAACATAATAAAGCGCCGGCACGTCTGTAATATTGCTGAACCTCCTTTGGGGATTGGCATTCCTTAAAATCTATATATTCTACCCAACCGTAATCCTTCTTGTTGATAAGCTTGGTTTGTTTAAACGGAGAAGGACTGCCTTCCGCATTGATCCAGGCAAGTAGACCATTAAATTGTTCTGCTAAACCTAAGTTTTTGGGTTTGTACACCAGTTTGTCTCCACTTTCAAACTTAAGGAGGATTACTGATTCTCCCCCCTTGTGAAAATCCGAAGCAGAATTCTTGACCTTAAAGAGCCTTCCGATTGCTCTATCCTCAAAAAAGGTGGCTTTAATCTCTTCGTAATCCTTTGCTATCCGATTGACAAAACGGGCGTGGGCACTGGCGAGATTGATGGTGAAAGTGGACAAAAGACGAGCCAATATTGGAAACTTCTTCAACAAGAAAATAAAGTTTCTATCAGAATTCTCAATAATAAATTGACGATATTCATGCTCATCAAATTTCGAATTCCCAAATCTCATCATTTGATCGAAAAGGGTTGGTTTGGCTACCTTTGCCACCACTTCTAAAAAGGAGTTTTCAAGCGCTTCAAATACAGCTTGATAAATGACTCCTTTGGTTGCACTAATTCTTATTTGTCGTTCTTCCCTGTAAACCTGCACCCAGGGAAGCAATAGTTCTCCGAATGAAATATGTTCGCCATCTGAATCCAAGGTTTTTCTGAGGGAGGTCTGCCCCTTGCCGGTTCGATAAATAGCTAGGGCGCGTTCCAGGATATTCAGCCAATCAGGAATCGATGTCTCGGCATTTACCTGAACCTCAGCAAACATTTTTGCTAATGCATCTTCCGGGAGTTGTTCATATTGTAGAAATCTCTGTAACCTCTCCTCACCGTCTTCTTTAGATAGGATCCGTTCCCAGTGCTTTTTGTGGGCACTGAGCATTTCTTCGGACGGGTACGCTACGTAGTCCCAATTCTCATGCAAGCGTTCAAAAATGGTAGCGGCAGTAGTAAATATTTCGAGAGTCTCTTCTGAGTATTTCAAACTTAAACGATTTAGTTTTTAAGAAATATGGTGATTCATTAGAAGTACATGGCGAGCACTTGTTTTTCTTCCAGGGCCAACTGGGCAAGAGCGTAGCTTATTTTTCCGTTGTCGCGCGCTTGGTGCAAAAGCTTGACTCCATCTTGTTCGTACCAGTAATAGAGCAGTGGCTCACCTGACAATTGGTTGTGTTTTATCTGGCTTCGCAGCCAATCTGTACCGGACTTGATGTATTCGTGTTCTTCGTCATATTCCAGGGTTTTAAGGGACCTGATAGCAAAGGAGGTCTCCAACACTACTTCCTGCCAACTGCCATTTCCCTGCTGAGCGTTGATGATGAATCGTTTGGCTTTATCGATTTCAGCGGCATATTTATCGGGATCCAGCAAAAGCAGTTCCAGCGCATAATAGGTACCCCACATCACGGATGGAAACCACTTCGAAGGCCAAAAACCCAAGGCGTGTTGATGTCCGGCCACATAATCCTGACAACGCCTGATGATCGTTGAATAATGCTGGCCGAAATATGACAATAAGTAAGCTGCCTGTGCGGTTCCTACCAGTCCCGGTCCACGCCAATATTTTGCCCTGCCCCTAGCAAAACCGGTTTGCTGAGCTCCCTTATGTGAAAGGGTATGAAAAGCTCCAGTTTCCGAGTCGTAAAAAAACTTTATCAACTGATCCAGAGAATACTTTAGGCTTTCTTCCTCCCAACCGGCTCGCCACAAACCCTCCATGACCAAGAGACTGTCGTCTAAGGTGACTCCAAAATCTTCCTGATACTCCCACAATCCGTCGATGGCACAATCCAACAAATAATCCCTGAGCTGCTTATCCTTGTTTGCCGCTAATAGGATGCCGTAGTAGGCGACGTCTCCTTCCAAATTTTGACCTCGATAGACAGGTCTATTCTTTGCGAGATGAAATATTTGGGTTTTCAACAGGTATTTCCCCCGGTAATCGTGCTGGGTGTTCCATAATGCCTTTTTCACCTGTTTCGCTGCGTATTGGCCAGATAGATAGGCAGCAGTCATTCCATAGGGCAATGGATCAACCGGGGAATACCAGGTGTAGTCACCTGCCAGTTGTACATTCGAAGATGGTTTTAATGCCCGGGAATTCCAAAGATCATAGGCGTCATTGATAACGGGACTGATGTATGGCCAATAGTTGCTATCGTAGAAAATCACATCCGATCTTTGCAAGGAAGTGGCTGCAACCCATTGCAGATCATCCAAGGTATCCTGTACTAAAACTTCCATTTCCTGCTCCCGCAACTGGTCAACACCTCTACCGGTAAAATAGATCGTAAGTGTTGAAATATCATTTTCTCGTTTTTGGTGAAGCACCGAAGTAAATTCAAAATCCGGGGTAGCAACAAACGCAAAATCCTTCAAAAGTGGTGTAGGTATGCCCAACACCAATGTGAATCCACCATTGTAAGCCAGAGCTTGCAAAAAATCACTACAGGCCGAATTTTGGTGAGCTAACAATTTTTTGGCCACCGGCGCAGGAGTTGTCACGATGACTTTTTCGGAGGTCACCACATACCTCATGCCTTTCCGTATATATTCCACTCTTACGAGATTCCCTTCATCTGTAATATTTTCAACCCGCGCCTTCGTCCATATTTCCGCAGTACTTTGTTCTTCGAGAAAATCTACCACCGTACAATTGCCTCTTTTTAGGAAAGACAAATCCCATCTGATTAAGGCGTCGTATTTCCTGTCCATCACATATTGGTTCAGCTGTCCGGGATGGATCAATTGAAAAAAAGCATTCAGCAAGTTGTAGGGCTTTTCCATTAACCGATCGGCCGGGTGGTTCTTGTCTTGGAAAAACAATCTGATCGATCTTTTCTCTTCCTTAGTTAGATGACTTCCATTAAGGCACTCTACCACCTTACTGCCCCACAGTGCTTGTCCTTCATAATGGACACCGATAGATTCGGAGAAGGGGACACGATTGGCTTTCTCGTAAAGGGATTCCGGAAAAACTTCTGCATTCGGAGCAAAAAATCCTCCTAATTCATAAGTGACCCCATGTTGCTGCCTGGTAAGTACTCGGCCTCCAATAGATGCAGCTTCTTCCAGCAAGAGCACTTTGCAATTCTGAAATTCCCGGATAGCAGATAGGCCCGACAGACCTCCTCCGACTACAATTAGGTCATAGTGATTCGTCATCAGTAAGTTGGTTGTAAGTTTTTGTTGTTTGATATTATTGTTTCGAGTTGTTGGTTTTCCACGATTTCTTTCACTTCGGGGATCGATAACCAATGGTGTGCAATTCCTAAATAGGCCTTCGCCTGGGTAAAGTAATCTGCCTCGAAGTTGATCTTAATGTGATTGATGGTGTGATAGTAGAAGCTACCATACTTACGCCCAATTAATTTGGCCAATTCAAGATGATGCGGCGCCCAAAGATGCATGGGTAAAATAGAGTGATTAATGATTTTGGGAACACCAAGGATACCTCTGGCTTTTTCTGGAACACACAAGTTCTCAGCTTGAAGAAATTCGAGTAATACCTCCCATTTTTCCATCGCATTTTTAGTGCCTCTCATATAGCATTCGAGGCCGATCTTAGATCCAACGGTATCGGTAACATCAAGATCCAAAGCCACATAGTCTACTAATGGGCTAAGTCGGTTTAGTGCCTTCTGGAGCATGAGTTGATCTCCGTTCCATCCGATAGCATCCAAAAAAGGAATGATAGTAGAAAAGCCATCCATCATTATACAAAGCCGGTAGATGTGTTGGGGCCTGGAAATCATGGTCCCAACCTGAAAAACACCTATTCCATCTGGCATAGCATTAACGATCTGATGTAAGGCGTTTAAAGTTGAAGAGGCAAGGGTTTCGCCATGAATGGTTTCCAAGCCAAGACTCATTAACGCTAACTGATTACGGAGCTTCTCAAAACTTTCTTTTTGATGAGGGATGCCAAAAAAGAAGCTCGGAATCGGAATTGATCCAGGTCTCGTTTGGTCCATATCAAATTCTAACCAAATGTCATCGGCCTGGTCATATAGCGCTGATTTCGGATCACTCCAGGCCTGAGCAAAGGCACCTACTTTTTGCCAGGCGATGTCTTCGAACCATTCCTTCGGAATGGCATCATTCGTTTCCAGGTTGGACAACACCTCTCTTCCGTAGGGTTTTCTTGAAATGCGTAATAGAAAGTCAGAAGAAGGTTTTTGAACGCCTAAAGGACATTCGAATCCAAAGAAATTAGTTGCTTTTTCCGGTAAGCACTCTGCTACCGTAAGGATTTTCCTAAAAGACTTTTCACCAATTAGATCCTTAGGTAAGTGAGGTATGACGACGCTACGAAGTATCTGACTGAGTTGCATAAATGAACCGCTTATTTGTTCAATGCAAAGATGCGGGGAGAACGAAAAAACCGGTTGGACTATTCATTCAAGTACATGAACTATCCGTTCAAGCGTATGTACTATATGGTCAGCTCTTGAACTATATGGTCAAAGTGTTAAGAAACCTTTGTCGTATTGGGACTTTCGCCAAATTCTTCGGTATAACTTCTCGAAAAGTAAGATGGGTCGGAAAACCCTACATCATAAGCGACTTGTTTGACGGGAAGGTCGGAAGACAATAAGATCTGCCTCGCCTTTTGCAGGCGTAAGGAGCGAAGAAAAACGGCCGGGGACCGTCCGGTCAAGGCCTTGATTTTTCTATAGAGGTTGGATCGACTTAGATTAAGTGCTTGACAAAGCTTGTCCAGGTCAAATGCCGGATCCATCATTTGTTCTTCGAAGAGCTCTTTGATTTTTAAGATGAATTCATCTTCCAAATGAGGAACTGCGATTTTGGCCTTGGGCAAGGGTCGCTCGTACACATTCTGATACCTGAGCTGGAGTTTTCGGCGAATCGCAAGCAGATTTTGCATGCGTACCCGCAATTCTTCCTCGTTAAAGGGTTTGGCCAGGTAATCATCGGCACCGTGTTTCAAACCCTGGATTCGGGACTCCACATCTGATTTGGCCGTGAGCAAGATGATTGGGATGTGGCTGGTGCGAATGTCTTCTTTCAATGCCTCACAAAGTTCGAAACCATTTTTTTGGGGCATCATGACATCACTGATGATCACATCCGGCACTTTCTCAAAAGCCTTGTCGATGCCTTCTTGTCCATGAACAGCCATTTCCAGTTGGTAGCTCCCGCCCAGACAGATCTTTAAATATTGTGCAATCTCATGATTATCCTCCACAATTAGTGCAATCGGCAGGTCGCCGGCCGAGGACGGCAATTCTTTATTCGTTTTTCTGATGCCTGCTATCGTACTTTGAATCTTTGGCTGCATTTCCGCCATCTGGGGAGCAGCATTTTGAGTGATTGGCAGAAAAACCTGAAAGGTAGTGCCCTGCCCTGCCCTACTACTAACTTCGATTTGGCCCTTGAGCAATTTTACTAGTTCTTGGATCAGCGAAAGTCCGATGCCGGTACCACTTCCTGAGGTATTGACATTGGCTTGATAAAAGCGGTTAAAAATGTAGGGGAGCTGATCTTCAGGAATACCGGGACCCGTATCTGTTACTTCTAAGATAAGACAGTGGTCTGGTGTAAGTTCCTTTTTACTACCGGAAGAAACCTGGAAAAGAATGTCTCCCTTTTTGGGGGTATAGTTGATGGCATTGGATAATAAATTGGAAACAATGCGTAAAATTTTCTTTGAGTCAAAATCCATCAACAGGGAATCCACTTCACAGATGAATTCCATTTGTTGTTCTTTACTCTGTGCCAAGGCCTGGAATTGCTCAAATAGCGAATGAAGAAAAGGAATAATATCTCCTAGTTGATGTTTCACTTTTAGCTTGCCCGATTCCACTTTTTGGAGCTCTAACATTTGATTGATTAGGTCCAACAAAATGGTATTATTCTTTCGAATTATTTTAGGTGCTCTCTTCAGCCATTTTTCAGGGGTCTTCTCGATTAGATCCAGCATTCCTGAAATAACGGTTAATGGGGAGCGAAACTCATGGGTGATATTCGTGTATAACCGACTTTTAAAAGCGTCCAATGCTTTCAGGTTTGTGGTCTCCTGCTTTTCCAACTGCCGACGCACCTGGAACCGATAAATGGCCAAAATGATGGTGCCCACAAAAATAACATAACCCAAGTAAGCCCACCAACTTTGCCACCAAGGGGGATACACCCGAATATTGATTAATTCGGTAACCTCGGAAGGAATGTTCTCGGCATTTCTGGCTCGAACTAGCAGTTGATACCTTCCGGGGTGGAGGCTGGTATAGGCGATTTGCATATCTTCCGCCAGTGACATCCATTGCTGGTTAAAGCCCACCAACTGATAATCATAACGAAGCCCCCTATTGTCCTTCCAGTTGAGGTCCGATAGGGTAAAAGTGATCATTTGATCCCGATACTCTAGTTTGATCGGTTCTTCTTCATTATTGATGAAATAATCGGTAACTGTTACGCCGCCCTGACTATAGGGATTGAACTTGCTCAGCGCATGCAGAGTGATTTCGGGGGTCGGAGTACTCAGTTGGAGCAGTGATGGTTTGACGGTCAAAATACCTTGGGTGCTACCAAAGAATAATTGTTCACTTCTTGAACTATTCAAAACGGCTTTAGGAACGAAAGAAATCGTGTTTAATCCGTCAGCCATACCAAGAGGGAAAAAAGCTAATTCCGAGTCCCCACTCAATCGCCGCGCCAAACCACTTTCTGTACTTACCCAAAGGGTGCCCTCATCATCTTCGAGGAGGCCATAGATGGTATTGTTGGGCAACCCGTCTTTTTCATAAAAGCGTTCAAACTGCCCGGTCGTCTGATCGTAACGGTTGAGTCCAGTATTGGTACCCACCCAGAGCACCCCCTGTCGATCCGTATAAATGGCCCAGATTAGATTATCGGACAGTGAATTAGGATCATTGGGGTCATGTCGAAAATTTGTAAATTGACCTGATTCAGAATCAAATCTACTAAGACCCCTGTCGGTACCAATCCATAAAATTCCTTCTGGATCGGTGTAGAGATATCGAATCTTATCGCTGACAAGCGAATTGGAATTGTTCGGGTCATGAAGTAATCTTTCTATCGCCCCCGTTTGAGGGTCAATACAACTCAATCCATCTTCCCAGGTTCCCGCCCATATATGCCCGTTGGCGGCTACGGTTAAAGCCCATACCCGATTCGCTCTTAGTGAAGTAGAATCACCGGCCTGACAGTCGTAAATGGTAAATTGCGGTCCGTCAAGATCCATTTTTATCACCCCATGGGTAAGGCTGGCTATCCATAGCGCCTCTTCCGGGCCTTGAATAATCTTCACCATCCGCCCAGTGGGGAGCGCGTCCGATGGATTTAAAAGGGGAACGATGGATTTCTTTTTTTGTAAAAGGTTGTTTTCGTTATAAGTAAACTGATCAATACCATGATTTAAAATCCCCACCCAAAGATGCCCTTGACCATCTTCTACGAAAGTTCGCACTTGCCCGGGGGACAACGAATTTGGATCAGCAGGATCATGTTGATAAAGCGTGAAAGGACTGTCTACTTTACGACTAAGATAAACACCACTTCCTTCAGTGCCGATCCAATAATTGCCCTGTCGGTCTTTGAAAGGGCTGCGAATAAAATTGGGAAACGATCTATTAGAGGTTTGATCTTGTGGTCGGATGGATTCGAGCCGGCCATTTTGTGTATTGAAGAAAAACAAGTCTCGGTAAATAGAAACAAAAAGGACATCCTTACCGTCCTTTAAAAAATTGATGTGAATAAAATTTGATCGATCCTCAATAGTCTTAAACCCGATGGACTTAAGTAGTTTTAATTGGGGTGCATCGGTTTCAGTATCGAGGACAAAAAGATTTTTGTGCGTACAGACTAAGATCGATCCATCCCCTACATAAGTAGTCTTTACAATTTTCAGGTTGTTTTCTTCGGTGTCATCAGAGTCGGGAGGATAAAAAAAGCTGAGTTGTTTGGTGGGAAGATGAAAACGCTTTATGGCATAATTGTTCGAAAACCACAGATCTTCGGTAGTGGCAAAAAGCAATCGGTTTGCTCTCCATGGGTCGTATTTTTCTGGAAGGCTGTCTTCGACGGCAAGATATTCAACGTACCATTCATTTTCTTCCCCTGTTCGTTGTTTGAGTTGAAACACACCCTCGCCAACAATATTCATCCACAAATTGCCGTCCGGGTCCTCACACAGATTTTCGGGTACACTTTGAATCTTTTGGCCCGATTTATACATTGGAATCCGCTCTATCTTACCGGTTGTTCGATTCAACCGATTCAATCCTTTTTCCGTTCCAATCCAGAGATTATGCTGACTGTCTTCAAAAAGACTTTGGACCCAATTATCGTCCAACGTTTGTGGATCTTCAGGATCGTGCTTGAAGTGTAAAAAATGTTGCCCATCAAATCGATCCAGTCCACTCTCCGTCCCAATCCACATGTAGCCCAGATGATCCTGATAGATCATTAATACGTAATCACTGGCCAGACCATCCTTCTGGGTGAAGTTTTGGAAATCCAAAGAAGTTTGGGCATAGGCACCTAACAGAAATAAAAAGAGTGTTGTAAAGGCAGCAATTGTCTTTTGCCAACTGCTAATTCCATCTTCTTCCATCGCAAGTAAGGGATAATAATCTACATTTTTTATCGAACGAATATCAAAGTACTTCAGAACTCGTTTGGAGACTTCTGCTGAAGGCAAAAGACCCAGCAACGGAATTCTAAACAAGTCTTTAAACTAGTTTTCCTGCCAATTGTTTTACTTTGATGAAAAGTAATTCAGGTGTAACGTCACTTACAACTCCTCGGTAATTTCAATATTATTCCCACAGGTATCGTTAAAGACTGCATATTTAGTAGTTCCCATTGTAGAGGGTTTCACACTGAATTCCACCCCCAGCTTCGTCAATCGTTCATATTCGTCATCGACACTATCCACTTCAAATTGGGTGTATGGAATGCCGGCTTCCAATAAGGCATTCTGGTAAACTTTTGAGGGTTCAAAATGATTGGGTGCCGGTTCCAGTAATATTTCCGGCCCATCCGGCGCCTCTTTAGAAACGACGGTGAGCCATCTATTTCCACCTCCCATTGGTTTGTCCTTCTTTTTGAGGAAACCCAATTTTTCGGTATAGAATTTCAATGCTTTTTCTTGATCTCGAACGGGAATACTGACAATGGTAACTTTCATTTTACATACTTTTTAATTCATGCAGCGAAATTCACGATTCGGAATTTAACGCGCTTCTTGAAAGTTGCTCTTTTTGAAATTCAATGGGTGATTTCCCGGTTTTGGCTTTGAATAAAGAGCTGAACGAGCCTAAACTCTCAAATCCAACCTCAAAGCAGGTTTCGGTCACGGTCATGCCATTCTGTAGTCGCTCTTTTGCTACCTCGATTCGTTTGTCTATCAAATACTGCCTGGGGGTTAGGCCATAGTACCTTTTGAATAAACGCAGGAGGTGAAACTTCGAGATGAATAGTATATGAGATAGAAAGTCCAGATTCAAATCCCGATGGTAGTTATTGTCGATGTAATTTCGAATGCCGATCACTGTTTGGATTTGCTCTTGATTCGAGTAAATCTCGTTGTTGATTCTATTGAGTTCTTTTTCATAAAATGTCATGCCTAAATTTACGGCGTTTTCCAGAACTAACACTGAGTTATTTTAACTATTCCATCTTTCATAAATCGCACTTCTCTTCAACGGTATAAATTGTTACTCATCCATCCACTCCAAAAAATCCGCATTCCGGCGTCGAGAAATGGGCACCGAATGGCCATCCGACATCAGCACCTGCCAGCCGTCTTCTTTCACCACTTTTAGGACGTGATTTCGGTTGATGACGTGGGATTGATGGGTCCGAAAAAACTGGTTGTTCGGCAGCATCTTCTCGTATTCACGAATGGTTTTCGTAATGAAGATCCGTTTGCGGTCCACGGGATAAAAGAAAGTGCAGTTATCCAGGGATTCCAGGCGAATGATCTGTTGCAACTTTAAAAAGTGAATCTCATTGCTACTTCTGAGCGTAATGTTTTTGAGTTCATTGCCCCGGATATCTTCCCGGGCACCGTTCAGGCGTTGACTGAGTTTTTCCTGTTGGTTCTTCTCACGGAGACGGTTGCAAGCTTCCTGGAGTTTATTCGGATGGAGCGGCTTTAGTAGGTAATGGAGCGCATTGTTTTCAAAAGCCGACACGGCAAATCTGTCAAAACCGGTCGTGAAGATGACACTAAATTCCGGTGCTGAAAATTGATCCAGTAAATCGAAGCCGGTGCCATCTTCCATTTGCACGTCTAAGAAGAGGGCATCAGGTTTTTTCCCCAGCACTTCTCGAATGCCGGTTGTCACGCCGTTTGCTTCCCCAATGACCCGTATGTCCGGACACAGTTCCGACAACATGCTTTTCAAGGTTGCCCGGGCCAGGGCCTCATCGTCGACAATTACTACCGAAATCATTATTTTTAATTAAGTGCAGGGTTGAGATTAAGCAATTTGGCAAAAAGATAGCCTACCGAATTCTTTAATATGCTACCGAATTCTAATTGGCTGTTCCATAATGGACCACTACTTCCGTTCCGTTCACCTGACCATCCTCGTCCTTCAACTCTTGTATTCGAATGGTTTCTCGTTTGCTCCCCATTAGATGTAGGCGCTTGCGCGGTATATCCATTCCAAATGAACGTCGTTGCTGGAAATAACCTTCTCCCTTGTTGGCGACACCTTTGGTAATGCCGATTCCGTTGTCGATGATCCGGGCGGTGAGTTGTCCGGATTGCTGTTTGAAGGTAATGTCAATTCTCGGTTGCTTTACTTCTGCCGGAAAGGCGTGAATGATCGCATTTTCTACAAAAGGCTGTATGAGTAGTGGCGGCACTTCGCTATCGTAGACATTGACGGAAGGGTCGACATGAACCCCGTAACTGAACTTGTCGTTAAAACGCATTTTTTCCAGGTTGAGATAGGAAGTTAATAGCTTGATATCTTCATCCAAGGCTACCAAAGGTTCCTGAGACAGTTCCATCGTATCCCGTAACAGGTCATTGAATTCCGACAGGTAGCGCATGGCCTTCATTTTCTCTCCCTTGGAAATAAAGCCCTGGATCGAATTCAGGCAGTTGGATAGGAAATGAGGATTCATTTGGGCGCGA
>JANQRV010000100.1 GCA_028284395.1 Saprospiraceae bacterium
TTTAGACCATAGCGCTGCTATGCATCAAAAATTTGGCTTTATGAGAACCCCAAACTGAACATTTTCGGCTGCGAAAACAAAATTTAAACATATTCTTAAAGAGATTAGCAAGTTAAAGGATTCCAAACAAAGATTCCTGCAAACGTTTGCAAAGCTAATTTCTTGTTATATCAAACCGATTTTGTAAAATTTAGTATCATTATCTCATCCTGAAAATGTAATCGGCTACAGCCAAAAACCGGGCGTGACGTACCCGCAAAAATGCAGCAAAATGATTCGGATCATCAATTCTTATAACCGCAAAATTCTCTATGGCCTGACGGTAGGTAGCAGTATTTCTTTTTTTGCGTTCACGTTGCTCAACGTCGGGATCCGGTACCTTTTCCAAAAGCCCATCCTGGAGGGGATTGAATGGAGTCGATTGGGATTCATTTGGGCTTGCTTTATGGCGGCAGCGCTGGCCTTCGACAGAGGTGTACACATTGCCTTCACTTTTTTGACCGATCGTCTGCCCAGGGCCATCGTTGCTCCCATTCATCTGGTTGTTGACGGCGCCGTCCTTTTGCTGCTGGCGATACTCGTCTTGACGGGAAGCCAGGTTGTTATGGACCTGTGGCCCACTCATTTTCCCATTTCCGGTTTGTCGCAAGGGTACCTGTATCTTCCCGTTCCGATCGCCGGTCTTTCGATGTTTCTTTTCGGATTGGAAAACTTTCTAACCCGCTGGCAACAAGTAAAGGATGCCTACCAATTAAGACACAATACCAAGCGATGCTAATTGTATTAGGAATCAGTTTCATCACCCTTGCCATATTGAGGATGCCGTTGGCCTTTTCACTGGCGCTTGCGGTAGCCATCACGCTGTGGTGCTTCAGCAGCATCCCGTTGGCGGCCATCCCCCACAAAATGGTTAATGGGATTGACTCGTATGTATTTCTGGCCATTCCTTTATTCTTATTAACCGGCAGGATCATGAATGCCGGTGGAATTACCGACCGCATATTCGGTTTCGCACGCCTCTGTGTTGGCAGCATCAGTGGAGGATTGGCGCACGCCAATGTAATTGCCAGTGTCATATTCTCGTGGATGTCCGGCTCCGCAGTAGCAGCAGTAGGCGGCCTGGGTGAAATCGAAATCAAGGCCATGCGGGAGAACGGCTTCGACGATCGCTTTGCGGCTTCAGTCACCACTGCCGCTTCGGTATTGGGTCCAATCATACCTCCTAGTATTCCCCTGATCATCTATGCGGCAATGACGGAAAACTCGGTTGGCAAACTATTCCTGGGAGGCATTGTACCGGGCATTTTGCTGGCCCTGTCCCTGATGTTTTTAATTTACTTCATTAGTAAGAAGCGCAACTACCCAAAAGATGAATTCCCCGGGTTAAAAAAAATCTGGTTGGCTACTAAAGAGGCGATCCTGCCGTTGATGATTCCAATCATTTTAGTTGGTGGCCTGGCCGGCGGGATTTTCACTCCGACGGAGGCGGCGGCGGTAGCTGGACTTTATGCCCTTTTGATTAGTTTATTCATTTATCGAAGTGTCCGCTGGCGGGACCTCCCTTCGCTATTGGTCGAAACAATGGTGACCACGGCTATTGTAACCTTCATCATTTCGATGACAGCGCCCTTTTCTTATCTGCTGACATTGCAGGAAGCAGGTACGCTTCTGACCGAGGTTGTTTTAAGTTGGGGAAGCAATAAATACACCGTCCTATTCATCATCAATCTAATTTTACTGGCGGCCGGCGCCCTCATGGAGGCCGGCGTAGTCTTGATTCTTTTTACACCGATCCTTTATCCGCTCATCACTTCTATGGGAATCGACCCGATCCACTTTGGTGTATTGATGGTTGTCAATCTAATGATTGGTGTAGCCACGCCACCGGTTGGCGTCTGTTTGTTTGTAATGAGTCATATCAGCGGTATCAAGGTAGAGATATTGATGAAAGCAATATTGCCTTTCCTCTTCCCCATGTTCCTGGTCTTGCTGTTGATCACCTATTTACCGGTATTGGTGACTTTTTTACCAAATATGCTCATGCCATGAAAAATATGCCGTTGCTGCTGATCATCGCCCTTGTCCAGACCATTTGGTTGGGAAGCTGTTCCAAACAAGAATCGGACAAAAGAGAAGTTTACATTGGGCTGGCCCACAGTCAGAACCACTCCTTTACCAAAGCTCTAAAAAGGTTTGAAAAAGCAATCGAAAGCAATACCAACGGTAAATACGATTTGAAGATTTACCACAGCGCACAATTAGGTGGCGAGAAAGCCATGCAGGAGATGCTGACCATCGGTAGTCTTGACATCTGCCTGTCAGGTGTGGTCAACACTTATGAACCCTTATTCTCCGTTTTTGAACTACCGTATTTATTTGAAGACCGAAGTCACGTCATGAGGGTAAACGAGAGTGCAATCATGCAAAAAGTAGCCGATCGGATCAAGGACCGGGGTTTGCACTTGATTGGCTTCTATGAGAATGGCTTCCGCCACCTAACTAATTCAAAACGTCGCATCCAAAACCCGGCCGATGCAGACGGTCTTTTGATCAGAACTCCCGAAAACCCAGCCCAAATTGCTACCATAAAAGCGCTCGGAGCCATACCGACGCCCATGGATTTTGCGGAGGTCTATACCGCCTTACTGCAAGGTGTAATCGATGGGCAGGAAAACCCCTTGCAAAACATTTGGTATGGTCGGTTCTACGAAGCACAGCCCTATTTGACGATGACCAAACACATTTACAATTCCGTCTATGTACTGGCCAGTGATACCTTTTGGAGTACACTCTCAGCATTTGAACGGAAGAAATTCGTAGCAACCCTAAGGGAATCAACCCAATGGCAACTACAATTCATGGCCGATCAAGACCGGGAACTGGAACAAAAGATGAAAGAAAAAGGAGTTGAGATCGAAAGGCCTGACCTTCTACCTTTCCAGCTGGCCGTGCAACCGGCTTACGATGATCTGTACCTTAAGTTGGGACCTGAAGCAGAGCAAATGGTCAGAAGCATTCGCAACCTGGCAGTACAGGAAACCACCGATACCATTTTTTATCTCAATTCGTATCACATCGGGTATCCATCCAGCGACGCTATTGAAAAGGCCATTCGCCTCGAGTTGATCGACAAACGGGTCCATCTGGAAACTTTCTATCTGGATTCCAAAATAAGGAAGGGGGTTCTCCTCCGGGAACGTGTCACCAAAGCGCTGGAGGCCATTCAAAAGACGAATCCCGATGTGATCATCGTCTCGGATGACAACGCGGTCGAAAAAGTCGTTGTCCCTCACTTAAAAGGAGGAGATACTCCGGTGGTTTTTTGTGGAGTTAATTGGACGGCAGAACCCTATGGGCTGCCCGACACCAACATCACCGGTATGCTTGAGGTATTGCCAATCATGCCGGTGATAGATACCATGCTTCGATACTTTCCATACGCCCGCAGAGTAGCCATTCTCAACGAAAGTAGTGTTTCAGCTAACAAGGATGAAGCCAGGCTGGTCAATTTTTTCCGTAAAGCGAATCTGAAAACACGATCCTACCAGGCCAAAGATTTCGAAGAGTGGAAAATGCAATACGCCGCCGCGAAGCAGTGGGCAGATTTGATCTATTTTCCAACGAATGGAGCCATTGCCGGCTGGGATGAGGCTGAAGCACTTCAATACATCGAACAGGTAGGCTACAAACCGATTTTTACCTGCGATGACTTTATGATGCCTTTTGCCGTGATCGGCATCACCAAAGTGGCCGCGGAGCAAGGCGAATGGGCAGCACAACAAGCTCTGAAAATCCTCCGCAAGGAAGTCTTGGATCCGGCCGGACTCCAAAGCAATCGCCGCTGGGAATATTGGTACAATCCTCGCTGGAGCGATTCATTGAAAGTTACCCTAAGCGATTCACTCATCGCAAAGGCCAAAATATTCAAACCCACAATGCAAGTACATGAACATTAACGTTAAAAATGCCATCGTCAATAGAATTCATTTCCTGGAAAAACGTTGTGATCAAATCGTCATCGACGGGGATACGCATTTGACGGATCTCAACAAATTGACACCAGATTTGCACCGCCGCTATCACTCTACCTTCAATTACTATCAGGGGCGGCCGATCCAAGTCGAGGATTTGCTTCGGGAAATGGAAATAGCCGGAGTCGACATGGCCTTGTCGTGGCAAAACCCGGCAACGACCATCTATCGCGATGATAAGTCCCATAATTTCGAAACCCTCCTGGCGGCCAATCGATACATTTTTGAAAGTGCACGTAAATTTCCGGATCGCATCATTCCTGCCGGCTGGACCGACCCAAAAGCACTGGGGGTTCAGCGAGCCATTCAACTTGCTGAAGTCTGTATCCGCGACTTTGGCTTCTGCATCGTCAAAATGAATCCGGCTCAGAATCAATTTTACATCGATCATCCCGATGTCATTGCTACCGTCGAGGCCATTGTGGCTATGGGGGCCTTCCCCGCTTTTCATTTTGGTGGCGATTCTCCCTATACACCGGCGAGTGGCCTGCAAACCATAGCCCAACAACACCCTGATTGCCCCATTATTGCCGTACATATGGGAGGTGGAGGTTCGCATTATGAACAGGGTGATCAATTATACCTGGATGCCCGGGATCTCGGATTAAAGCAGTCCAATATTTTTTACATCCTCAGTGCAAAACGAGATACCCATATCGAAAGTGATCTCATCACTTATCAGTTGGCGGGTCCGCCTTTTCAATACAATATTGCCTGTGCAAGTGATGCACCTTACGGTAAAGTATACTGGAATTTTGGAGGTTACCGGCAACTCTTTAGAGGATTGCGGGATTTTTCTCCTATGCACCCCGATCCCCGGGTTCGCTCAACTCCAGGCCTGTTCGATGATCAGGCAATCCAGAATTACATGGGGGCCAATTTGGCCCGATTGGTAATTAAAGCATCTAAGAACATTTTGCATCGGCAATTTTCCGATGTTTCATAAAATCAACCGATGGATACCGAAAAGTTATTCCAAACCTTCCTCTTACTGGTCGTCATTACGATGTCGAATCTGTTCTGTAGTTGTAAATCTCCGGCTAAAGGGCCTTCGCCAAAGCTCCTCTTTGAAGATCATTTTGACCAACAATCTTGTGGAGCCTATCGGGAAAACATCATACAATTGCCGCCGCCGGCCGGCTTGGGATTCACCTGGAAGGTCACCGCCGGAGGCTTCGATCCGGTCAATTGGGTCTTCAGTGATGAATTGGAAAATGATAACCCCAAAAAAGGGTTCTGGGTGATTCCTCCTGATTCCGGATATCTGGAACAGGCAGGAAGATCCCATAACTCTGTCTTGTTTGCCAATACCCCGATCCCTGAGGACTGTAAGCACTACTTGATCAGTTTTAAACAATACCGCAATGACAACGACCCCATTCTCTACGTCATCGGTGCGCGCCAACCGAATTGGAATCAGGGCATGGAATTTGGCTACATGACCCAGGAACCCGGAACAGATTCCACCACCAATCATGCATTTACGCTGGGTATCGTGGGCGAAACGCTCGTTGAAAATATGGCCTTTTCACATCAATGGGTCGAACACACCATCGAAGTACAAGGCAATTCGATCCGCTGGAATATCAACGAACATCCCGTAGGTAAAGCTGAGATAGCGGGGCCTAAAAGCGGTTATTTCGGCATACGTCAAAAATATGAGAGAGGCACTCGTTACGATGATTTTAAAATAATACTCAATCCCGGCGAGTGACATTGACTGCTTCGCGAATACGGCCGCATGCTCAACCATTTTTACGTTTCCACAAAATCCTCAATCGACGCCGGGCTTGGAAGATCTGGCTTTTGATGGTTCCGACCGGTTTATCCAAGGTCCGCGCTATTTCGTGGTACTTATAACCACAATACAACATCAGGAAAGGCTCGCTGTACTTTTGCGGAAGTTCGGCCACCAGATCGAGCAGCTCCAGATATTGCAGATTGCTTTCCCCTTCGTTCCTGACCTGTAAGCGCAGGTTTTCCATCTCCGGTGCCAGCTGTTGTTGGAGAAATTGCCAGTGCGTTTTCTTCTTTCGGTAGTCGTTAATGAACAAATTCCGCATAATGGTCGATGTCCACGCCAGAAAATGCGTATTCGGACGGTATCGATCCTGGTTGGCCAAAACCCGGAGCACCGTATCCTGATACAGATCCCGGGCATCTTCGGAATTCCGGGCCAGCTTCAGCGCCTGAAATTCCAATTGTTTTCGGTTTTTTTCGATTTGTATAGCAATGCTCATTATCTCCCAATTTAAATGAATCTACATTGAAATATGAGCCCGAATCATCCAGGCCATCTTTTCGTGATTTTCCAAAAGTGCCGTCACAAAGTCGCTGCTTCCATCATCCGAATGGCGATCTGCAAATTCTTTGATCATGGTTCGAAGCCTACGGATGATGTGTTCATGATCTGCCAATAGATCCTCCATTTGTTTACGGGGCTCGAATAGCCGGGGACTTTCCTGAAGTGTAGTCAATTCCAAATACGCTCTTAAAGAGCTGGCCGGAAAATGGCCGAGGAATCGAATGCGTTCCGCTACATCATCGATGTATTGGGCCAATTGTTCATATTGCGTTTCGTAAAAGAGGTGTAGCGAATGAAATTGCATACCCTGGACATTCCAGTGAAAGCTCCTCGTTTTGGCATAAAGGATGTACTCATCGGCAAGAAGCCCGTTCAGGGAATTGGCTACCGAATGACGACTTTCTGCCGACAGCCCAATAGATAGTTTAGTTGTCATCTAGGTTCGTTGATTAAAGTTTTCGAATGGACATTAACCCCATGGCGATTGGGTTCATACCTTACCAAAAGTGCGGAAGAATAGCCATAAAAAATATCATAAAATTGCTTCTTCGCGTCATTATTGCGGCATTTCCCGCCACGAAGGCAGTATGGAGATCAAAGCAATTTCAGTTCTTAAGAACTGGCAAATCTTGAGAACTGGCAAATCTTAAGATTTAATTGCTGATCGGTGTAAATATCGAAAGTACCGATTTGCTGCACATTCAAAGGTGAATATGCTCCCTGAAAGCCCCGGCGTTCGTCAAGGTCATTGGCCTCTTTTTCTATAACAACATTTTGACTACTTCCTAGAAAAAGGGAAAATCTTTACCAAAAATATCCTGCAAACGTTTGCAATTATTTTCAGTGGTATTAACTCCGAAGTGTCGGTGACTTTAGCTTATCTTGAACCGAAATGGTCTAAAATTTCTGGCAGATGATAAAAGAAACTTCGCTTGTAATAGCCTTAGTATGGGCTTTGGGCGGCACTATTCAATGCCAACACGTGTATGGTTCTCTATACAATCCTTATAAGTTACCGAAGCCTTATCACAAACCCAACCAAGCTAAAGTCATCTTTGCCGAGACAGTACCCGTTGTGGATGGACAATACGACGAAATGTGGCATCGGGTGCACATCTACCCGCTACAGCTTTTGACGGGGGGAAGACCGAATTGGGACAAAGACCTGATTGCCGGTTTTCAAATGGTGTGGGGTGAAGAAAATCTTTACCTGATGATCCAGGTCATTGATGATCATCCATTTCCAAGAGATTCAGTAACTGATCGGGTTTGGCTCTCCATTAAGCCTAATACGATGCGAAGCTCCTTCCTTATTTCCATCGGAAAAGAGGATTCGTTTTCCGCTCCGGCGGAGCTTTCGGTAATACAATGCGCATGGGGACCGGCACCACCACCAGGCCACCCAACCTGGGAAACCAATGTGGGATATACCATTGAATTATCCATACCGCTCTCCACTATCGGCCTTTCCGGAAAGGCAGACGAGACCTTCGGACTGAACGTAAGGGTATTCGATAGTGATGATGGTCAGGTAATAGAACAAAATCGGACTTGGGCCAACGGCATTATTGCCGGAGGAACAGATCAAATGGCATTGGGAACCGCTATATTGGTACGCCATTTCAATGCCGGTTCGGAAGCGAACTACTTACCGCAGCAGATATGGATCGAAAAAGACGGAGTTGTCATCATAGAAGCAGAAGAAATCGACCGGCATAGTAACTGGGTCTTCAAAGAGGCCCCCGGCGGATTCACCGGTAGAGGTTACCTCGAATGGCAAGGCCCTCATCGCGGCATTCCACCCAAACCCTTCATTAGGAGCAGTAACAACGACTATTCCGATGAGCGACAAGGGCCGCAAAACGAATGGCTGATCATAAGGGTGGCCATTACTAATCCCGGTCTGTATGTCATCGATGTGCGGAACCTCCATCAAAAGGTAGATGGAGATAATGATGTATGGTTTGGCCGCATAGGCCAGTCATTCGGATTAGAAGAACCAATCCAAAGAATGGGAGATAACCTTAAGGATGGTTCGGGGTTCAGCTGGCTGGATTGGGGTGTCCGTGAATTGGAATTGGAAACTGGCCTGCACAATTTTTTCATTGGCGGCCGTTCAGTCGGCTTCGGTGTAGACCGGATCATCATTTATCAAAGAGATGATCCACAATCTCCAGTGATTGCCAGAAACTTACAACAGGTCCCTTCGCGGATCCAGGAGTAAAGTGCTCATCCGCCCTTCTGGCTCTCTTCCTAAGACGAGAGAAACGTTGGTGAGCAACGACAAATTCCACGAAATAGTAAAGTAAGTGATCAATTTAATTTGCCTAATTCTGATGGGCTTTTTTTTCCTTTGACAGTGTTACAAAAATCCTCATTATGCTCTGGCATAACTCCGGTTTTTGCGCCTTGTCAAAGAAAAAAATCCCCTCGATCAGAATCAGAAACCAAATTTGAT
>JANQRV010000101.1 GCA_028284395.1 Saprospiraceae bacterium
TTTAGACCATAGCGCTGCTATGCACCAAAAATTTGGCTTTATGAGAACCCCAAACTGAACATTTTCGGCTGCGAAAACAAAATTTAAACATATTCTAACATTTCAAACAGTCAAATTGCCGGATTATGAAACGAATACCCATCTGTTTATTCATCATCTTGTTTGCTGCGATCCAATCCGGGATCCACGCTCAATCCCAACTGACAGAGCACATCCTTCAGTTGGACGACCCGGCCAATGCGGCCAAGGCTCAAATCGATGACTTTGCCTGGATGGCCGGTCGCTGGGAGGGCAATGGGTTTGGCGGTATGGTCGAAGAATCCTGGAATCCTCCAATGGGCGGTACCATGGTTGGTACGTTCCGCCTGGTGAAGGAAGAAAAACCCAATTTTTATGAATTTTTGACCCTGGTTCCGGAAGGAGAGAGCATCGTTTACAAAGTCAAACACTTTCATCCGAATCTGACCGGCTGGGAGGAAAAAGAGGAAACGGTCGATTTTCCACTGGTTAAGATCGGTCACAATGCCGCCTACTTCAGCGGACTGACGATTGTTCGGAATGGAGACCAACTCACTCACTATTTATCGCTGAAACAAAAAGATGGTACGCATGAAGAGATAACGCTGACTTACACACAGCGCACAATGCCCGTCAGTGTAGCAGAAGAGACTTTTCGGAACGTATTCCCTCAGCAAACAAAAGTACCTATAATGGTTCTGGGCTCTTATCATATGAGCAATCCCGGAGCGGATATGTTCAACCTGAAAGCCGACGATGTCACTTCTCCAACGAGGCAACGGGAGATCAGAGCCATCGTAACCCAACTTGCATTATGGCAACCCACCAAAGTAGCCGTTGAAGCTCCCTATCAAGACAGCATCACCATTGCCCGTTACCAAGCGTATTTGCGTGGCGAACACGAACTTGGCAAAAGTGAAAAGGAGCAAATCGGGTTCCGACTGGCTAAAAAACTGGGGCATTCCACGATTTATCCGATCGATGTGCGCATGAACATGAACGATGAATCGATCGGTGAATTGGTGGGTAAAAACCCGGAAAAATACGGGCGTTACCTCGCCAGTCTGCAATCCATGGGAGAAGGTGCCATGGCAATCATGGGGGAATGGTTAAGCAAGGGCACCATCGGCTCCATGTTATACAATATGAATGACCCCAACCTCAATGACATGAGTCATGCGCTCTACTTTCAGTCATTCGTCCCGATCGTTCAAGACGACAATTACGCCGGAGCCGATATGGTCAATACGTGGTATCAACGCAACCTCCGGATTTTCAGCAATCTCCACCAGATAAACGACCGGCCCGACGACCGCATTTTCATCATTTACGGCCAGGGGCACAAGCCGCTTATCGAGCAGTTTGCAAAAGATTCGCCCTACTTTCGAGCGGATAATGTGCAGGATTACCTCAAGGGGCTTTAATGCCCCTTCACGATCACGCCATCTTCGGGATCCCATTTATCGTATTCCATATAGCGAGCCGTAGCTTCTGCCGTTTCGCGGCCAAACAGTTTTTCTACAACCCGTAAAGCGCCATCAATACCGGCGGATACACCAGCGGTTGTCAAAACCTTGCCATTGTCCACCCAACGCGTATCTTCCAGCACCTCGGTCTTGGTGGCCTGTTCTTTGAACGAGGCAATGGCTCCATGCCAAGTCGTTGCTTTTTTGCCGTCCAGCAAACCGGTACGCTGCAGGATAAAAGCGCCGGTACAAACGGACAGTGCAACGTCCAGCTCCGGGGCATGCGATTGCACCCAAGCGATCACCTCGGGATTCTTAGCCGTGGGGCCCGTATTGCCCCCGGGCAAGACAATGATGTCAGGCTTCGGGCAATCTGCAATGGAGTATTCGGGCACAATCTTTATGAAACCTTGGCTGACAATGGGCTTTTTTGAGGCCGCTACGGTAAATACATTGAAGCCACCTTTGGGTGGTCTGGAAGCGGCAAAGACTTCACCCGGGCCCGTGAAATCGAGGATTTCCACTCCGTCATGAATAAAAATGGCAACGTTTTTCATCTTACTTTTTTTGATCAGCTTCATGCCGCACACAGAACAATTACCTGATCGCTCGTGTAGGGTTTGGTCGCAAGAACCATCACCACAGGGAGGGCAAACGTACATCTCTGCCGGCCCTGCTCCCTGGGCTACCGCCAGATCGCCTCCAGCAAACAACAACAGACAAAGCCAGTGTAATTTCAAAAATCCATTCATCATAATTTGTTTTTACCGCAAATAACACGGGAGCTTCCAGAATTGCAAAAAATGTCTTATTATGCCAATAAGAAGTCCATATTTGTCATGATAAAGATTGCATTTATTTTATTCCCCAAAACTCATTTGCTGGATTTTGCTGGTCCCGCCCAGGTTTTTTACGAAGCCAACCAACTGGGTAAATCCCATTTTCAGCTTTGTTATGCATCCGTTACCGACACCATTGCTACCGCCCAAACGCCGGTTTTCCATCAACTCCAACCGATCGATACCCTCCAACTCCAGGCGGGCGACCTGATTTGCCTTCCCGGGATTGATTTTAAAAGCTTTCAACAAGGAGAACTGGATTCTATTTTTCCCCAATGCAAAGCCTGGATGTGGCGGCAAAGGGAAAAAGGAGTGTTCATCAGTTCCATCTGCACGGGAGCACTCATGCTCGGTCGCCTCGGATTGTTAGACCACATCCAATATACCACCCACTGGAAATGTGTAGACTACGTCAAGCAACAATTTCCCAAGGGGCGATTGATCGAAAATCGCTTATACTGTTTCGATCGCGGCATCTTTACCAGCGCGGGGATGACGTCGGGGATTGATATGGCATTGGCTTTGGTAGAACAATGGGTGAGTCCGTTGCTCGCAGCAAAAATTGCTCAGGAAATGGTCATTAATATCCGAAGAGCCGAAACACAAGAACAGAAAAACGTTTTCCTCGACTTTAAGAACCACTTCAATGCCGATGTCTATAAAGCCCAGGAATTACTGGCCAACCGCTTGCATACCCGCTTCACTATAGAAGATCTCGCCCGCGAACTCAATCTGAGCAGTCGGCACCTTGCCCGACTCTATAAAAAGCACACCGGACAAACCTTACAAGCTTACCGCGATAAACTAAGGGTTGATTACGGCGAACAGCTCTTACTCAACTCGGAACGCTCCATCAAGGAAATCGCCATCGCATGCGGTTTTGAGAATACCCGTCAATTCATCCGCTTGTGGAAAAGAGAAAAGGGATGTACGCCCGGACAATTTAGAACGGAAAAAACGCACACAGCATCGGCAAAACCGGCCCCCGAAGCACACGTTGCGAAAATTCGCCAATAAAAAGTTAAAAAACGAGCATCAATCCCAAAAAAGTCATACATTTGCGGCCGGTTTAAATCCAAAACCTTCTTTAACCTACCATTATCCACCTCCATATTCATTCCTTAAGAGGCCATTTGTGTTTTCCTGTCCGATCTGACGATCTTGGCCGGGCGGAGTTTTCAGAATTTATCATAGGTCATTTTTTTTACCAGTATGGTGAAAAAAGGGCATCATAAAACTGAAGGATAAAATTCAAATAGCTTCTAAGAAACTAGAATTTATGAGATTTCATTTGTTGATGTATCATCAGCCCTAAATGGTATGATGCGGATTGATTTTTGTTGGCGACAACGATTTACGTACACTATTCTACAAAATTATGAAGAACATGAACAGCAAGGCAGCGGTATTGATCATCGAAAGTGATCCGGATGATGCAACCGAGCTAAAACTAAAGATTGAAAAACTGGGCCTGTCGGTAGTCGGCCTGACGGACAATCTGATGGACGCCCTTTCCCTGATAAAAGAACCGTCTACGCCCTCCAGTTCCATCGGAGGTGGTATGGCAAGCCGGGAGATCGATCAAAACCTGATCCAAAAATGGGTGGAAGAACAAGCATTGGTCGATCACATATTTGTGAAAAACAACAAAAATGAACTGTCCAAACTGTTTGTACCGAATATTCAAGCAATCGAAACCGAAGGCAACTATTGTTTGATCCATACGAGAGACCGAAAACACGTGGTCAAAATTTCATTAAAAAAACTGAAGGAACAACTCTCGTCGCGGCTCTTCCTGCAAGTTCATCGCAATTTTATGGTGCAGCTCTCGCACGTAGACAGCATCGACTTCAGCAATAATTTTCTGAAAATAGGCAGTAAGAAATTTCCCTTGGGCGCAACTTACAAACAACAACTACAAAAACGCATCACCCAGTTAAAGTAAGTTACTTCCACTTTCTTCAACACCTTGAAGGGCCCATTCATTTCAAATTTCGACCGCTTCATCACCCGGAAGGCAGGATACTACGCAGATTTGTTGGATATTCGCTGGCGATCTACGAACCTCCCCCTTACTTTAGAAACTACACGCATACCCAATCTTAAACCCCTAAACCATTACATCGACCTGACGGTCAACACAAGATATAGATATGTTCAAGAACCCGGAATTTAGTTCCGGTGTTCAGGTTTAAAAACGTGTTTGCATTACCGCTCCGGGACCTCCGATTGAAGGTCCCGGGTAGCGGTAGATTTGCACTAAGGTTTCACAAAGAGCAAGAATTATTTGAAGAGACCTCGCCAATCATTGCGATATTCCTGCCAGAGGTCTACTTCTGCCAATGCCGAGCCACTCCTTTTAAATTCTTTTCGCATCTGCATGCCAGCATAAAGGCCCGCCAAAACATTACTCAGGGACAAGCCGATGAACAATCCTACTAAAAGAAAATAGAAGGTAGAGGCAAAGCTCAAGGCTGCCAGCGCCTTACCCCCCAACTGCCCAACAAAATAAGTGTCAATGACCTGAAACAAAAAGGTCGATAACATTCCAATACTGATCGGTAGGCTCATCGAGATCAAAGCCTTACCTGTCCGATCTTTTAATAAATCTGCCATTTCAGTTCTTTGTCAGGTACCGATTAATACTTTCCGGCAAAAGGGTAAAAATGCTTCTTCATAATCCCCACAAAACCACCATCCACTGTTTCGTCTTGCATCGCCTTTGGGTGGGTATAGGCCCTCAAAATTTCGGCTCCGGCTCCCTCCCAGGTAAATGGGATGGCTCCCGCTTGCACCAGTCGGTCAATGGCCCGATTGTGTGCATCGGTAGTAGCATCTCCCATCAAATCTGTCAGAACATAAACTTCATAACCATCTACCAGAGCATCCAATGTGGTATAAGTAGGACAACCTGAGGTCCATAGTCCGGTCATCAAGATTTTCTTTCGACCGGTGTTTTTCACTGCTTCAACCAATGATTTGTTCTGCCAGGCATTGAGTGAAATGCGATCGATGTTGGTAACGTCCTTCTCGATAAATTGCTTGATTTCCGGATTGGTTGGTTTGTTGGCTCCCAAGTCAACTCCAATGGTAGACTCGATCACTGGTATGTCAAAAACATTTGCAGTTTTGATCATTGCCTGAATATTGTTGGTAAGAACAGCCCGGTCGATGTTGCGGACCAGGCCCAGCATTTCATCTTGCCAGTCGATGACCAGTAAGACCGTGTTTTCCGAAGTCAGCAAGTTATCCGTCTTGGGGTCTTTCGGCAGGAAATCTCCACTCTCCTTTGCCTCCATGTTGACATTGGATTCCAAGCTTGAATAAGTAAATGCCAGGGTAGAAATTGAGATGATTGCGATCGCAGCAGCGACCCATGTTGAATGCTTCATTTTGATTATTTTAATTATTTAATGCAATGAATCGACATTGAAATCCAAACGTCATTAGCGTATTGACCTTCTCGATGTCTGTCACTGTTTTGGCATTAAAAACCGTACTGTGACTAATGGAAATAAACAGTTGGTCAGACAAGGCAACCGTAAGCGCCAATGCATTGTTAAAGCCCCATAAATTGGTATTGGAAATAGGGTGATAGGTCTGTAGCTCCCAGGATAAGCCAAGCGGGTTACCCAGTCGAAAAGCAGCACTGATGGCACTACCCAGTGTAAAATTGGGAGAAGCGACCTCCTCTTCAAACTTAAGGTTGAGATAACCTGTATAGATCTGTAACCGAAGGAAGTCCTCCTGGGATTTTCGCCATCCATGAAATCCAACTCCCGCTCCCGCCAGCACAGAATGATCAATTTTATAGGATCTGGCAAAGCCATACATAACCATGACCATTGGAAAGACCTTTTGATCGTATCCGTGTTGGTAGAAAGCGTTTGACCAGAAATCACTAATAACGTTGAAACCCTCAACTCGCAAGAATTGATAAGTACCCTGCAACTCTACATTGTTAGATTCGCCCGAAAGCCTCCACTTTAATTCGGGGTTAAAACCCAATTGATTCAAATTTCTCATCTGCCAGCGGCCACGTAAACCAACGTCGACCTTTATTCGCAAGGAGTCGGACTGTGCAGCGATCGTTTCCCATCCTCCACTACCCCACCACAACAATAACAACAAAAGGCAAGGTTGTAGTTTTTTAATACATACATACAACATTTGTATATACAATTTTAATTTCAAAAAAATATTCAGCTATTCCTAGGTGGCTTCTTTGCCACGACACTTCATTGTGTAAATAGATCCACTGAATGGACCGGAGTCGTTGTGTTCAAGATGCCTTCCTCGAAATACGTGCCCGGATTCAGGGCCAATGATCTATTGGAATACCCTTTTTGGGAGCTTGCAATTGTTTTAATTTTCGTTTCATAAAGCTTCGATAAAGGTTTGCAATTGTCGATTAAAATCAGTGGCTAATGCCGCATCTAAGATGCCGTGTTCTTCCGAGAAGTTCTTGCGGAAAGATGGAAGTGAAAAGCCAGCGACTACGTTTTTATTCCTACGTCGAATACTTGCCAACGCTTCTTCGTGTACTGTCTTGCCTCCTCTACCACCGGGCGAAGTAGAAAGAATGTACATGGGCTTGTCCATCCAAACATTTCTTTGAATTCTGGACGTCCAGTCGTAGATATTCTTGTAAGCAACAGTATAGGTCCAATTGTGCTCGGCAAATGAAATGACGATGCCATCCGCCTCCTCAATGTGTTCAAGAAATTGTCGAGCAAGATCGGGCACTCCAGTTGCTTTTTCCCGGTCGATGCTGTAAATCGGCATTTCGAAGTCATTCAAATCCAGGAGGTCTACTATCGCTCCGGGAATCTGCTCCGCTACAAACTTGGCAAATTGTTTATTGATAGAATGCTTGCTGTTACTGGCCCCAAAAGCCAATATCGTTTTATTCATTGCGACCCGTTTTAAGTTTTACGATCAATTGCTGGAGCAGCGCGAGTTCTTCCTCGTTCAACCGATCCATCATTGGCTGGTGAAAGGCTTCCACTTTACGATCCAGTTTTGCCAATATGTCCAGGCCGGTCTCCGTAATGGTGATGTCCATCTTGCGGCGATTCGTCGGGCATTCCTTTCTTTCAACACATCCTGCAACCAGCAACTTATCAACGATCCGGGTTACATTGCTGCTCTGTTGAACCATCTTTTCCAGAATTTGCTGTACGGTAACCGGTTCCCCTTTTGCCTCTTTCAAAACCCGCAGGACATTGTATTGTGGTTCCGTAAATCCAAACTCTTTGAGCTCTCTTCCTACCTGAGCGGTAATCCAGTGACCAGTAGTAATGATTTGATGTACAGCGCGAAAATAAGATTTAATCATGTTAAAACAATATTTGTACATACAAATGTACTGTATTTATCGGATGCTTGCAAGTGGTGGTGCAGAAAAAGTGCAAAATCCTTTACAAAAACAGACCTACCAGGTACGGCCCTTCAAATAAGCATCTAATTCTGCACGAGTCATCGGTACTAGATCCGGGTTATCGTCCACCCATTTCAGGAAGTCCTCCTTGATGTTATCGGCCCATCGGCCATCGATTTGCCCGGGCGTGTATTTGCCTTCCCGCAATCTCATGTGTCCGAATTTATCCTTCAAAGCAATGAATTCGGAATTGATGACGACTTTTTCCAGGAGGTGGGGTGGAATAAAAATGATGCCGCCTTTTTTGGCGAGCACAATATCTCCGGGCAATACCGTGGCGCGACCGATTCGGACGGGAGTGTTGATGGAAGCCAGCATCATATCTTGGATAAACGAGGGGTCGTAGCCT
>JANQRV010000565.1 GCA_028284395.1 Saprospiraceae bacterium
CCTGATCCCCGCCTGACCGATCAGTCGGGCAGGAAGGATCGCCCGGAGCCTAATAGCAGCGCTATTAAGGCGAGGACGTGACGAAGAGCTGGTAAAAAAGATCATTCGGTGTCCTACAAAATATTCTTGCATAAACTCTACTGAATAAAATTATCCCAAAACAATTATTGAAATGATTTGAGCAGCGTCTTTCCTTGTTGTCCCTGCAACAGGTTTGACTTACATCAGTAAATAAAAGGAGGCACAAACCATTTCGCATGAATGTTAAAGTTAAATTTCAGTAGGTATACAAAGATTCGATGAAACCGTCGTTCTACCAATGACCAAAATCATCGTTAATCGGTTTTGAATCCCATGTTGAGTTATGAACAAAATTTTTTTACTCCTATTTATTGCTATTATCAGCCTGGGCTACACTTCCCTCGTAAAAGGAGATAACACTAATCTGGATGACCCCTATAGTGTGAAGTATGTAGTAGCTGTGCAGGATACGGTGCCTCCCCTTCAGGAGCGATTCGAGGATTTTATCAATTCAAGACGGAATAATCCATTTGATTTGGAAGATCCTAAGGTCATCGAAAAAAATGTTGAATACGATCCCGAAACCGATCGCTACATCATTTCCGAGAAGATTGGCGACGAATACTTCCGACCGCCTACTTACATGACCTTCGATGAATTTGTGGAATGGAAAAACAAACAGGCGGAACAGGAATACTTCGAACAACTGGCCGGTGTCAGTAGTGGAAAAGATGGTCTGAGTGCACTCGATCCCATTGCAAAATTCGATGTCGAAAATAGCTTGCTGGATCGGTTGTTTGGTGGTAATGAGGTGGATATCAGGCCTCAGGGAGGGATTGACTTGACATTCGGAATCGATCACTCCAAAACCGAAAACCCTGTCTTGATCGAGCGACAAAGCCGGCAAACCGTCTTTGATTTCGACATGGACATCAATATGAATGTGACGGGAAAAATCGGTGAAAAACTCAATCTCAATACCAATTATAATACCAATGCCACTTTTGACTTTGACAACCAGATCAAACTGGACTACAATAGTGATCTTTTTGACGACGATGCGATCGTCAAAAAGATCGAGGCCGGTAATGTGAGTTTACCCCTTAGGGGAACGCTGATCCAAGGAGCGCAAAGTCTCTTCGGCTTGAAGACAGAGCTACAGTTTGGACATTTGAGGTTGACAGCCATTGCGTCTCAACAAAAATCGCAACGCGAAAACATTCAGATCGAAGGAGGTGCCCAATTACAGGAGTTTGAGGTGAGGGCAGACGAATACGATGAAAACCGACACTTTTTCCTTTCCCATTATAATCGCGATGTTTTCGAATTTTCCCTGGAAAATATGCCCCAGGTTAAGGGCCTTTTTCAATTGGAGAACATCGAAGTCTGGATCACCAATGATCGAAATGAAGTAGAGAACGTGCGGGATATTGTGGCGTTAGCTGACCTGGGGGAGCCGACCAGGCTGGTGAGCCCGGATAAGATCACTCAATTTCAAACCCCTCGTTACCAGGAAATCTGTGATGGTAAGCCCTTGCCGGAGAATGGCGCAAATGGATTGCGCGAGCGACTCCGGAGCATTGACGGCATCAAGGAGATCGATAAGGTTGTTTCGATCCTACAGTCTTCTCAGTTTGGACTGGCACAATCTAAAGATTTTGAAAAGGTAAGTGCACGACTTTTACGCCCCTCTGAATATACCATCCACCCACAGTTGGGTTTTATTTCTCTCAACATTAATGTTCAACCGGATCAAGTAGTCGGTGTAAGTTTTAGGTATACTTATAATGGTGAAATCTTTGAAGTAGGTGATTTTGCTAATAATACCGATCCGGTGGTCGATAACTCCAACCCATTTGGTCCTCCTCCCGGACAGCAGGATACTTCCATGATTACTCAGGAAGTCATGTTTGTAAAAATGCTGAAGAGTACCACTCAGCGCACCGATGTGCCCACCTGGGATCTGATGATGAAAAATGTTTATCCGATCGGGGCTTTTCAGGTGAGTCAAGAGGACTTTCAGTTGGACATATTCTACGATGATCCAGGAAGAGGATTGAAGCGATTTTTGCCGGAAACCAATTTGGCCGGAGTTCCCCTTTTACAGGTATTCAATCTCGACAACCTCAATATACAGGGAGATCCCAATAGCGACGGTGTATTTGACTATGTGCCGGGCATTACGATCAATCCCCGGAATGGCCGGGTCATGTTTCCGGTGTTGGAACCCTTCGGCACATCTTTGGGGCGGCGCATTACCGACGACCGTTTGCGGGAGCGATTTACCTTTCAGGAATTATACGACAAGACCGTTTTTCTAGCCCGGGAATTCCCGGAGAAAAATCGATATGTGATCAAAGGTAGTTACAAGTCGAGTGTGTCGTCAGAGATTTCGCTGGGTGCCTTTAATATTCCACAGGGGTCGGTACGGGTATCGGCGGGTGGTCAGCAATTGATCGAAGGGACCGATTATGAGATTGACTACAACATCGGGAAGGTTCGGATACTGAATGATGCCTTGCTGAATGCGGGGGTGCCGATCAATGTCTCTTTTGAGGACAATACCTTATTCGGATTTCAGACGAAAACCATGTTGGGTCTGCGCGCTGATTACGAGGTAGATGAAAACTTCAATATCGGAGCGACCTTCCTGCAACTATTCGAGCGGCCTTTTACGCAAAAAGTGAACATCGGTGAAGACCCGATCAACAATAAAATCTACGGACTTGATTTCAACATCAGTCGGGAGGCACCCTGGCTGACTAAGGTGGTTGATGCCATTCCCGGATTGCAAACGAAGGCGCCATCCAATATTTCTATCAGTGCCGAAGCTGCAGCCTTGAAACCTGGCCACTCCAGAGCCATCAACCAAAGTCGGAAAGACGATGGTGGACTGGTGTATATTGACGATTTTGAGGGTAGTGCCAGTAGCTTTGATCTGCGCCAACCGGTCAATAACTGGTTTTTGGCTAGTGTGCCGCAGAATGATTCCGAAAATAATAATCCATTGTTCCCCGAAGCTGCTCTCGTCAACAACCTGGCGTCGGGCGCCAACCGCGCCAAGTTGAGCTGGTACCGGATCGACCCCAGTGTGCGAAGTGGCGATGATCAGCGGAATCCATACACCAGTCTGGTAGAACAGAATGAAGTATTTCCAAACCTTCGGCTAGGACGAGATCAATTGACCAATATTCAAACTTTTGACCTTGCTTATTATCCCAATGAGCGGGGGCCTTATAATTTTGATTTGCCCAATGGTTACCCGGGCTTGTCCAGCGGTGTCCAAGCAACGGATGGCGGACAGACCATGGTCTTAAATGATCCCGAAACGCGCTGGGCGGGTGTCATGCGCGCATTGCAGACGAACGACTTTCAATCGGCCAACATCGAATTCCTGGAGTTCTGGATGTTAAGCCCCTTTATGAGCCAGGAGGATCCGTTGTCGCCATCGGTGGATATTGAAGGCCAGGAAGGGGACCTTTACATCAACCTTGGTAATATTTCCGAGGATATTTTGCGGGACTCCAGAAAGGTTTTTGAAAATGGTTTGCCTACGGAGGTTAATCCGGATCGCCGCGTGATCGAGACCAACTGGTCGCGGGTACCGGTAAGTCAGCAAATTACGCGCGCATTCGATAATGGACAAAACACGCGCGAAGCACAGGATCTTGGATTGGATGGAATTAACAACGATGATGAGCGGACAAAATTCCGGGATTACATTTCTGCCATTAGCGGATTGAATGCCAATTTGGGGGCCATGGTAGAAGAGGATCCGTCGAACGACGATTTCCTTTATTACCGTGATAATTCCTATACCGATAGCGATGGTATTCTTACCCGGTACAGGGATTTTAACAATCCACAGGGTAATTCGAGGTCGAATATCAATAATGCAGAAAGAGAGTCCTCGACAAATATTCCGGATGCGGAAGACCTCAACCGGGACAATACCTTGAATGAGACGGAGTCTTATTTTCAATACAAAATCCCGCTGCGGTTCGACCGGGCGAATCCGAGGGAAATCGACGTAGAAGCGACCCCTTTTATTACCGACCGACGCGAAGACGAAAATACCCGTAGGGTTTGGTACCGTTTCAGAGTGCCATTGCGTGGTCCCGATAAGGTTAGCGTAGGGGGAATCGTTGATTTCCGTTCGATCCGTTTTATGCGGATGTACATGCACGGTTTCCGCCGACCGGTTGTACTGCGTTTTGCCAGAATGGAATTGGTGCGTAACCAGTGGCGGAAATATACCCAGGACCTGTCCGATATCGGTGCTGGAATCGATGAGTGTGAAGTGGAACCGGTCTTTGAAGTTGATGCTGTAAACATTGAGGAAAACAGTGACCGGGTGCCGTTCAATTATGTTTTGCCCGAAGGTATTCAAAGGGAAAGAACGATCGGAGTATTCAGTGCTTTGCAAAACGAACAGTCCCTGTCCCTGAAAGTTGAAAACCTATGTGATGGCGAAGATAAGGCGGTATTCAAGAACCTCGATTTCGATTTTAGGGTGTATGACCGCATGAAAATGTTTGTACACGCCGAGTCTTCCAATGATGTCGAGATTCCAAGGGGGGAACTGAAGCTCTTTGTTCGGTTGGGCAGTGATTTCAAGAATAACTACTACGAATACGAGATTCCATTGGCCATGTCAAATCCCGATAGCTTGCCAACAAATACCAATTCATCCGAATATAAACAACAGGTATGGTTGCCCGAAAACGAAGTGGATCTGGATTTGAAGGCACTGGTCAATTTGAAGCAAAACCGGAACGCCATGGATAATACTTCTTTGGCGGACGAATTTGAAATGTTGGTAGGAGATAACAAGATAAAAGTGCGGGGTAATCCCAACATTGGCTACGTTAAAGTAATGATGATCGGTATCCGAAACCCTTACAATGCAGATGGAGCTGCCTACAGTGCGGAAGTGTGGGCCAACGAATTGCGCGTAACCGGGCTTGACGAACGGGGTGGGGTAGCGGCGTTGGCCAGAATGGATGTAAGCCTCGCTGATTTTGGTAATCTAACCGTTTCCGGTAACTACAGCAGCATTGGATTTGGTGCTCTTGATCAGAAAGTGCAGGAGAGGAGTCGGGAAGAAAACATTGGCTACGATCTGGCGGGAAGTTTTGAATTGGGCAAATTTTTCCCGGAAAAATGGGGCCTTCGTTTACCCGTCTACGCCCAGTTTTCGAAGTCTGTATCTAATCCGGAGTTTGATCCCTATGATCTGGATATTCCATTAAAAGATAAAATTGCAGCAGCCACATCCAGGCAAGAGCGAGATTCGATTAAGCGGCTGGCCCAGGATGTAACCACCATTAAGAGTGTAAACTTTACGAATGTACGGAAAGAACGTACGAATACCGCTAAAAAGCCATTGCCGTGGGACATTGAGAACTTTAGTTTCACCTACGCCTATACGGAGACGGAAAGGCGAGATCCGATTATAGAATTTGATCAGGAGAAAAAGTACAGCGGCGCGATCGATTATTCCTTTACCCTGCGCCCTAAGTACATACAGCCCTTCAAGAAATTGATCAAGAAGGACAAGTACCTGAAATTACTCAAGGAATTAAATTTCAATCCACTCCCCAATAGCTTCAACTTCAGCACTATTGTGGATCGGAGGTTTGCTACTACTAAATACCGATTTACGGATTTGGACGATACCTTTAGTACATTCTATAACAAGAAATTTACTTGGGATCGCGATTACAACCTGAATTGGGATTTGACAAAATCTTTAAAGTTGAATTTCAATGCGGTAGCCCTTTCTTATATTGACGAACCCGAGGAGTTTGTTCGAGACCAGGAGGGCATCATCATCGGTAGAATTACGGATGATTTTCGGCGCGACAGTATTTGGAACAACGTACGCGATTTAGGGCGACTCAAAAACTATCAACACAGTATCGGACTCAGCTATACTGCACCGCTTCGGTATTTACCTTTTATGGATTGGGTACAGGTCCGCGGCAACTATCAAAGTACGTATACCTGGACTGCTGCAGCACTCAATACCGACAGTTTAGGCAATGTCATCCAGAATACACAGAATCGTCAGGTCAATGCCGATCTAAGTTTTGACAAACTCTACAACAGCATTCCATTCCTGAAGAAAGTCAATCAAAGCAATCGACGCAGGAGCAGTCGAAACCAATCTGCTAGAAGAACGAATCCGCGACAGGGGAACACTCCGGCCAACGCGGATGAAAAAGATAAGAAGAAGAAAAAGGACGGAGAAGTTAGTACCGTGGCCAAGGTATTGGTAAGACCTCTACTGCTCTTACGAAAGGCCCGATTTGCCTATACCGAAAAATTTAGGACCGTCGTCCCCGGGTTTACACCGGAGGCTCGATTGCTGGGTTTAAGCTCTGGTTTTGACGCTCCTGGCTGGGGTTTTGTGGCCGGATTGCAGCCTAAAATTCGAACGCTGGATGAAAGTCAGTACGGTCAGCCCGGAGTAGGGGATTGGTTGCACGATAATCAATCGTGGATCACTGACAATGTTTTTCTCAATAACAAAGTAATTCAGGATTACAGCCAAAACCTTAAATTGGATGTTGCGCTCGAGCCTTTCAATGACTTCAAGGTCGACTTGACGGTAGAAAAAACCTTCGAAGAGAATCATTCCCAAATTTTTAAAAACCTGGACAAAAATAGCATTGGCGGTCTGGAACATGCCGTCCCTCAAGACATTGGTCAATTATCGGTTTCTTACTTGGATTTACGGACCTTGTTCAATGATAGTCCCGAAGAGTTGAACGACCTATACAGCACTTTCCTTTCTAACCGGGTAATCATTTCTAATCGTTTGGGAACCGGCGAACATGAAGAAGAGCCCGGGTTTGCGGCCGGGTATGGTAAATCTCAGCAAGATGTGCTGGTCTATTCTTTTCTGGCAGCCTACAATGGTGAAGATCCCAATTCGATGGATTTGGATATTTTTTCGACCATGCCGCAAGTAAATTGGCGGGTCAGTTATAATGGACTTTCTCGCATCCCGCTATTCCAGGAATTATTTGACAACTTCACCTTGAATCACGCCTATGTTTCAAAGTTAAACATTGCACGGTATAATACCGGATTACCCTTCTTACGGACCAGGGATGAAGGTGGTATTGATCCGGAAACCAGAAACTTCTATTCCAGGATCGAAATACCTGACATTACCATTCAGACGGCGTTCTCTCCTCTGATCTCTATCAGTAGTACCTTGACGAATGGTGTCTCCTTCAATGTAGATTACAAGAAACAGCGAACGTTGGCCATGAGTGCACTATCCAAACGCCTCAATGAGACTTACAGTGAAGAAATCGTCGTAGGTTTCGGTGTCCTTATGAGAGACGTGGAATTTGGTTTCCTAAAGGGTAAAAGGAGTCGAAACAAAAAGAAGAAAGAAGAAGAACAACCACAGCAACCGAACAATCAAAATCAACGAGGGAGTGTCAGAAACAGTCAATTACAGGGAAGGGATCTCGACATTAATTTTGACTTTTCATTAAGAGACGACGTCACGTACACCAGTGTGATTGAGGAAGGTGGGACCCGGGAGCCTACACGGGGTAATTATGCGTTGGCACTCTCGCCATCTGCGGAATACCAACTCAATGATCGACTGGCCGTTCGTCTGTTTTTCGATTATCGGAGGAACATTCCAAAGACTTCAGCGGGTTTTCCGAGAACGAATGCTTCCGGTGGGTTTATTGTTCGGTTTAGTTTGAATTGATTGTTTGTCGTTCAAATTTACTGAACCACAAAACGAGGAACTTCTGCCAATTTCCAGTCGATTACCAGGCCCTTAGCCAAACTCCTGGCAATCGAATCGCCATAGAGTATTTCCACCAAGTACAAAGCCGCTTCAAAGGATTTGGCACCTCCGGCTGAGGTAATGAATTTATCATCGTGAACAAATAGAACATCTTCCTTGACTTCCAATTGGGGAAACATCTGACGGTATTGATCAATATCGCTGGGAAAGGTGGTCGAAACAACTTCATCTAATAGTCCGGCCTTTGCGAGTACAAAAGCTCCGTCACAATGAGAAGTGACGTAAAGCGCTTCTTGCGCGACTTCTTTAACAAATGTGAGCATAGCTTGATCCTCGAGGTCGGTATTGAGGTGGTGCTCTGCGCTTGGAACGACTAAAATATCAATGTGAGGAAGGTCTTCAGTGAGGTAGTTGTAGTCTGGCAGCAGTCGAATGCCTTCAAACGTGGTGATAGGGTTTAAGGTATTGGCGACTAAAAAAACATTCATGGCTTTAATACCCTCCCGATACTGGGTATGCTGGAAAATATCGAATGGAGCGGTCAACTCGGTATTGTAAACACCATCCATGATTAGGAACGCCACGTTGTAACGGTTGCTATCTAGTTTCGTTTTGACGGCCGTTGTTACAGGATCTGATTGTACCGCTTCAGAAGTCGTTTTGCTGTAGTCCGTACAACCCGCAAACAACAAGACAAGCATGGGAGCCGCAATGTTGAGAAAGTATTTTGCCACTTTATTCGTTTGGGTGGTTATTGGGACTGGTGATGATTTCTTGGTTTGGCGTAGCCGGGCCGTTCTGGTCATCGCTGTAGTTGTTGAAGAGGATGGCCAAGCCGGTGAAAAGACAAATGCACAGGATGAAGGCAAAATCATGCGGATTAAATAACTGCTTGTTCGTTGTTTCCGTAGGAGTCATAGCGTAGGTTTTAGTAATTCAAACAATTAAACGATCGGTTCGGCTGGGACAATACATTATTTATGTCTGCTTCGTGACTCAGACAATGGTGGCAGATAGTTCCAGAGGGTGAATTCACACAACTACAAAATGGTTGTGCTAATACTCAGAAAATTGGATGAGTTTGGATTTGGAGATTATAATATATTAGAATGTTCTCTAATAACAAATCTACAAAAAATATAAATAAATTACCAGCTAATTGGTTTTAATTGGTAGCCCTCTGCTTGTAACAAGTTGATAACCCCCGACTTACCACCTAAATGGCCGGCGCCAACGGCAAAGAAAGTAGGCTTTTCCATCATCATTTCAGCCATTAGGGGAATCCAGTTTTTGTTTCGGTTGATCAACAACAACTCCTCGTATTTGCCAATACCTTCCTGGTCGTCTTTCATCAGATCTTGCATGCCTTCAATGTCCTGATTTTTGTAGAGTTCGACCATTTTTTTAAACTCTTGGTCGTCAGAGTTACCTGATTTGATGGTTTCTACCAGCATTTGAGCCTGTACCTTATAGGGAATACTATCGAACATGCTCATTTGAAATTCAGCTGTTTCCAGCCCTTGGATGTTCTTGTCTCCGTCCTGGGCTAATTTCATCAATTCGAATTCATAGGAAACCACCTCGTCTGAATTGCCTTGCGCCGAGAACAGATCTTCTGCGCCGAATGCCGAGAGGAACATGGGTTTGATCTTTTGCAAGAACACGAGCGGCAGGCCGATCTTCTGGAAGTGAGCCTCGACGATACCGTATTCTTCAGAACTTAATAGATCACTTAGGGTCGTATCATTTTTCATGAAGGCTTGCATCATCAAAGGCATGATTTTCGAAAAGTCTGTCATATCCTCCATATTGATTTCAAAGGTAACCTGAGCTGACCTGTTAAGAGCTGCTTTGGTGGAGTCGCTTAAGATGAAGTCCTCTTTGCCAATCATGTGGATGGTGCCAAACAGGTAAGAGGGCTGGGAGAGCTCCTTACCGGAAATTTCCCAAAGTAATGCGTTTTGATTGGTGGAGGAAGTGCTGTTTTGTCCCCAGATATTGAGGGAAATGCATATCAAGAGTAGGGTTACAAAGTATTTTCTTAATGGATAAGTTGACGCGGTCATGAAGAGTCTGTTTTTGAAATACTGATAAATTTGATCAACAGTCGTTTGTTGAACAGCGGATGAACCATGTTTGTTTCCTCAATAGGTAGCAAGTGTTGATAAAATGGGCGGACTCTCTTTCTACGAACAATTTTGTCAAATTGTTATACGAATCGGAATTTATTTGTCACGGAGGCCAACAACCTTTAGTGTGTCTGGTCAAAATCTTCGACAATGCGCAACAATATGTGGATGTCCTCAAAAAATTCTCTAACCAACTCAAAACTTAAATTGGATTTGAGGATAAAGGGTTCCAGGAGATCTTTTTCCTCGGAAAAAGCAACAAAGATGTTGTTGTTGATGAACGAAAGGAAGAAATCTCGTTCCTGAATTTTGCCGTTACCTTGTTCGCGCAGGAGTTCTTCGTATTGTTGAATCCCCTTTAGGTATTCCATAATGGCCTCCTGCATCGTAATGGGTAACATACCTACCACGTGGGTGTCGGGAGTGGCGTAAGTCATGAAAGTTTCGCGAAAAGGTTCGCAGAGAATTTCGTGATCCACATTTTTGGCCCCCAGGAAATTGACGTTTTTAATGGATCCTACCAATCTTTGTTTGTACTTGCGGGGCCATACGATCACCACACCTTCCAGTTCATGCTCAAAAGTAGCATGTAAGAAAACGCCGCGAAATACATCGCTGAGTCCACTGCTAACCGGCGACAATTCCTTGACATCCAGCTCAGACATATCGAACTTGAGAGAGCCTACTTGGCCGGAGATGAAATCTTCTCCCTGGTAGTAAGGGGCAGGTGTTTTGAAAATATGGCTCGCCAGAAACGTATTCTTTGGAATAGACTTTTTGGCATCGTAGTGTAAGGTGCCGTAATTCAGTCCGTCGTCGATGAAGTCGAGGATCAGGTTGACTACATGAGGTTTGAAGGTGTTGACAAATTTCCGAATCCGATAGATGAGATAGCCAATGTAGATACCGACGGGGATCATCAACGTCAAAGTGAGCGCCAGAATACCAATGTACAGTTCTAAAATGAATAGGCCGATCAGCAAGATGATGGAGATGGCAAGGAGAATCAATAAACGCATCCGCTTGCGTTCCAGGCGCACGAGTTCAGGATGAATCGTGTGATTATAAAAAATACGAAATTCCTCTAGGCGCTTCATCGTATTTGACGTTGAATTTTTGCTACAATTTAGAAAAAGAAAACCACTTGCCAACCAGAGGGCATAGAATTGACTCAATTATAATGATTAAAATAAATTGGTCCTAAGATATTACAAAAAATAATCATAAAACTACATCCGTTGAAATGATAGCAAAAAAACCGTATCTTTGCAGGCCTATGAGAATTTCATCTTTTTTTACCGTAATTGTTTGCTGTTCTTTAGGGTTGTTTTTCTCTTCTTGTCGTAGTGAATTTGAAAAGGTCAGGACGAGTAATGACGCTAAGTTGATTTACGAAAAAGCGACCGCGTATTTCGAAGAGGAAGAATATCAGAAAGCTCAGTCGTTGTACGAATTGGCAATCAGTGGGTACCGAGGGCAAAAGGAAGCAGAAGACATCAGTTTCAAATACGCGTATACTTTTTTTCATACCGGGCGATACATTCTTTCCGCCTACCATTTCAAGAATTTTTCGCAGACCTTTAGTACCAGTCCTAAGAGGCAGGAGTCAGACTTTATGGTCGCGTATTCCAATTACCAGCTATCTCCCTCTTTCCGGCTCGACCAATCCTATACCAAAGAAGCAATCGATGCTTTTCAACTCTTTATCAATACTTATCCTGAGAGTGATCGAGTTGAGCAAGCCAACCGGTTGATTGATGAAATGAGGTTGAAGCAGGAATTGAAGAGTTTCGATACCGCAAAGCTCTATTACGATATTCGGCGGTATCAGGCTGCAGTGCACAGTTTCGAGAACCTCTTGAAGGATTTTCCAGATACGAAATCAGCCGAAAGAGTAAGATACCTCATCATCGATGCGGCTTACTTGCTGGCGATCAATAGTTTCATCGAGAAGAAAGGAGAACGTCTCGAAGATGTGATTGACAGAGCCGATGACTTTCTGAAAAAATACCCCGAGAGTCAATACGTCAATCAAGTACAAACGATATCAAGTAATTCAACAAAAAATCTAAATCAGTTAGCGAATGTCGGATATTAAGACCAAGGTTCAAGGGCTTGACCCAAATATCAAATCTAGGGATATCGGTGAAATGGCCGGGAAAACTGAAAACATTTACGAAGGTCTGGTGATCATCAGTAAACGCGCCCGGCAGTTGGCAGTAGATATCAAACACGAATTGCATCAGAAATTGGAAGAATTTGCCATTTCTTCCGATACGATTGAAGAGATCAGTGAGAACAAAGAGCAGATCGAAATCTCTAAATTCTACGAGCGGCTGCCCAATCCGGTGCTAATCGCAACGGAAGAGTTCTTAAATAACGAAATTTATTATCGCTACAACGATAAGAAGAGACGAGAGGGAGGTAGAAGATAAGACGCAAATTCCAACTCTAAGTTTGCCGACATCAATGCGTTCCCTAAAAGAAAAGAGAATAATTCTTGCCATTACTGGCAGTATAGCGGCTTATAAAGCCGCTTTTTTGACGCGATTACTGATCAAATCTGGAGCAGAAGTCCGGGTCATCATGACACCGGGCTCCACTAGGTTTATAGCTCCACTCACCCTTTCGACCCTATCAAAACATAAGGTGTTTACCGAAGTCATCGGCGAAGAAAGTTGGAACAACCATGTTGAAATGGGCTTGTGGGCCGATGCAATGATTGTTGCACCGGCAACCGCCAACTCCATTGGTAAGTTAGCCAATGGATTGTGTGATACAATCGTAGCTGCCGTCTACTTGTCGGCCAGATGTCCGGTTTTTCTCGCTCCGGCAATGGATGTAGATATGTGGAAACATCCGGCTGTCCAAAATAACCTATCTAAACTGGTGGCCGCCGGCAATCGGATTGTTCCGGTTGGGCGCGGTGAATTGGCTAGCGGTTTGGTTGGGGAAGGGCGAATGGCGGAGCCGGAAGAAATTGTAGCGTTTCTCGCCAAGTTTTTCGCGGCTGACCAGGACTTACGCAACAAGAAAATTGTTATAACGGCAGGTCCTACTCATGAACCGATCGACCCCGTCCGGTTTGTCGGTAATCGTTCGTCCGGTAAAATGGGCATTGCGATTGCGGAAGCTGCCCACCGGCGCGGTGCGGAAGTCAAGTTGGTTTTGGGGCCGACTAGTATGGACACGGATTTAGTCCCGGTATTCAAGGTTCGGACCGCACAGGAAATGTTTGAGGAGACCATTCGTCATTTTGTCGATTGTGATGTAGCCATATTGGCCGCTGCGGTGGCCGACTATCGACCGGAACACGTCAGCAACCAAAAGATCAAAAAGAAATCAAATACACTCCGTCTAGACCTTATTAAGAACCCGGATATTGCTGCCGAACTGGGAACCCGCAAGAAAGGCGAACAAGTCACCATCGGGTTTGCCCTGGAGACAAATGACGAAGAAGAAAATGCATTTGGCAAACTGCAAAAGAAAAACTTCGATTTCATCGTTTTAAATTCATTGAAGGAGGAAGGCGCGGGTTTTGCGCACGACACGAATAAAATTACGATCTTAGGTAAAGATGGTAGCAAGAAAAGCTATCCATTAAAACCGAAAACCGAAGTTGCTGAAGACATTCTTGATGCTTTGGTGGCCTTGCAAATTTGAATGTTTTTATAACGACCACTAAAATTTTGGCAAAATGAAGTTAGGGCAATTATTGTTATTGGTGCTTTTGATGAATGGCGTTTCACTGCCTGCCCAGGAAATGTTGTTTTCGGTAAAAGTCAACACGCAGAAATTGCAGACAGTGGAGCCCAGAGTTTTCAAAACGCTGGAAAACACTTTGTTGGAATTCTTAAATAATCAGAAATGGACGGAAGATTCCTTCGAACCAGAAGAGAGAATCGAGTGTAATTTATTGCTGACCATCCAAGAGGAATTATCGCCTACTAGTTTTAAAGCCAATCTGGCGATCCAAGCTTCTCGGCCGATCTTTGGTTCCGATCAAAGCTCCCTCATGCTCAACCACTTAGACAATGAGTTGGTCTTCGATTACCAAGAATACGACCCCATTCAATACAGCCGGAATACGTTCAATGACAACCTTTCTGCGGTCTTGTCTTTTTACGTATTTGTTATTCTGGGAATGGATTACGACTCTTTCGCTCCCTTTGGAGGGGAAAAATACTTTCAGAATGCTCAGGAAATTGTGGCTACCCTGCCCCAAAATATTGCCGATGGAGACGGAGGATGGAATTCTTTGAAATCCGATAAAAACCGCTTTTGGATTATTGAAAATGTTTTGTCGCCGAGGGTTCGGCCTTATCGCCAGGCCATGTATGACTATCATCGTCAAGCATTGGACATCATGTCGGAAAACGTAGATGCCGGTCGGGCAATCATGATGGATGCAATTGAAGCCATTAAGGGGGTCGCGCAGGCTTATCCGAATGCTATTATTATGCAGATGTTTGTCAATTCCAAATCCGAGGAGATCATTGAGATCTTTAAGCGTGGAAGCCGGCAGGAAAAAGACAAGGTCGTCCGGGCGATGACAAGATTAGATGCCTCCAATGCAGGAAAATACCGGGCAATTCGTTAGTTCAGTAGGATCGATGTTTAGTTTCTGCGAGTACGTTTAAGGTGCTCTAACCACTAAAAAATATTATGAGGGTTTCACTTTTTAAGACCGTTTTCTCCATTCTGTTTGTTCTTGTTTTCGTTTCCGCTCTTCTTGCTCAGCCAGCTGACATTCCAGCCACTATTCGGTGGGGAGAAGAATTAAGAGAACCCTCCGGAACAAGAATCATCAAAATCGTCGATTCGGGGCCTTATGGATTTTATGCATTGCGCAAAAGAGATACCGGACCACTGGCTACCGAACAGGTGTACGTCGAACTTTACGATAGTAAAATGAAGCTTCGACGATCTCAGAAATTGGAATTGAAGTACAAGGGGAAACTGCGGGATTTTGAAGACCTGATCATGGTGGGAGGTGAATTATACCTGCTAACAAGCTTCAATAATCAGGCGAAAAAAAAGAATTATCTCTTTTATCAAAAATTGAGCCCGCGATTCCGTCCTCAGAAAGATCCGGTTTACCTGGCGGAAATTGATACGCGGAATAAAGTGCAAGAGGGGCTTTTCGACTTAGAAATCTCGAAAGACAGCTCCAAAGTGCTGTTGTACAATGAACTCCCTTTCAAGAAGAACAGTCCGCAGCAATTCGCTTTCCGGGTTCTTGACAACGGCTTTAATCCGATTTGGGAAAAAGACATTGTGCTTCCTTACAACGACGCCAATTTTGTCATTGAAGAGTATCGTGTCGACAACAATGGCAATGTTTTCTTACTGGGGGTGCTTTTTAAAGACAAGGTGCGGGTACGACGTCAAGGAACTCCCAATTACCAGTACATTATTCTGGCCTATACCCAGAATGGTGAAAAAGTAGATGAGTACAAAATTGGATTAAAAGACAAGTTTATAACGGATCTTACCTTTAGAATCTCCAATGAAGGCGACCTGGTGTGCTCTGGTTTCTATTCGGATAAAGGGACCTATAGCATTAAGGGAACGTACTTTTTCAGGATCGAGACGGCATCCAAAGAAGTAGTGGTCAAAAATTTAATGCCCTTCGATTTTAAGTTCTTAACCGAATACATGCCTGATGGACAGAAACGACGGGCAGCTCGTGCCGAACAATCTGGCAATGCGAGAAAAGCGCCCGAACTCTATCGGTTTTCATTGGATGATCTCGTCTTGCGATCCGATGGTGGTGCTCTGCTCGTGGCCGAACAATATTATGTGTATGAAAGGTTCTATCGATTTTGGGATGGTTCATTGCGCTATGATTACTACTATAATTACAACGATATTATTGTCGTAAACATCCGTCCGGATGGAGAAATCGAATGGTCCACCCGAATTCCCAAACAGCAAGAGACCATGAATGATGGCGGGTATTTTTCATCCTATGCGATGTCGATCGTGAAAGACCGTATTTACCTGATATTCAATGATAATTCTCGTAATTTCGATCCTCAGAATACGGGTCGTAGATTGTATAATTTTAACGGCAGGCAGTCGGTCATTGCTTTGACCGAAATTACGAAGGATGGAGTTGTGAATACCTATCCCCTCTTCCACAATTCCGATGCCTCAGTTATTACTCGCCCAAAAATCTGTAAACAAATTGGAAGCCGCAAAATGATGGTCTACGGCGAACGAAATCGAAGCTATCGGTTTGCCCACTTGGAGTTCGACAAATAACTTGTCTTTTACGGGCATTGATGCCTTGCTCCCCATGGCACAGCTCTATGAAAAAGAATAGATATTAAAAGTGTTGATATTCAATAATTTACAATATTTGATCGGGTGAGTGTTGGCGGTGGATATTGAGGACTTTACGAAAATTGAAAAAAAACACTTAAAATATTTTTTAATTTCAGCCGTTCAGACGGGTTCATTTTAGGTTAGAAATTGGATATAAGTGCATAAAATTGCTATATTTGCTTCAGGAACAGGTAGTAATGCCGCGAAAATAATTGAACACTTTAAAGACCATCCGGCAATACAAGTTGCTGTAATTGTGTCGAATAAAAACAAAGCACCGGTATTGCAGGTTGCTTCCTCCAACAATATCCCTTCTATTGTTATTGACAAAGAGCGTTTTTATACAACTTCGACTTTAATTGAGTCGTTTGAAAAGCTAGAGATCACCTTCATTGTTTTGGCAGGATTTCTGTGGTTAATTCCACAACGTCTCATTGAGGCCTACAGAAATAAAATAATCAACGTACACCCTTCTTTACTGCCGAAATTTGGAGGTAAGGGGATGTATGGAATGAATGTTCACAGAGCTGTCAAAGCTGCGGGAGAAACAAAAACCGGAATGACTATACATTATGTGAATGAGCATTACGACGAGGGGAAAATTATCTTTCAAGCACAAACACTTATCGACCAAGCCCAAAGTCCTGAAGAAATTGCCCGCAAAGTTCAGGAATTGGAACACGAACATTTTCCGGTCGTTATAGAACGACTGTTAAAAGAATAGTATTATTCCCATTATACAATACATAACTATGTTGAAGAGTACTTTTATCATTTGTTTGGCTATTTGTTTGACCCTCCCACTAACAGCCCAGAAAGAACTAAACTGGAAACAGCTTACCAAGTTAGCACAAGAATCATTTGAAAAAGGTGAATACGCAGTTGCTGCGGAAAACTTCCAGAAAGCTTGGGAGGCAAAGCCCAAGAAAACAGAATTGGCTTTTAAAGCCGCTGAAAGCTTCTACATCATCAACGATTACCGCAATGCTGCAGAAGCGTATCAACACGTCAAAGATGAAAACGACGCTTATCCGCTCGTGGGTCTAAAGTATGCCCGAGCACTGAAGCAAGATGCACAGTACGATAAGGCAAAAGTGGCATTCCGGGATTTTTTGGATGCCTACTCTGGACAGGGAAAAGCCATTCTTGAGGACATCATCAGAAAGGAGGTAATGGGATGTGAATTGGCTGCAAAGCTGCCCTTGAATGTGAACAAAGACATCAATCTTGTTCATCCCGGACGCAGCATTAATTCCAACGAGAATGAATTTGCACCCTTTGCGACCGCCGAGGCCTTGTTCTTTTCTTCCAGCAAAGGGGGCCGTGCCCGAGTGTACAATTCTGATCACTACGTAGGCCGCTGGACAAAGGCCAATACACCCAAGAACTTCCCGTTGATCAATAAAGAGCATTATTCGAATGCCGTTATCTCTCCGGATGGTGAAAAAATGTACTTCACTATTTGTAGTTCTAAAAAGAATTGGGATGAACTGAAAGCACGTTGCGAAATCTTTGTGACCAATAAAAATGGCAAATCCTGGTCTAAGCCTCAGCGATTACCGGATTTCATTAATATGAGAGACGTGACCGCTACGCAACCAACCATTGTTCATCAGGGTGGGCAGGAAATTCTGTATTTTGTATCCAACCGTGAAGGAGGAAGAGGTGGGCTAGATATTTGGTATTCCACTCGGAGTCTTGCGGATCGCAGTGCGAGTTTTTCTTTTCCGGTCAACCTCGGCCCCACCGTAAATACCATTGGCGATGAGATTACGCCTTTCTACGACAATGAAGAAGGCGTCTTGTATTTCTCTTCCAACGGACAAGTTTCCATTGGTGGGTTCGATGTATTTAAAGCAAAAGGAGAAGGCAACTCTTGGACTACTCCACAGAATGTTGGTTTGCCGATCAACTCCAGTGCCAATGATTATGGCTTTACCAAGAGCATTGAAATGGGTAAGGGATTCCTGGTAACCAACCGGATTTTTGGTGGTAACAAGATCTCCACAACCGATACGGACATTCTTACGTTCGATGTTTCCGGAGGAGGTGGAAACCTAGTCTTGGAAGGCACTGTATTCGGGCAATCTTCTGGCAACAAGATCTTGTTCTTCAACATCGGTCTATTCGAGTTGGGAGATGATGGTTCTGAAAAACTCATCATCGAAAAAGATTTCTCCGATGGTCGCTATGCGGTTGATCTTTTGGAGAATCGTCGCTTTCGCGTAGTGATCAATAGCGATGGCTACGAAGAGGCCACTTATGAATTTACTACTGATGAGTCAGGTCGTACCATTTACGGCGAACCTGTTTTCCTTGAAATCGAATCCGTGCCATTTGCCGGTGAGCCTTCCATGATGGAAAGCACAAAAGGAGATACTTACACTGCCAGAGGTTCTTCAACCGAGGACAATGCGGAGTATGTAACAAACGCACCACGACTCAATGGTACTTACTATAAGATCCAGCTAGCGGCAGTTAAAGAATTCGATGCCGATGCAACCGTTTATCAGAAAGTAGCGGATTACGGAAGATTCGATACGGAGAAATTGGTTGGCAGAGATCTAACGAGGGTTTTACTGGCTGAATTTTTCACGACAAGTGAGGCCTTTGAAAACCTTAGAGCCATTAAGCGACTTGGATTCCCGAATGCTTTTGTTGTGAAATATGACGATGGCATCCGGTATGGAAAAGTAAGGGAATAATTTTCAACATATCTAATTGATCGATGTCGGAGTAATCTTCTCAGTTACTCCGACATCCATTTCTCTCCAACGTTCAGCACTCCACCAAATCTCTGATTAAACCCTTTGATCCCTTGCAACCCTCCCGAGTGCACCAGTACCACTTTATCTGAGTTCCTGAAGTATCCTTGCCGGATGAGGTCAAACACTCCGTAAAAAAGTTTGCCGGTATAAATCGGGTCTAATTGAATGCGATATTGAGTTCGAAAATCATTAATGAATTGGATCAGTACATCATTGAATTTGGCGTAGCCTCCGAAGTGGTACTCCGTTTTGACTTCCCAATTTGTCAAGTTTTTTGGCACCATCGTCTGAATGTCCCGTTGATGAAAGTCGCCCCGTAGTGCCGATACCCCAATCACTCGACAGTTATTGTCGGTGCCGTTAATAAGTCCTGCCATAGTCCCACCCGTTCCACAACTGATTCCAATGGCTGCGGGCCATTCGCTCAATTGTGTGTGAATTTCGGTAGCCATTTCTGCACAGCCCGGTAATGCCCGGTGATTGCTTCCTCCTTCGGGTAAAATAAAACAGGGACCAAAACGGTCGAGGAGGTCTCGGGGAATGTCCATCCTGGTGTATGCCCGATAGCTGGAACGATCGAGGTACTCTAACTGCATGCCGCAATCAGCGGCAAACCGCAACGTTGGATTTAGTGGCAAATGGCGTTCGCCACGAATTATTCCTATGGTTTGAAAACGGAGATGTTTGCCAGCACTGGCAACGGCAGCAATGTGATTGGAGAAAGGGCCGCCGAACGTTAAGATCTTGCGGTATTCGGACCGTTGTAGATCCAGGAGATTGTATTTGAGCTTTCTCCATTTGTTGCCGCAGAAAGGATCTCCCGGACTTGGGGCCAAAAGATCGTCTCTCTTGATATAAACAAAGATCCCATTCAATTCCGTCAAAAATTGAATGGGGCTGGGGGTAGAAGTAATCTTATCTTTGTTCAAGGATACTGCTATACTGTTCGTTGTCTTTGAGAATGTCAATGGCCTGCTTCAATTCATCGTCGTTGCGCAAGCTCATTTCGGTTTTGCCTTTTTGATAATGGTAGCGGCCGGCAATTTCTTTTTCGATTAGGTCTACGATCACCATCTTCTGATTTTCGACGGCATTCTCCTTAGACTGTTCTATCTTTTGTCGGATGGAACTGATCTCACTTTGAAAAGCCTGATCGTTTTCTTCATCCGTTTTGACGAATTTGTCCAGCATTTTCTCATTATCGGTCTGGTACGCAAAGTTTCTGGACTTAACGTAATTCAAGAAGTCATCGAATTCTCCGAATTGGAAATCGCTAACGGCAGCAATACTATCGTGTTTGAGGCAGTATTGGGTAACGTAATCGAATATGATATTCTGTTTTTGTAGCTCCTGGACAACCAGGGCGTTTTCGGGTTTATCGATGTAGACATCCGGTTTGATGCCACCACCATCCAGAACTGTCCGACCTCTGCGGGTTTTGAAAGGAGTCCGCTTATCATCGGGAATATCAACGGGTTCTCCATTTTCGTATTGTACGCTCTGGATGCAGCGCCCACTGGGAATGTAGTATTTGGCAGTGGTCAACTTTACCCTTGCATTGTATCCAATGTCCCTGGTATTCTGGACCAAGCCTTTGCCATACGAACGCTGCCCCAATAGTACGCCACGATCATAGTCTTGTAGCACGCCGCTGACGATCTCAGAGGCTGAAGCAGAGCCTTTGTTAATCAGCACAGCTACGGGTAAATTTACATCAAGGGGATTTCCCAATGTTTCAAAACTGCGATCCCATTCTTTGACTTTTCCCTTTGTAGTAACCACTACTTCTCCCTTGGGGATAAAAATATTACAAAGATTAACCGCTTCGTTCAATAGGCCCCCACCGTTATTTCTCAGGTCCAGGATAATTCCCTTCAATTGTGGGTTTTTATTCTTAAGGGTTTCAATTGCGTTGGAGACGTTTTGACCGGAATTGCGGGTAAAAGTTGTCAACGCCACATAACCAACTTCTTCGTCTACCATTCCGGAATAAGGAACATTCGGAACGTTGACCTGGCCACGAACTAGTGTGATTTTCTGGTCACCGTGTCCCGGACGATTGACCGTTAGAATTACTTCGGTGCCGGGGAATCCCTGAAGAATATTGTTGACCTCGTCGGGGGATTTACCTTTGGCGCTTTGTCCGTTCACGGCAATCAGTTGGTCACCAACACGCAGTCCGGCTCTATCTGCCGGTTGGTCTTTATACAATTCGGTAATGGTGATGTAGTCCCCCATCTTAGCACTGAGAGCACCAATTCCATGATACTGGCCTTCCGTGCGGAACCTGTATCCTTCTATGTCCGATTCAGAAATGTAATTGGTAAATGGATCCAGCGATCCGACCATGGCCTCGATTCCGGTGCGCATTAAACTCCCCGGGTCAACCTCGTCGACGTACAAGGTGTTCAGCTCCTTATACATATTGGTGAATATTTCGATGTTCTTCAGGATCTCGAAATATTTGTTTTTATTAACGGGCTGAGTGGCAGCGACAAAGACAAAGATGATGCTAAATACTGCCAGGAATTTAAAATATCGCTTCATAATATATTTTTTTAGTCGAAATTTCAGGATATGTAATGATTAGGGAGCAAAATACTTCGGCCGAAACCCAAAGTTTGTTTTTGGTCATGACCAATTTACCAATTTATAACGTAGGAATAGGGGGTTGGGGTTTATTTATGCCCGGATTTTTAGCACAAACAAGCCAGGGCGGTAGTAATTTACGGGCAACCAGATGATTTTCCTGAAATTAAAAGATCATATTGGGTTATCTTTGTGGTTTACTGATTGCTCAATTATCGCATTCCTTAAACTTGTAAGTGTTTTGAAACATATCCTAGTACCAACCGACTTTTCCGAATCGGCAGAGAGTGCACTTGAGGCGGCTGTGATGCTAGCCAAAAAATTTTCCATACCAGTTCACTTGTTCACAAATATTGACTTACCCAAAAATTGGGACGATTTGTCAGCAGAAGAAAAAGCAGCAGATGTAGTCAATTTCAGCATGGTAGAAAGAGTCATTAAAGAAATGGAGGCCAGAGTGGCGGCTCATTCGGATGTAGCCATTAATTACTCTTATGCTGGTGGGAAATTGGTTGAATCCATCTATCATTGCATCGAAAAGAACAATATAAATTTTGTAGTAATGGGGTCGCATGGCCAGAGCGGGTTCAGCGAGATCTTTATCGGGTCGAATACACAAAAAGTAGTTCGATCGATTCATTGTCCCGTACTGGTGATTAAGAAAAGAATCCAAGACATCGATTTTAAGAAAGTCGTATTTGCCTCCAACTTTAATTTGTCAGAGAAGAAAGCATTTCTCAGGTTCAAGGAAATCATTGCACCATTTGCTCCAGAAATCATTCTGTTGGGGATAAAGACCTCTTTCTTATTCAGTGTTTCCACCGAGATCACATTTTCGGCGATGAAAGACTTTGAAGAACTAGCAGCTCCCTTTAGTTGTAAGCGATACGTTTTTAAGCGGGAAAATATAGAGAGCAGTATCCGGGAGTTTGCGAAGGAAATGGATGTCGATCTCATTGCCATTTCTAATCACAACCGCCGACCGGTCAAGCGGATGGTGGCGGGAAGCAATGTGGAAGCATTGATCAATCACTCGAAATTACCGGTTCTGAGCATCGATTTCCCCAACTGATCCGGCATTCCTCCGTTGCTGCTCTGACGCAAAAAAATTGCATTCGAATGAATAAAGGTCTAGTTATCATCCTGATCTGTTGGGTGACCGTGCTTGGCGTGGCGGCCCAGAATGATATCCGCCATTTTCGGAACGATAGAATTCACCTGAGGTCTTCACCGACAACCCCCAACCCTGATTGGGCGCCTTTCTTTCATGGCGTGGCTTCCGGTGATCCACTGGAAGATCGTTTGATCATCTGGACTAGGGTCACCCCAGATGAGCTCTCCGGAGAAACAGACATCGAAGTCTTGTGGCAATTGTCTGACGAACCTTCTATGCAGAATATCGTTCGATCGGGTACTGTGATCACAAATGCACAAAGGGATTATACCGTAAAAGTAGATGTGACCGAATTGGAAGCCGGTAAAACCTATTACTACAATTTCAAAGCACTAGACAGGTACTCGTTGATTGGCAAAACAAAGACCACCCCGGTTGGAGAGGCGGTCGATCATCTGCGGTTCGGTGTGGTGTCCTGTAGTAATTTTCCCGCGGGCTATTTTAATGCCTATCACCAACTGGCCCAACGAAGGGACCTGGATGCTGTCTTGCATTTGGGTGATTACATTTATGAATACGGGAATCGAAATCAAGATGATTCCACCGCCAACAATCGGACCGTTGAACCCGATGGCGAGATTCTGACCCTGGAAGATTATCGGACACGTTATTCCACCTATCGGCTGGACACCAATTTGATCCGTATCCATCAACAGCACCCGTTTATCATGGTTTGGGACGATCATGAATCGGCCAATGACTCCTACAAGGATGGTGCCCAGAATCACGATGATCTAACGGAGGGAGACTGGGAAACAAGGAAAGCGATTTCAAAAAAGGCTTATTTCGAATGGATGCCGATTCGCGATAATGAGACGATGCGTGTTTACCGTTCCATCCGTTATGGCGAGCTGGTCGACCTCATCATGTTGGATACCCGGCTGGAAGGACGTGAAAAGCAAGTATTGGACTTTTTTGCACCTGAACTCCAGGATTCGACCCGGACCCTGTTGGGAGCCGAGCAAAAGGCTTGGTTTCTGGAAGCCCTAAGCAATTCGACTGCAAAATGGAAAATCGTGGGCCAACAAATTATATTTTCTGAGTTCAACATCGGCTTTGCCTCTCTGATCGATACCAGCGTTACTTTTGGAGAAACAGAAGGTGCCGCACACGATATCTGGGATGGTTATCCAATAGAGCGACAAGAGATTATGAAATTTATTGAAGACAATGCCATTGATAATATTGTCATTTTGACTGGAGATTTTCATACTTCCTTTGCCTTTGATGTTGCCAGTCAACCGTCCAATTTAGATTTTCAAGATCTGCCTTTTTTAGGCGAGACTCCCGTATATTCTCCCAGTGAGACCTATGATCCGGTGACCGGTGAGGGATCGATTGCCGTTGAATTTGTGACGCCTAGCGTGACTTCCGCTAATTTTGATGAGAGCCTTGGCCGGGAAACCGTAGAAAGCTTACAGAGCCAGCTCAATAATGAAATTGATGTCTTTGGGCTGCTGAATCTGGGGAACCCAAATCCGCACCTGAAATTGGTTAACCTGATTGACCATGGTTTTTTCATATTGGACGTCAAGCCCGATAGTACCCAGGCCAATTGGTATTATACGCCCATCGATACCATTTCGGATGAATTGGTAGAAGGCGAAGCTTACTATACGATAGACGCCGAAAATCACTTAAGAAAAGCTGCTAATCACAGTGCTGATAAGGAACGATTAGATGAACCGGCACCCAATGATCCGCCCAATATTACCTCTATAACTGGGTCGGCAGACGATGTATTTCATTTATTGAGTGTTTTCCCGAATCCGGCCAAGGAATGGAACCGTATCAATTATGCGATACAGGAACCAGGCCGGGTAAAAATTTCGCTGCTGGATGCGAGTGGAAAACAACTGCAGACTCTTTTAGAAGAGAGGTTGGGAAAGGGGCTTTATACACTACAAGTGTCAACGGCACAACTTTCTAAAGGCATTTACTACTATCGATTACAAGCGGGGCAACAACAGAAGATAGTTAAATTGGTAGTACAATAAAAGAACCTGCAAAGAGGATCGAACTTTGCAGATTCAATTGTCATATTGAAGTTGTCTAAAGTTTCTGTTTCGCAGCGAAAAAATCAGATAAATGGTTCTCAGAATCGGTTTTTTTCTCAGCA
>JANQRV010000568.1 GCA_028284395.1 Saprospiraceae bacterium
ACTGATCCATAACGATCGCAAAGAGGAAATCGGTATCGGAAACGCCGGCATCTCTGAACCTGGATGGCAGGTTATTGATGATGCGGCGGCAACGAGTCAGATGCAGTTCCGCATTCCCGGCTAGATCCGGGCTTCCGAGCATTACTTTTTCCAGGAACTGGAAGCTCCCGATTTCGATGTGTTGGCGCTGGAAGATCGAATCCTGCCATACCCATAACTTGGAATTGTTCAAGCTTTCGATTTCTTCTTCCGAATGGATCAATGGCAGTAAGAATTCGACCGACCGGTAGAGTTGCCGTAGCTGGTTGAAGCGACCGTAGCAGTTTTCGTCCTGATCTTTCCAGGCTTGTTCAAATGCGAACCAATACTCGCCAAGTTTCTCCAGGTCTTTCACCGCCATTTCCTGAACCGAAAGCGGGGCATTATCGATTCTCAATAATCCTGCCTGGAGAATTAAAACAATTGTAAACATGACGTACTTCATGAATTCGACGGAATCGGTGAGGAAACATCCACCAACATCCCGTTGGGGTCCTTTAGCAAAAGCCTCCGCTGCCCGTAAAAGGTGTCACTGGGGGCCTCTACAATTTCGAACGCCTCCCTTTGGGCGACCGCAAAAATCTCATCGACATTTTCGACGACGAATGTTACATAAAATCCTTGCGGACGATTTTGATAACCTTTGGGTACGATGTCATGGGTTCGGTCAATGATGCCCAATTCGAGTTGTTGGTCTTCAGAAATCAGGTGAACAAACCAATCACTGTCGTAATCTATTCGAAAATCGAATAACTTAGTGTAAAAATCTCTGCTTTCTGGTAAATTGTCAGAGCAGATATTGGTCATTAATCTATTTATCTTCTTCATTGCCTATGAGACTTTTTCCGTTTTTACTGCTGCTTGGATTGATCCTCTTTAACTGCAAAGGAACACCAAAATCCGCTTCCGAACAAACACTCCCCAACATCATTTTCATCATGGCCGACGATCTCGGTTATGGCGATGTAGGCTGTTATGGACAACAAAAGATTCAAACGCCGCACATTGATCGAATGGCAGCGGAGGGCATGCGCTTTACCCAGTTTTATGCCGGCACCTCCGTTTGTGCGCCTTCGCGCTCCTCCCTCGTGACGGGCCTGCACACGGGGCATACGGAGATCCGCGGTAACAAACAAAATGGTCGCCGCAACGGGCAGCACCCGCTTTCGGAGGGCACCTTTACGATGGCCAGGCTGCTCAAAAGTGCGGGCTATACCACCGGGATGATCGGCAAATGGGGTTTGGGCGATCCCAATACCTCCGGCAATCCGATGCTGCACGGCTGGGACTTTTTTTACGGCTATACCGATCAGGTACTGGCGCACAACTACTACCCGGAATACTTGTGGCGAAATGACGAAAAGGTCGTGCTGAAGAATGAAGTAATGTACCTGGACACCTCCCTGTGGCACGGTGGACTAGGCAGTTATTCGACCGTAAAAGTGGATTACTCTTCCGATCTGATGATGGAAGAAGCCTTCGGCTTTGTGGAGCGAAGCAAAGCACAGCCCTTCTTTTTGTATCTGCCGCTTACCATCCCCCACGACAATGGCGAACAGGTCGATTCCATGCGCTTTGAAGTGCCCGACCAGGGGATCTACAAAGAGAAAGACTGGACGAAGAAAGAGCGCGATTATGCGGCCATGATCACGCGCCTGGATGACGGGGTCGGCAGTCTGATGGACCGCTTAAAAGAGCTGGGACTGGACGAGCAGACCATCGTCTTTTTTACCTCGGACAACGGTCCCTACCGCAATAGTCCCACCACCGATTTTTTTGACAGCAATGGCCCTTTACGAGGCGGCAAACGCGATCTGTATGAAGGCGGCATGCGGGAGCCATTTATCGTTCGGTGGCCGACTAAGATCAAAGCCGGTAGCACCTCCGATCACCTGGGCGCCTTTTGGGACATGATGCCTACCTTTGCGGCCTTGTCCGGCCAAGCTCCCCCGGCAAACACGGATGGCATCTCTATCCTCCCGACGCTATTGGGACAGGGCGACCAACAAGAACACGACTATTTATACTGGGAATTCCACGAAGGCAAAGGTGCACAGGCCATTCGCCAGGGAAAATGGAAAGCCGTGCGACTGAACGCAAAAACAGAACGGGAGGGCCCGCTGGAATTGTATGACCTGTCTGCAGACCTGGAGGAGCAAGTAGACTTGGCCGCGGAGCACCCCGCCAAAGTGCAGGAATTGAGTGCTTTAATGCAGGCCGCTCGAACCCATTCGGATTTGTTTCCGTTTGTGGATTGAGATGGGGAGCGTTTCAACACACATAAATCCAATTCTCCCGTTGATAGGCCACCCGGAAGCCGGCTTTTCTGATGTTTAAAAAACTCCGGACCGGTCGGGCATCGGTGTGCTCCGCCGTTTCCGCGGTGATGTATTTTGCTCCCAGCTTAAAGGCTTCTTGAAGCCGCTTTTTAAGCAGCGAACTTTGGGCACCCAGACCTCGGAAAGGGCCCAAAGTGCCGGCAAATGCCATTGATGCCATCTCGCCTTCCACAAACAAAGCACCTGCTGCGATGTCTTTTCCTTCTTTGCTCACAATGTAATGATGGTAGCCTGTTTGTCCAACGGTCGTTGCTAACCACGAAGCCAGTCGGGAATCCTCCCAGTCAAAACTCATGAAGATCAGTTGACCAAAATTGTCGGCCTCCTTTTCATCGATCTTTCTGATGGATAAACCCGGCGTGGGTTGATCGTCAACTACATCGATTGGCCGATATAGTTTCGTCCAGTTGTTGTGATGCACAAAACCGTGGCTTAAAAGGAGGTGACGCAGTCCATCGTTCATAATGCTTGGAGGTAGTTGCAGGAAGAACCGGCGACTACCTGCTGCTCGGTAAAAACTTAATATGTTTTGGAGGATGGATTCGTCGATTGGTTGAACGGTCCCTAATCCGATGGCCCGATTCATGGCTAAAATGTCTACATCCGGAATGGCACAGGCCAGTCCTCCGTTCAGAATCGTGGAAAAGGTCGGGAAGGTTTTGCCTTCCCGGTAGTACCTCATCCAGTAACTGCATTCGATCTGTTCCAGCTTGCGGATAAACTCGATCGACAATTGGTTGGAAATCTGTACTTTACTCATTATTGAACCTTGTTGATGTCTTTAAAAAGTAACATTTCTTTCACCTTGGCGGACCCACCATCGTAGAAGCCATTTTCATTTTCGTAAGTCTTCGGATTGCTGAATGTCCCAAATATCATATCCCAAAGTGGGATGTCTGAGTAGTTATACTTGTGTAGTCCGCGCCCATGATGGACCGAGTGGCTCTCTGGTCGCTGAATGATGTACCCCAACCATTGGGGGGTATGAATGTTCGCGTGTTGAAAAATGGAAAAGAAATTCAGCAGAAGGATGACCACCGTGATGGCTTGAGGCGACAATCCAATGAAGAAAGCAAATACAAAGCTTCCGATCAAGGTGAATGAAATCATATCCACCGGGCTGAAATAAAATGCGCCAAACGTATCCAGTCGCTCCGCACTATGGTGCATTTGGTGAAAAACCCGCCAGAGAAGATCGGACTGGTGGACGGACCGGTGATAAATATAGACCGCCAATTGGTATCCGAGGATGCCGATCAATACTCCTGCCGGTGTGCCAAGGCCCGACAGATCAAACAGCATATACTGAGCAACGATCGGATCTATCCACATCGGTAGATAGGAAGACAGATAAAAGAATAGGAGGAAGGATAGGATTCCTTTGGTTCTCCAATTCTTAACTTTTGGCAACTTGCGGGCCGGCAACAAGGCTTCCCAAAGCATCAGCCCGGCGTAAATAGATAAAACGATTAACGAAATGGGATCCATAAGTAGATCCAAAGGAGAAGGTAAATCTTGCATGGTAAATTTTCATTTGATTTACCCCTAAGGCGTAAGAAATCACCTTACATTGTAAGAAGCAGCGAAAAGAGCACTTACAAAGTGCTGATGTGCCAGTCGACAGCGACTTCCGGACGGTAACAGCAGAGTAGTCCGGTTTTAATGGAATTGGTTAAATGGGCACCGAGAACCGCGTTTTCAGCGGTGATTTTTTTAATGCTATCCCGGATCCTCATGGTTACTGCAGCCCTGGCTTTATCGGCAGTGGATCCGACCTTGCGGCTTTCGCCCTGTAAGCCAAGCGACTTAGATAAATGAGCAATCAGCCGATCGTATTCTTCACTTAATGTTTCATATTTGATGGCGTTACTTAAGCTTTCCGCTTCCTCCATTTCTTGTTGCAGTTCCAAAATTCTCTCCTGGTACTCTTTTTTTGATTGCGCATCCAGAATGGTAACTCCCTTGGAACCGGATTCCCGGACCCCCATTAACTCCATGCTGTGGAAATCTTGATACGGACGCTCCAGTAACTTTGAAATATCGATCAGCCCTTTCGTTTTATTCATTCGGACGGACTGGTCGGCATAATGAATTTCAATATGGCTGGTGGAAATGTGAAATCTTCCCGTGGAGGGGCCCGACTGCCGGGGGGCTTTGTCGGCAGTTTGGCTTCCGTACTTTTCTCGAATGAAGTGGTGAAAGGCAGTTAATCTGGTTGCTTTTCGGTAGGGATTGATGCCGATGTGCCAGTCCAACGGATCCTGCGGTGATGTTTTATCATGGAAGTAAATATGACCGTCGAACTTGTTTAAAAATTGTTGCCAGTACGCCAGGGCATCCTCTTCCTTGCCCAAGTAATAAGCACTGGCACCCATGTAAACGGGAAAGTCGATGTAAGTAGCCGATGTTTCCAATCGCTTGCCGATGTCCAGCGCCTGCCGGTACTCGCCCTGTTCAAATTTTATGGTGGCGGCAACAGATTGATACTTGTCTTCCTTTAACGGATTGAGTTGACAAGCGTGCTCATAAATTTCGAAAGCTTCATCGGCATGTCCTAAAAATACGAGCGAAAAGGCCATCTCAAGGAGTGTATTAGGGTCGTTGCTGTTCATTTCCAGCGACTTTCTGAGGTAAAACTCCGCCTGATCGAAATCTCGCTCAAACAGTAAGACCCGACTGAGGATACTCAACGACAAATAGTCGTTTTCGTCCAGTTCGATGGCTTTTAAGGCATACCTCTTCGCTCCTTGCTGGCTGATCTCCCAGCGATCCCAAAGTTGGCAACTCCATTGGTTGAAATAGCTGGATGAAATGCCCGAGAAGGCCCGGGAATAGTCGGGTTGTTTGGCTATGGCCCGTTCGTAAAACTCCCGTGCCTTCACATCATCCTCCGGGGTGCCCTTTTTGAGGTGTGCATTGCCCAATAGCAATAATTCGTAAGCTTCTAAATTGACCAGTGGTTTTTTATACGAATTGGAAAGGATGGCGTGATTGAGTTGCTTTTGCAATACGTTCGTCACCTGACCGACGGCCTGGTCCATTAGGGCGAACACATCCTCCTCCTGGTAAGCTACTCTTTGGTCATAGATGATCTTATGTTCCGGAAATTGGATCAACTGAACATTGATGACCAGTGTTTGCTCATCCCTTTTCCGGAATGCCCCGGTGACAATATGGCTTACCTGGTATTTTTTGAGCGCTTCCTCGTCCGAAATGGTCAAACTGCCGGTAGTGTAATAGGACAATACGGAGAAGCCCTGGAATTTTGAAAGGTGGTAAACCAAATCCTCTTCAAAATTCTGACCGATGGTACCGATCTTCCTATTCTCTGATTGAAAGGGAAGCACTGCAAGAATTATCTCGGAAAAATTCATTTTGGAGTTGGCTAAAATATTTGGCAATACCTTCAAGTGTCGCAGCGGATGGAATCAGATGGATCATCACCTCACTGGACCCAAGCTCAAGTTAATAAAACGACAGATCAACCCAAAATCAGCTGTTCATCCGAAATAGGAACGATTTGACCGATCTTCACCGATCCGGCAAAAATTGAAAGTGGGAAGTGTTTACTGCCGTTGCTTCCGAATGGAATCTTTATCTTGTAGCCAGTTACACTCAAAATACTTGTTTCAATTGGTCCGTATGAAACAACTCATTCGTGATAGCACACGTTCGTTCTTCCCTTTCTTAATGCTCTGTTTTTTCCCGGGCGAATTGGCGGCACAACATCATACGGCGACATCCGGGCAATTCCTTTTTTCACCCAAACAGAAGTTTTTAGTGGAGCGGTATACCACTGAGAGTGGTTTGTCCGATGATATGGTCATGGATATTTTACAGGACCAAAGGGGGTATATCTGGATTGCGACGACCAATGGTCTGAATCGATTTAATGGCTATGACTTCACGGTTTTCAAGTATCGGCCCGGTCAAAAGTATAGTATCAGTAATAACAGCGTCAACGATTTATACGAAGATGCGGCCGGTAGAATTTGGATTGCTACGGATGAAGGTTTAAACATGTATGATCCTTTAACGGAGCAATTCAAAAATTACCAACATGACGCGCACCGGGAGAATAGTGTGCTCTACCACCGAACCCGGATTATTTATGAAGACAAGGATGGGATCCTCTGGTTGGGTACTCATAACGGGTTGAACAGATTCGACAAGGAGAAAGAGACCTTCGAGTTGTACCAGCATCAGGAAACGCATTCGAGGTTTTGGGAAACAAAACCCGCTCAGGAAATCAGTGAAATCATAGAAGATGGGGAAGGGAATCTCATCATTGGTTATTGGGGTATGGGCATGATGTGGTTCGACAAGACCCGGGAGCGCTTCCGGTTGATCCCGGTGAATAACAAAATTGACTCCTTTGCTTTGAATTTCATGGCGGATGGTTTGGAAAAAGATGGTAAGGGAAAGATCTGGATAACGGCGGCCAATCGGCTTTTTTATTTGGCAAAGGAAAATGGGTTTTGGAATATCAGGGAGGATACCGTGTCCTACAACCGGAAGTTGTCTCTTTTTGTACCCACTTCTTCCGGACAGTATATGGTGGGAGGTGACCTCCAAAGACAAGGGTTTTATCTACTGGATAAAGATTTTAAGAACATCGATTTTTTTACCCCTGGCTCCATGCTGAAGGATCCGAATAATTTTTGGGTCCAAACCATGTTTGAGGATCAGGCGGGAGACATCTGGCTGGGAACGAGGGGAGCCGGCATTTATCATTTGAATACCAGGGGGAGTTACTTCACTAATTTTCGTTTTCCGGTCGAACTGGAAAAGGGGGCCGGTATGCCCAACATCAGGGCATTGGTGGAACGAAACGATGGCAGGATATGGATGGCAACCAGTCAGCACGGCATATTGGTCTTTGACCGGAAAACCAATACCTTCCAAAGTGCGCCGAAAGAACTGGCCTATCCAAACGGATTGCTTACCAACCGACTTGCCAGTATTCATAAGGATAAGAGGGGAAATATTTGGATCGGTACCTGGCAAACCGGTGTTTCCGTGTATGTACCGGCGTCCAAGGAAATTCAACATTTTCAAACCGACTATAAAAAAGACAACTCCCTATCCGATCGGTTTATTTACCAATTCCTGGAAACAAAAGAAGGGGAAATATGGATCGGTACGACGAGTGGCGTGAGCGTTCTTTTTACCCAAGAAGATATTCAATCGGGAAATTTCAGACAATACAAGCCGATTGTTGGTGATACGACCAGCATCAACCACCCCTATGTTTATTGCCTCTACCAAAGACAGAACGGGGAGATATGGGTTGGGACGGAAGACGGACTGCATCGCTACGATCGGCAAAACGATGCCTTTATCGGCTACAAACATCACATTGACCATCCAAATTCGATCAGCAGCAGTCGCATCCGTTGCATTTTTGAAGACGAGCATCAGCAAATGTGGATTGGTACTTCAAGCGGATTGAACAGATTCGATGATGCCGAAAATTCCTTTGACTTGATACTTACGGACGACGGCAGTTTGGAAGGGGAGATATACAGCGTGCGAGCGGACGACCAAGGACGCTTATGGGTCGGCACTAATCAGGGCCTCGTTCGATACCATGCCCGGACCGGAACCGCAAAAGCTTTCTACGCCCAAGATGGTTTCCTCAATGGTGCTTTTAGGGATAAAGGATTGCTGATTTCCGAAAAAACGGGAGAAATTTACGTCGGTGGTCGAAATGGGTTGTCGGTTTTTCACCCGGACAGTATTGAGGACAATTCTTTTATTCCCCGGATTCATATTTCCAAAGTGAAAATTTACAACGTAAAAGAAGACCAAGGTAGGGAGGCGAAAGTAAAAGATATTGCCAGCGAGCAAGGAATCAAAATACCTTACCGTGACAATAACATCACCTTCGAATTGACCGGCATCAATTACCGGAATTCCCACGAAAATCAATATGCCTACCGATTGGAAGGGTTCAATGACAATTGGGTAAGCATCGGCACCAGGAGGGAGGTGACCTTCACCAATCTGGATCCCGGTAAATACACATTGTTTGTGAAAGGAAGTAATGACGATGGACTTTGGAATGAAGAAAGCACATCGTTGAACATAACGATCTTCCCACCTTGGTGGGCAACTTGGTGGGCCTACCTCAGTTATGCCCTTTTGCTCATCGGCGTCGGCTACGGTATTTTTTATTTCCTGAAAAAGCGGTGGAAACTGCAAAACGCGCTGCAACTGGAACAAGCCGAAGCCCAACGGCTCAAAGAATTGGACAGCTTTAAAAGTAAACTATATACCAATCTGACGCACGAATTTCGCACGCCGCTTACCGTCATTTTGGGCATGACTCAGCAGATTCGCAATGAGCCTAAAAAATTCCTGGAAAGCGGTACTCGACTGATTGAAAGCAACGGCAAAAATCTGCTGCGCCTCATCAACCAATTACTGGATTTGTCCAAGTTGGAAAATCAATCGCTGCAGTTGCAATTGCAGCAGGGAAATATCGTGCCTCATCTACGTTACATCACCGAGTCTTTTCAAACCTATGCCAATGGCAAAAATCTCTCGTTGCGCTTTTTTTCCAATCGGGAAACACTGATGATGGACTACGATTCGACTCAAATGCAGCAAGTGTTGACCAATCTGATTTCAAATGCCCTCAAATTTACTCCTCCGGATGGAGAGGTGTGGGTCAGACTCGAAGGAGGTGAGGACCAACTGGAGATCGAAGTGCAGGATACGGGGATCGGTATTGCCGAAAAGGATTTGCCGCACGTTTTTGACCGATTTTACCAAGTCGATAACACCTCGACGCGAAAAGGCGAAGGTACGGGTATTGGACTGGCGCACGCGAAGGAGTTGGTAAAGCTAATGGGCGGGCGTATTCACGTAAAAAGTGAGCTGGGAAAAGGGACGGAATTTCGGGTTAGTCTGCCCGTACATCGGACGACAGAGGTGGTACAAAACGAGATGGTGCCCGCCCTCAGTCCGTCTCTGGCTGGTACGATAGGCGATGACCATACTTTGATCTTCACCCAGGGCGATGCCGCGCAAGTACTCGTTATTGAAGACAATCAAGACGTAGTCCTCTATCTGAGGAGTTGTCTGGGAGAGAAGTATGACTTGCAGATAGCGTTGAATGGAAAAATTGGTATCGAAAAAGCATTAAAAGACATTCCGGATCTAATCATTAGCGATGTCATGATGCCGGAAAAAAATGGATACGAGGTTTGCGATACCCTAAAGAACGACGAACGGACCAGCCACATTCCCATTATTTTACTCACTGCCAAGGCGGACTCATCTTCCAAAATTTCGGGACTGGAACGGGGCGCGGATGCCTACCTGATCAAACCATTTGATAAAGAAGAGCTATTCGTGCGCCTGGAAAGTCTGCTGAACCGACAAAAAAAGATGACGGCCTACTTTTCGAGCCGGTTTCGGGGGAACTCATCGGCGGAAAAAGAAGACGAAGAAGCCATTCAAATCGAGCATTCTTTTTTGCAAAAGGTGCAACATATCGTTGCGGAGCATTATCAGGACGAAGATTTTGCGTTGCCACAGCTGTGCCAGAAAATCAGGATGAGCCGTTCTCAATTGTTCCGGAAAATGAAAGCGTTGATCGGTACCTCACCTTCGGCTTTCATTCGCGATTATCGTTTGAATCAAGCCAGAAACCTGATTCAAACGACCGAACTAAACGTTTCCGAAATCGCCTGGCGGGTCGGGTACAAAAACCTGGCGCATTTTTCCAAAAGTTTTCAAGAAAAATTCGGCTATCCACCCAGTGGCGCCGGTAAGTAATTATTTCAATCCGGCCAACACTTCATCGAAATCGGGATTGTTGGCACGAGCAAAAACGACGGCCGGATGATCTTCGTTCAATTGATCGAAATAGAAGATGCCTCCTTCGTTTTTCTCCTTATCCAGACGTTGAGCGAGATCCCTGGTGCCCTTGGTATACATCTCATAATCTTCATTTTCACGGATCTTTTTGAAGATCAGCAACAAAGCTCCTTCGGCGAAAGGAGCTTCCCAGCCGGTGGGCCGGTCCGAGCCGAAATGAAACAAATTGCCGGCTTCCATGACCTGTCGCTTGCCTTCGCTGCAAAGTACCCACTTGCCGCTGATGGTATAGATGATGCTTTCGGTGGGGTGGGGGTGTTCGGCCAGAAACATACCGGGTTCCAGTCGCAGAGAAAACGCACGCAATTCCTCACCAAAGAGGAGTGGCCCGAAGTAGCCTTCGTGGGTAAACACACTACTGGCGTTTTTGGAGGCGGTGGCTACGTCTTTGATGATCTCTATATTGGTTGCGTGTTGGATGTATTCCGGAGCAAACTCGGTAGCGGGAATGACCTGGGCATCCAGAATTTCCGTCGGTTCGGCGGGAGGTTTGGGAGCTTCGGTGAGGTCGTGATCATCGGTATCATGGCTATGCGGTTCGGAATGGCAGGACCAAAGGAAACAGAGCGCTATCGGCATCAGGATCGTCAACTTCATAATTTGTATTTTGATGCCAAATTTAACAATAGTGCTGTAGCATATGAAGAAATTCCTCGTTTTCTGCCTTTTTCTCTCGACCTACGGTTGTGGGGTGCAACCTACTGATAATGAATCCAAAGCTCCGTCGGAAAGTGACCCAGTTGACACCGAAACGGAAAAGCCGGTCGTGTGGACCACGGTCAATGAACAGGAAGTCAACCAATTGAATGCGGACCTGGAGCCCGGTAAATTGACCGCAGACCTGGGCGTTTACATCCCTTCCAATCTGGACCCGGGGTTCGAAAATGTAACCATTCCAAAATTGTTGGCGAGTATTCGGGCAACCAAGGAAATTTATCGGCAAGCCGATGTGCAGATCAACTTGCTGTGGCTAAAGACCGGAGCGGTCCACCCGGGTTTTCTTTCCATTGCAGCGAACGAAGCCCCCGAGCGCCCACGGAGCCGACACGTCAATGCCTATCGGGATATGCAACGTCAGCCTTCTGTACTCACGGAAACGGCACGGGCCGCATTTGAATCCATTGTCGAACCGGACCCCGACAATCATCGCACCATTTATTTGGTTGTATTGGAAGACGTTTTTATGTCCTTTTATGAAAAGACAGAAACCAAGGTACATCTACTCAAATCCATTCCGACCAATGGTCTGTCCTTTCCGCCCTATCTGTACGGCAGTTCCATGCCCCACCGACTGCGGGGCGTCTTCACGGTTACCAATTTGGACGGTCCGGGATACGGTCGAAGGCTGATCGCTCACGAAATAGGCCACAAAATCATGAATGTCAGTCATGAATATCGGGATATCAGTCCCGCTCATGAAGTGTACGCCGAGGGGGGGTTGATGGTGTACGGCTCCGGAGAAGAGATCGCGGCGGGAGCTGCCGGAAGGTGGCACGTTGAAAGGTTGTACATGGCGCCCTTTCTGTACAAGCTGCTGGAAAACGGCGAAAAAGAATGGAATGCCGATTTTGTGGAGGGGGGCCATTACTACGATCCGCTGTATGGGGATAAGGTGGTGGAATTTTAAGAGCCTCCAATTGAATACCCCATAAAAAAAAGATAGATTCGCAGCATCGAGCAATCCTGCAAATCTATCTAGATAACTAATTAAAATACTCTTTATTGTTCTGACTTAAATTTTTTCATGGCTTCGGTCAGACGTGGCACAACGTCAAACAGATCGGCACAAACACCGTAGTCGGCCGCTTTGAAGAAGGGCGCCTCCGGGTCTTTGTTGATGACCACTATGGTCTTGCTGCTATTGACACCGGCAAGGTGTTGTATCGCACCGGAAATACCAATGGCGATGTATAAGTTGGGACGAATGGCTACACCGGTCTGGCCTACGTGCTCGTGGTGAGGGCGCCATTCGGAGTCGGCTACCGGGCGGGAACAAGCGGTGGTAGCACCGATGACATCGGCGGGTTCTTCGATCATACCCCAATTTTCGGGGCCCTTCATTCCCCTTCCCGCTGATACCACCAATTCTGCTTCCGGTAGCGGTGCGCGACTTCCTTCCTGCAACTTCACTTCTTTTACCGTTACGCGACGAGCCGGCAGATCGACCGATAAACTACTCACTTCGACGTCACCGCCGGATTTTTCAACCGGGATGCTGTTGCTGGTTAAGGACAGTACTTTTACATCCGAAGTGACCGCATATTCTGCGATGGCTTTACCGGAAAATACATTTTTCTTTACCTTAAAAACACCGCCGTCATTGGTTGGAATGGTTTTGACGCCGGCTACGGATCCGGCGTTCAACTTCACGGCCAATCTTCCCAACAGGGATTTGCCCGTAGAGCTCGTGCTGACAATAACTACCTTGGCACCTAATTCCCGGGCTGCCGCCGCAATGGCCGCAGCGTGTACCTGGCTATCAAATTGATTCAGCGAATCATCGGCGATATTATAGACTTTCGATGCGCCGTACTGGCCTAATTGGCCGGCGTTGTCTACACTGCCAAGGGTCAATGCCGCACATTCACTTCCCAGCACGGCCGCAGTTTTGGCACCGTAGGTAACGACCTCGAAACTTCCTTTTTTCAGTTGTCCGTCCGGACTTTCTGCATATACTAGAACCATATCGGTTTAAATTTTAATTTTTTTGAATCGTACTTCAGTAATTAGATGACTTTCGCTTCCTCGTGCAGGAGGCGAACCAACTCTTCCATGTCCTCCGGATCTACCAACTTGACGGAGGCTTTGGCCGCTGGCAATTCGTAGCTGCTGGCCACGGATAGGTCGGTAAAATCTTTTCCAGGAACCACTTCCAGCGGCTTGCGCTTGGCCATCATAATGCCCCGCATATTGGGAATGCGCTGTTCGGCCATGCCTTTGGCACAGCTCACAACCAATGGCAGTTCAATGTCCGCAACTTCGACTCCTCCTTCTACATCCCGCGTGATCGTAGCCGTTGTACCATTCAATTCCAATTTGTTTCCGAAAGAAACGAACGGCATATCGAGGTATTCCGCCACCATGGCACTGACTTCCGAACCGTTGTAATCGATGGTCTCTTTACCGCAAAAGATGATATCATAGGAATTGGCCTTGGCGACCTCTGCAATTTGGAAAGCGACGTCCATGGAGCTTTGGGGCGTCTTATCCACGCGAATGGCCTTGTCCGCTCCAATTGCCAGAGCTTTTCTAATGACCGTTTCATTGTCTTTCGGTCCGATGTTAATGACCGTCACCGTTCCTCCGTTCTGTTCTTTTAATTCAATGGCTCTGACAAGGGCGTACCACTCATCATAAGGGTTTAAAATATATTGTACTCCGGCAGAATCAAAGGTTGTTCCGCCGTCGGTAAACGCGATTTTCGCCGTCGTTTCCGGTGTTTTACTGATACATACTAGATAGTTCATATGATATTACTTGGTCTAAATCTATAACAACGATAATTTGAACATGTTTAAATTTCCGTACAAAGAAAAGAAATATAAACAAGTTCGGGAAAAATGGGTGGAAAATTGTTCAATTAATTTTCCATCCTTTTTGCAGCCGTTGGATGGCTTTTCCCAGGTGGGCTATGATGTCGCCGGCAATCATGCTGTGTTGGCCGTGCGTTTCGGCAGCGAGGTCGCCCGCCAGGCCATGGAGGAATACGCCCAGGGTCAAGGCTTCAAAACTGGGATAGCCCTGACTAAATAGCCCGGTGATGATACCGGTCAGGACGTCGCCGCTACCGGCAGTGGCCATGCCCGGGTTCCCGGTAGAGTTGAAGTAGGCCTCTCCTTCGGGGGTCGTGATGCAGGAATGCGCTCCTTTTAGCAGGATGTAGATTTGTTTCTCTTTACTCATACGTCGCTGCAATTCATTGCGTTCGAAATTATTCCGGGTTTTCCCGAAAAGGCGCTCGAATTCTTTGGGGTGGGGAGTGAGTATGCTGTGTTTCGGCAGCAGGTCCAGTAAACTTATTTTTTGCGATAGTATGTTGAGGGCGTCGGCGTCTAAGACCAAGGGGATGGAGGCAGATTTCAGAAGTTTTTCGATGGCTTCTGCGGTGGCGGCATTTTGGCCGATACCGGATCCAACGCCGATGGCCCGGTAGGGCGAAAGTTCCGGAAAGTCGGTCACGAATGACTCGTGCGTATCCAGGACTACCATAGCCTCCGGGCAACTGATCTGCAATATTTCGTAGCCGCTCCGGGCAATGTAGGCGGTCACCAGACCAACTCCGGAGCGCAGGCAAGCATTCGTGGCCAGTACGGCAGCCCCCATCTTTCCGTGACTGCCCACCATGAGCAAGGCATGGCCAAAGGTACCTTTGTGATCGTATTTTTGTCGTTGCTTCCACAAACCGGCTACCATTGGTCCGTCTAAGTAGTGGGATGATGATTGGACTTTGGTTAGAAAATCAGGATGTAAGCCAATGCTCTTCATCCACCATCTTCCGGTATAATTATTGTTCTCTGGAAAAAGGAAGGCCAGTTTAGGCATTTCGAAGGTAAAGGTGTGGTTGGCTTCGATGCAGACCGACCGGGTTGTTTTGTCGGCAAATAGGCCGGAAGGGATGTCGATGGCGACGGTGGTAATGGCCTGCTGATCATTGATGTGGGCGAGCAATGTGGCCCAATAGCCTTCGACGGGCCGGTTGAGGCCGGAACCAAAAATCGCATCGATCACAATGGACTGTGCGGGAAAATCGGGTAGGGGGCTTTCCGCTTCGAGATCGTAGACCGGAAGGGCATCGAATCCAGGCAACCGTTTAAGGTTTACCGAGAAGTCTTCGGAAACGGAATTTCCGATTTTACAAATATAAATTTCCACCTGATAAAATTGTTGGTGCAGTAGCCGCGCTACTGCCAGCCCGTCCCCGCCATTGTTGCCGGGGCCGCAAAGAATGGAGACCGGAATATCCGTGTCTGGAAAGTGATGGACAAACCATTCCGTGAAGGTTTGGGAGGCTCTTTCCATGAGATCAATGGATGCGATCGGTTCATGAGCAATGGTGTACGCATCGGCCTCGCGGATCTGTGCAGCAGTAAGTATTTTCATTGGTGGATGAATGATGTTTTTACATAATAGGAAAATGGATGCCCCGTTAATAAATATAAATACTTCATAGATGAAGAAAAACTTATACCTGGTAATTTTTATCCTATTGGCAAATCATAGTTACAGTCAGGCATATTTGGGGTTTATGGGGGGTGGCAGCTTTTCCGAGGAAGTCGAAGTCAGAGGTGCGATGTCCCTTGAATGGGCTAAAAATAAATACTTGAGTTTTAGGTTTGAACCGGCTTTTACGATAAGGGGTAATCGGGAGGTCGCCCGGAAAATTGGCAATTCAGCGGACCGCTCGGCCGAAAGTCTGTCCTACTTCGAGTTATCGGCTTTAACGAAGTTCAGCATGCCGCTCAAGATCTTTAACCCCTACGCAGTTTTGGGGGTCCAGGCGGGGTATGGTCTGGGGGTCAAGAGCAGTTACATCAACGGTACGGACATCTTTCAGGAAAAGTACGCTTTTGAAGATCTCGATCTGGATCCTTTTGATTGGGGCGTAACTTTTGGACTCGGTTTGGAAAAGGAAATCCATAAGAACCGAAAGATCTTTGCCGACTTCAGGTATTATCTTGGACTGATGAACTTTGACGCCATTGAAGGCGGAGACATCTTCAATGCAGGGAAGGTGTTCAGCATCGGTTTTCTCCTGCCCATCTGGGACCATCCAAAATAAAAGGACTGCCAATTCGAAAATGGGCAATCCTTTCACGTATTTCTTATCTAGGTTGACGGTGTCTTACTTACCGTCTCTTCTTTCCAGCTTGATTTTTTCCGCTTTTTTCTCTTCACTTCCTCTTTTCATTTCCTCTCCCATCTGCATGGAAGCGGTGAATGAAGTCACCATATCGCTGAGCATATTACTGGCGGAAGATGGGTTGTTGGGCAGTAGGATCAGGTTACTGTTGCTGTTCTCACCCATGGATTGGAGGGTGTCGTAGTGTTGAGTGACGACAATCAGGGCGGATGCCTCCTGGGAGTTGATGCCCACTTTATTCAGCACTTCTACGGATTCTTCCAATCCCTTTGCGATTTCGCGGCGCTGATCGGCAATACCCTGTCCTTGTAGTCGCTTACTTTCCGCTTCTGCACGTGCTTTAGCTACGATTTTGATCCGATCGGCTTCGGCTTCGTATTCGGCGGCTACTTTTTCGCGTTCGGAAGCGTTGATCCGGTTCATGGCGTGTTTTACTTGTTGGTCCGGATCGATGTCGGTAACCAGCGCCTTGACGATGTCGTATCCGTATTCGTTCATGGCGTCGGCGAGGTCCCGGCGGATGGCCAGCGCTACATCGTCTTTTCTTTCGAATACGTCGTCCAACTTCATTTTGGGAACTTCTGCCCGTACCGTATCGAAAACGTAAGCGGTAATTTGCTCGTAGGGGTTTTCAAGTTTATAGAAGGCATCGTAAATCGCATCGGATAGAATCTTAAATTGAACCGATACTTTTAATTTAACGAATACATTATCCTTGGTCTTGGTTTCTACCAAGACATCTAATTGCTGAATCTTGAGGTTAACTCTGCCCGCGATCCGGTCGAGAAAAGGGACTTTGAACTGGAGTCCAGCCCGCTTGATACTTTGGAATTTTCCGAAGCGTTCGACAAGGGCGGCAGATTGTTGTTTCACGGTAAAGATCCCCGAAAGGATAACCATCAATCCCAATATCAGAAAAGGAAGAAACATCATTGAGTCCATATTATTGTGGTAGTTGGATAAATTTTGACTTAAAAACTGATATAATTAGGGTAAAATACGTAAAGGTGTGATAGTGCGCAAATGTTTTCGATAAAAGCGCTAGTTTTGGGGGATCATTTTACTCAATTCAGATCAAAATGCAGGCAATCGTATACTATCTAACCCTTCCGATACTGTATTTCCTGTCTATTCTTCCGTTTTGGCTGCTCTACCGGCTTTCGGATTTGATGTTTGTATTGCTCTATTACGTCGTTCGGTATCGGCGAAAGGTCGTCTCGACAAATCTGACCAATTCCTTTCCGGAGAAATCACCGGAAGAAATTGCCCGGATCAGCCGGAAATTCTATCGATATTTCTGCGATCTCATATTGGAGTCATTGAAGACTTTGACGATCGGAGAGCGAAGTCTTCGCAAACACTTGTTGTTTGCAAATACCGAGCTGTTTGAGAAGTATTACGAGCAGGGACAGAGCTTGATCATCGTGATGGGGCATTTCGGCAATTGGGAATTGGGAGGTGCACGGTTCAGCCTGGAGCCCATTCACCAATTGATCGTCATCTACCATCCCTTTAAGAACCCCTACTTCGAAGGCCTCATCCGGCACATGCGGATGCGGTTGGGCAACGGGTTGTATCCCATGAAAACTGCTTTTCGGGACATGGTCAAGGATCGCGACAAAGTGACCGCTACTGCCTTCATCGCCGACCAAACACCCTCTAATGCCAATGCGCATTGGATGCAATTTCTGAATCAGGACACGCCGGTGTTTCAGGGTACCGAAAAGATTGCCGCGAAGATGAATTATCCCGTCGTTTACATCTCGGTGCGCCGCATCCGGCGGGGTCTTTACTCGATTGAACCGGAACTCCTTTTCGAAACACCCCGGGATACTGCACCGGGAGAGATCTCTGAAGCGCATACCCGCCGATTGGAACGGGACATTCAAGAACACCCCGAAATTTGGTTGTGGACTCACCGGAGATGGAAGCGAAAACGCGAAAAGCAAGCTGTCTTGCAGTAAATTAGTACCAAAACCTTTATCTTCGCGCCGAGAAATCGGACCCGAACAGATATTAAAGATGAGAGAAGGGAAAGCACTTATATTAGCGACTAAACCATTTGCGAAAGAATTTCGTGCCAAGAGTTGGATCTATACCATTAGCACGTTAATCATTGGCGTTGTCCTTCATTTGATTGTTTTCAATGCCGATTCTTTGCTGCTGCAACTGGCCGCTGGTGTGGTGGCGGGATTGGTACTGGTACGGTTTTTCGTTATTTACCATGATTTCGAGCACCACAGCATTTTGCGCCGATCCCGGCTGGCAGCCATGATCTTTACCGTTTATGGTTGGTACATGATCATTCCCCGGAGCATCTGGAAGCGGTCGCACGATCATCACCACGATCACAATTCCAAATTATTTGGTTCCAGCATCGGGTCTTTCCCCATTGTGACCAAGAAGAAATTCCTTTCTCTAAGTCCGACCCAACGGAAGGTCTATCTTTTCATACGGCATCCATTTAGCATTTTATTTGCCTACTTCTTTGCCTTTGTCTACGGCACTTGCATAAGATCGTTTGTCAGCAGTCCGAAGCGGCACTGGGATTCCGTCATTGCCCTGGTATTCCACTACACCTTGGGCGGTATCCTAATCTATACTTTTGGTTGGTGGCTGGCTTTCATCGGTTTTTTCCTGCCCATCATGTTGGCCCATACGCTGGGCTCCTACCTATTTTATGCCCAACACAACTTTCCTGGTGTTACCTTTGAAGACCGGGAGGGGTGGACCTACATCAATGCAGCACTGAATTCTTCCAGCTACATGCGGATGAGCCGGATCATGCACTGGTTTACGGCTAATATTGGCTACCACCACATCCACCACTTGAACTCCAGAATTCCGTTTTACCGTTTGCCGGAAGCCTACGATAAGATGCCGGAATTGCAAAAGGCGAAGGAAACATCTCTGCATCCGCTGGAGATCGTTCGCTGTTTCCGGCTAAAGGTTTGGGATCCGGAGACACGGCAGATGGTTGGGGTTCGCGGACTCGGTACTCGCTAGCTGCTCAACATAAAATACAACATGCGAAAGATCGTAAAAGAAGGGTATGACCAAATCGGGCGTCAATACCACAAAAGAAGATTGCGCAATGCTGCTGACAACTATGCTTATTTTGATGCATTGCGAGACCAACTGCCAGCCAGTGGCAGGGTACTGGATCTCGGTTGCGGAGGAGGAATTCCCGTTGCCAAGTATTTTGTCGATCGCAATTACTCGGTAACGGGGATCGATATTTCGGAGGAAATGGTGGCCATTGCAAGGGAAGCCGTTCCGAAGGCACAATTTTTCGTAGCGGACATGTGTACTTTTGCCATCGAGCCGCACTTTTTCGACCTAATTGTCAGTACTTTTGCGATCGTGCACGTCCCGCGGGAAGAACAATATGCACTTTTCGAGAAGATTTTTCGGGGGCTGCGAAACGGGGGGCGAGCGTATTTGGTGCTGGGGGAGAAGGACCGGGAAGCGGAGACAAAAGAGGATTGGCATGGGGTAAGCATGTTCTGGTCTTCCTTTTCGCCGACAAAATATGATGCACTGTTGGAGGAAATTGGATTTGACATGGTTTGGTCTGAAAAAGAGATCATGGGGAATGGAGAGCAATTCTATACCGTCCTTTTACAAAAGAGGGAGGCATGAGCGCACCGCATGACATTCTTCGGTCGGGTATGCTCCATGTAGGTCAAGGGCACAGTATCTATTATGAAACTTACGGCAATCCCCGTGGAAAAACGGTACTTTTTTTACACGGTGGACCTGGATTGGGGATCTCGGAGCGAGACCGGAGGTTTTTTGACCCCAAGGTCTATCACGCCATCTTATTTGATCAAAGAGGAGCGGGGAGAAGTCGGCCGTCGGCTTCCCTGGAACACAATACCACGGCGGATTTATTGGGAGACATTGATTTGTTGTTCGATCACCTCGGTGTCAAAAGCGCCATCCTGTTTGGGGGGTCGTGGGGCAGTGCCCTGGCACTCTTGTATGCGATGCGGCGTCCGGAAAAAGTAAAGATCTTGGTACTGCGGGGATTTTTTCCCGTCAACAAACGTTGTCGGGCGCATTTTGAGCAGGGAGGAACGGCACCTTTCTACCCCGAAGCCTGGCAGCGATACATCGATTTGGTCCCCGAGCAGGAGCGGGACCAAACGGTTGCTTACTATTTCAAAATGATGCATTCGACGGATGCTGCACTTCGAAGAAAATACGCTTTTGAACTGGCTTACTACGGTATTGCTTTGTCCAAGCGACAGGTGGTCATCGAGGACATTCCGGCGACCATCAAAAGTATGCCCTTTGAGAAAAAGATACGGATACAGGCTCATTATTGCGTTAACGACTTCTTTATTCCGGATAATTACATTTATAACCACCTGGACAAGGTTTGCGAAATACCTACCTACATCATCCACGGCCGATACGATATGATCTGCCCTTTTTCCTTTGCCTATGAGCTACATCGAGGACTCCGCCACTCGAAACTCTACATCACCGATGCCGGCCATGCAGCCTCGGATCCGGAAAATGAAAAAATGCTGTTGCAGGTAATGGCGGAACTAAAGACCTTGTAATGTATATTACCCATCAAATGAATTGCGTTTAAAGCTAGACGAAAACTAAATCGAATGTTGGTAAGCGAAAAGATACTTAAGAGCATTGCATACTGCGTGCTGGTAGGGGTATTGGTGGTTATGACAAACGGCCTCTACGGACAACCGACCTCCAAACGCTACGCGGTCAAGGAAGGAGGGCATTTTTCAACACCGCGTGTCTACAAACTGAAGAGGGATCCGTCGGTGATTCGATGGGACGTGGTGTTTGAGGAAAATTGCGACTACATCATTCGCGAAGAAGACGGGTCGGTAAGCAGAGATCAACTGGATTGGAACAAGTTATGCGGCGTGTTTTTCAAGGTGCTGAGCTTCAACACGCGCAAAGAATCGGTCATGATCGGTTGGCGGTACAACATCGAACGCGATGAAATTGAACTGTCGCCCTACTACCACATTCGATCGGGTAGAGACATGTTTCCGCCGATGATGACCGTAAAAAGGGAAGAACCCTTCTCCGTCGTGCTGGAAATAGATCGGGAAGTACCGCAATACCGATGGACCATGGAGAAGAAAGGCTTTTCGACCCAGCACGAGATGGCTGTAGATCACACCTCCAAGACCTGCGGCTTCATCAACTTTTACTTTGGAGGCAACCGTTCCGCTCCTAAGGCAGTGAGCAGCCGGATAGCCATCACCGTTCAATAGTTTAGAGATTTTTCACCTCGCTCACCAAATTGGTGATGGACTGTTTGGCATCTCCAAAAAGCATCTTGGTTTTATCGTGGAAAAACAACTGGTTTTGAATGCCGGCATAACCCGGACGCATGCTTCGCTTCAGGACGATGACGTGTTTGGCGTTCCAGACCTGTAAGACCGGCATGCCGTATACGGGGCTGCCGGGATCGTCCTCGGCTGCCGGATTGACTACGTCGTTGGCACCTACAATGACGACGATGTCCGTATTCGGCAATGCGCTGTTGGCTTCTTCCAAATCCAATAGTTTCGGATAGGGTACATCGGCTTCGGCCAAAAGTACATTCATATGGCCGGGCATCCGGCCCGCTACCGGGTGAATGGCATATTTCAGATCGACATTGTTGGCTTCGAGCAGGTCATCCAGTTCCTTGGTTACTTTCTGCGCCTGCGCCACCGCCAATCCGTACCCCGGTACGATCATGACCGATTGGGAGTAAAACAACTGAATGGCTGCATCATTGGCGGTTACCTCCTTGGCTACCTGATCTCCCTGAGCTCCTTTGGCGGAGGAAGACTCGCCGCCAAATCCGCCGATCAAGACGTTAAGCAACGAGCGGTTCATGGCCTGGCACATCAGTACCGTCAGAATGGTTCCGGAAGCACCCACCAAAATACCACCAACCAACATCACCATATTGTCGTAGATCAAGCCTGCCGCAGCGGCAGATAAACCGGTGAAGGAA
>JANQRV010000575.1 GCA_028284395.1 Saprospiraceae bacterium
GTTGTTCGCCGGTCAGCAATCCCGTTTCGGAGGTGATGCCCAGCTCTTCCAGGGCCAGGGCATTGGCCAGTCCTTCGGTGCGATCGTAGCGGGTGACCAATACGGGGTGCTCGGGTGTGATGTCATCGATCATGGAGCGATGTGGTGTAAATACGGTGTTGCCGGTGGCGCTGCCATCCGAACCGACTCCCCAGGCTTCGTAGGCGCCCCAGTCTCCGCGCAGCACCCAGCTTCCTTTGGGCAGTCGTTGGGTGGCTTCCCGGACCCGTTGTTTGAACCCCGCTTCGTCGTTGACGTCGAGGAGGTTGATGCCGAGCAGGAGGGCACCGGCGGAGGTAAAGTGTACGTGGGAGTCGTTGAAACCGGGTACCATTAATTGGCCTTGGAGATCGATGGTTTGGAGACTGGCTGGCGTGTTCTCTCCGTTACTGCCAATGGCGGAGATGCGACCGTCTTTAACCGCTACCCAGGTGGCCCAGGGTTGGGCGGGGTCTCCGGTCCAGACTTTGCCGTTGGTTAGTAAGAGGTCGTTGGATCCCGGTTCGCCGGCTTCCTCGCAGTTGGTGAAGAGGAGTAGGGAAAGGAGGAGGAGAAAGTAAAGTGGTCTCATGGTGTTGGTTTTATTTTTTGATGGTGATGGGTCGGGCTTTTGTGCTAAGATCTACAAAATCCGGAAGATTTTGCAGATCGAATCCGGAAGATTTTGCAGTTCAAGTCGTGCAAAAGATTTTGTAGATCTGGTCGATTTTGTGGATCTTCCGGCATGAATTTTTTAGCGCATACCTTTCTTTCCTGTCAGGACGAAAAATTGTTGGTCGGAAATTTCCTGGGAGATTTTGTGAGCAATCGCCAGGTGCCCCAGTTTGAGGATCGCATCCGGGAGGGCATTATGCTGCACCGCAAGATCGACCGGTATACCGACGACCATCCTTTGGTCCGGCAAGCGATGAAGCGCCTTTACGCGGATCATCATAAGTATGCCTCCGTATTGGTGGATGTGTTTTACGACTACTGTCTGTCCAATAATTGGGATCGCTATGCCGAAGAAAGTTTGCCGGATTTTGCACAACGTATTTACGGAATATTGATGCGTTTTTTGCCCATCATGCCGACCAAAATGCACGACCGGCTGCCGCGCATGATCGAAGACGATTGGCTCTGCGGCTACCAGGAATTAGCCGGTATTGAAAGGACGTTGCACTACCTCAAGCGAAGGGTGAGTAAACCCGAGTATCTCGAAGGCGCATTGGATAGTCTGATTCGGGATCGGGCATTTTTGTACGACGAGTTCAATGAATTCTTCCCCGAAGTCATTGCCTTCGTCAATGCCGAATGTTTTTGCGACTAAATAAACAGCACTTGGCCTACCCTTCGAAGTGAAAAGAGATCGTAAAGGTGCGCGACAATACCTTTTCCAAGACGGTCGATTCTTCCAGCTTGTCGTTAAAGAGCAAGGTGTTCCCAATTCCGTGAGAGATCTTAAACTCCGGTGAAAAAATGAAATAGGGAAAGAAGAACTGGATGCCCGCTCCGTACTCGAAGGAGAAGTCGCTCGGCGAGATCTTAACAATGGTCTCCGCCTGCCGCGTTCGCGAGTCACTGGCTACATCGAATGCGTATTTCACACCGGCAATGACAAAGAGGCGAAGGTCGTGAAACGGGGCCGATTTGTAACGCACCTGGAAGGGCACTTCGACGAATACGGATTCCACCGTGGTAAGGGCCACCCTCAGGTCGCGGCTGTTGCGATTGTATTCCAGGTTTCTTTCGGCAAAGGACAGGGTGGGGAGGAAGCGAAGGTCGAAGTAGTCGCCAATTTTCAAATTCGCTACGATGCCCAGGTTAAAGCCCGGGCCACTCAATGATTCTACGACGCTGATGCTATCGCTTTCCAGAAATTCCCGGGAACGGAAGGCGCGAAAAGAAGAATTGTTATATCCCAGTGTGATACCGAAATAATAGGGTTTCTTTTGGAAGTCAAAGAAGTTATAATTGTCCTTAGCCTGAAAGTTCTGGCTTTTCCCGCTTATTGCTCCAAAGAAGCATAGGGCTAGCAGGAATGCTATTTTTTTCCCGTGTAGATGGAGCAAATACCTAATGTTAATGGAATACATCTGCTTGTTTTATAACCTGTTTTGGATAAAATACTAACAAATTCAGGTCCTTCAGGAAATGCTTGCACGGATTCGTATAAATAGCGATAAGCTTTGGGATCTTGGGAGGTGAATTGGCCGATCCACGGCAAAATGTACTTAAAATAAAGGTTGAAAAGTTGTTTGAAGGGAAAAAAGGAAGGTTTGGAAAACTCCAAGACCACAATTTTTCCTCCACTCTTCAAAACGCGCAACATCTCTGAAAGCCCCTGCTCTAAATTTTCAAAGTTCCTAACACCAAAAGCAACGGTTATCGCGTCGAATGTATTGTCTGCATAAGGCAGATTTTCTGCATCGCCGATCTCCAAATGGATTTGCTCCTGCAATTCCAATTTGTCGAGCTTTTTTTGTCCAAAAGCCAACATTTCTTTGGATATGTCAATGCCGGTAATTTTGTCGGGCTGCAGCATTTTGGCGGCCGCAATGGCTACATCGGCCGTACCGGTGGCCACGTCCAGTAGTTGTTTCACCGGAGCATCTTGCAATTGCTTCAAGGCTCTTTTCCGCCAGTACACATCGATGCCCAGGGACAAAAACCGGTTGAGAAAATCGTATCGGTGGGCGATGTTGTCAAACATCTTCGATATCTGATTTTTCTTACTTTCGTGGTCACTATATGGTTTAACTTGCATTATGAACTGTTTTACATTCCACAAATTATGAAAAGTCTGCTTTGGCCAAAATCGGCCTTCTGGATTTTTATGATCATCTTGCTGTATTCCTCCAATGTGCAGGAGACCATTTTTCTTCGGCCGCAGAGTGTGCATGTGTGGCGACAGACCGATTGCACGGCCCAGTCTTTGAACTTTCATCAGAATAAAAGTAGTTTTTGGACCCCCCAGGTGCATAACCAGGCGGGAACGAACGGTTTTGCCGTCAGTGAATTCCCCCTCATCTATTACGTGGTCGGTCGATTGTACGACTTTTTCGGTTTTCACGAGTCGCTCCACCGGGGTACGAACCTGTTGATCACCATCCTCGGTTTTTGGTGTCTCTACCTCTTTTGCATCAAATTTATGGGCGATCCCTGGGTGGCCTTGTTTCCAGTCGTTTTTTTAGCCACCTCACCCTACTTCTTCTTTTATGCCAACAACTTCCTTCCCAATGTGCCGGCCATCGCCGTGGCTTTAATGGGTTGGTATGCTTTTGCTCGATACTGGCATTACGGACAAAACAAATGGCTGGCCTTTATGGCCGTTCTCTTTTTGCTGTCCAATCTTTTGAAAATATCCGAAGGGATTAGCTTTATAACCATTCTCTGCCTTTTTGGTTTGTCACTAATCAAAAAATCGCTGTTTAAAGAGCGACCACCAGCCCGATTGAACTTGGTACTGGTAGCGGTGACCTCCGGCATCGTGATTGGCTTGACGGCCTGGTGGTACCTCTACGCCAGGGCTTTCAATGCCATGCACGGCAACAAAGGTAGTCTTTTGGGAATATTACCCATCTGGGTGATGACCGACGAAGATTGGAAGTTGATGGATTACATGGTCTTCGATGTCTGGTGGACTCATTACCACCACCCCTGGATTACGTATCTGGTGGGAGCCCTGTCGCTGCTTTTTCTATTGTTTTGGCGTCGGCTGGACCCGGTATTGAAATGGGCAACCCTGTTCTTATTTGCCGGTTCGCTGGCCTATACGTTGTTGTGGTTTAAGGCCATGCACATGCACGACTACTATACCTTGACCCAACTCATTTATCCCTTGTTCCTGATGATCACCATGGTCGAATTCGGCTGGCGGTCCGTTCGCGATACCCCCTGGTTGAAGTATGGCTTAGCAACGTTGCTCATTGGTGTATCGATACTGGGAACGGTCAATAACGCCCGGGTGCAAAAGGATCGTTATTCGGATCCGAAGTACGGCAGCGTTTTGCCCCGCAGCTTGCACCACATCGAGCCCTACCTGGATTCGATCGGCGTGAAACGAACGGACCTGGTGGTTAGCCTGCCGGACCAAAGTCCCAACATCAGCCTGTACCTGATGAACCGGCCCGGTTACTCGGAAGCATTTTTCGGTCGGGATTTTCCAATGGATTGGTACGCAAAGAAAGGGGCCAGGTACTTAATCCTGAACGATAGCAGTTACCTGGAAAAAGAAAATTACCAGCCCTTTTACGAAAAGCAGATCGGACATTACGAAGGGATCTTGATTTTTGACATCACGAAATGGGGAAACGTTCATTAATTCGGCTTCAATTTCTTATCTTTGCATGTCCGAAAAAAGTGGAATCAGTTTAAATAATAAATAAAGGATGTCTTCAAATCAAAAGATCATTCCCATTAATATTGAGGATGAGATGAAATCCGCCTACATCGATTACTCGATGTCGGTGATTGTTTCGAGGGCCCTTCCAGATGTGAGAGATGGCTTGAAGCCGGTACACCGGAGGGTTTTATATGGAATGGCCGAACTGGGATTGACCTACAATAAGCCTTATAAGAAGTCGGCGAGGGTAGTGGGGGAAGTTCTGGGTAAGTATCACCCGCACGGAGATACAGCCGTATACGACTCGATGATCCGGATGGGGCAGCCCTGGTCGCTGCGATATCCCCTGGTCGAGATTCAGGGAAACAAAGGTTCGATGGATGGTGATAGTCCGGCTGCTATGCGGTATACGGAGGCCCGCCTCCAACGCATCAGTGATGAGATCCTATCCGATATCAAAAAGGATACCGTCGACTTTTCGCTCAATTTTGACGACTCTCTCGAGGAACCGACCGTCCTGCCGACCAAAGTGCCCAACCTGCTGATCAACGGTGCGTCCGGAATTGCCGTTGGTATGGCTACCAATATGTTGCCGCACAATCTGAGTGAAGTGGTAGATGGCGTTACCGCCATGGTCGACAACCCGGATCTGACCATCGAAGAGTTGTGTAAGTACATCAAAGCACCTGATTTTCCCACCGGGGGCATCATTTATGGCCTTTCCGGGGTGAAAGATGCTTTTGCGACGGGCCGGGGCAAGGTTGTTGTCCGGGCCAAGGCAGAAATCGAAGTCAGTAGTAACGGTAAGGAAACCATCATTATTACCGAAATTCCCTACCAGGTCAATAAAGCCAACTTGGTGAGTAAGATCGCCGAATTGGCCAACGAAAAGAAGATCGACGGCATTACCGAAGTGCGCGATGAATCGGGTCGGGAAGGCCTGCGCATTGTCGTCGAAATGCGGAGAGATGTCATCGGTAAGGTCGTCCTGAGCAAGCTCTACAAGTATACGGCACTGCAAACTTCATATGGCGTCAACAACGTGGCACTGGTCAATGGCCGGCCCATGACCTTGAACCTGAAAGACATCATTGAAGAATTCATCAAGTTTCGCCTCGAAGTCATCGTTCGCCGGACGCGCTTTGAATTGAGAAAAGCGCTGAGCCGGGCCCACATCCTGGCCGGCTTGTTGGTGGCACTGGACTACATCGATGCCGTCATTGCCGTCATCCGTGCTTCTAAAACGCCGGAAGAGGCCCGAAAAGCATTGATGAAAGGAGACTTCATCGACGATTTGGATAAATTCTGGCAACAATTCAAACCCTTGATCGACGAAGCCTCTACCGATGAATTTCCCGTCGAAGAGGGCAATGTGCTTTCGGAGGCTCAGGCGAAAGCCATTCTCGATATGCGCCTTCAGAAGCTGACCGGCCTGGAGCGGGAGAAACTCAAGGAAGAATACGACGAATTACAGGAACTGATCCGCCACTTGCGCGAAATCCTGGAAAACGAATCGATGCAGCGCGACATCATCAAGACCGAATTGGCCGAACTCAAAGACCAGTTTGGCGATGAAAGACGCACGCAGATCAGCTTTGCCGACGGCGAGATCAGCATCGAAGATATGATCGAAGATGAAGAAGTGGTCATCACCATTTCGCATCTGGGGTATATCAAACGGACCAAAGTTACGGAATACAAAACGCAAAGTCGCGGCGGCCGCGGCTCCAAGGGATCGAAAACACGGGGTGAGGATTTTCTCGAGCACATGTTTGTAGCGACCAACCACAATTATCTGCTCCTGTTTACGGAAATGGGTAAATGCCACTGGATCCGGGTATACGAAATTCCGGAGGCAACGAAAACGGCAGGTGGCCGCGTTATACAGAATATCCTGACGGTTCCCAAAGAAGACCGGGTCAAGGCCTACATCATCATCAAGGACTTAAAAGACCAGGAATTTCTCGACAATCATTTTATTGTATTCTGTACTTTCAAAGGATTGATCAAGAAAACTTCAGTGGCAGCTTACGCCCGTCCAAGAGTGGGCGGTATCGTAGCCATCAATATCAATGAAGGCGACCAATTGTTGGAGGCTCGCCTGACGGATGGCAACTCGGAAATTTTCATCGCCAACAGAAGTGGCAGCGCCATTCGCTTTAATGAGAACGCAGTGCGCGCCATGGGCCGGACTGCTACCGGGGTAAAAGCGATTTCCCTGAGTAAAGACGGCGACGGTGTGGTAGGCATGGTTTGCATCGATCCGAACGACAAGGATCAGACGATCATGGTGATCTCCGAGAAAGGAAATGGTAAAAGAACCCAGTTTGAAGAATACCGACTCACCAATCGCGGTGGAAAAGGGGTTAAAAATATGCAGATCACGGATAAAACAGGCAAGGTAGTTGCTATGAAATCCGTTAAGGAGGAAGACGATCTGATGATCACCAGTAAACTGGGTATTACCATCCGAATGAAAGTGAGCGATATCAGAGTAATGGGCAGGGCCACGCAGGGAGTGCGTGTCATTCGCCTGGATAATAAGGATGAAATCGCTGACGTTGCAGTACTGGGACCGGAAGAAGAAGCGGACGACTTGCCACTGGAAGAAGGGGAGGCGCCTGACAATGGAACCACCGCCAATGATGGTGCTGAAACCGAAAATACCGAGGATTTAACGAATGATTAAGTAAACCGCTTGAGATTTTAACATTTTATAACTATCAAATTCTTTTCTCCGACGTCATAAGGGAGAATCTAATTTTAGAAAACTTCAGAAAGCAGTTCCTTACATCCTTCAACTGGGAGTTACTTCTGGAAAATAATTTTAATAGCAAAACTCAGATTATGAAAAAACTATTTTTTGGGCTTATAGCTTTAACGTTAGCCTTCGGTCTGCAAGCTCAGGACGATGGGAAAAAATCTCTCAAAGAAGCTAAGAAAGTTTTTGGTCAGTTCAACCTCGATCAAATGGGCAAGCGTGCCGCTCTTAAAGACGCTATTACCGCTATTGATCAGGCCGTTAAGGGTACTGAGACAGGAGCTTCGGCCGACACCTGGCTTTTGCGCGGAGACATCTACAATTCCGTTGCTACCCAAGTTATTACCATCAGATCCACCAGTTTCGGTGACGAAAAAGAATTGCCAGAACTCGAGAATCCAGCACTGGTAGCGTTGGAGGCTTACAGCAAGGCCTTGGAACTAGCGGAGAAGAAATACCATTCAAAGGATGCCCTGAAAGGGATCCAAAACGTTCAGGGCAACCTGAGTAACTTCGGTATCTACAAGTTTGACGAAAAGAATTATGCCGGCGCTTACGATGCCTTCTCCAGCGTATTGAAATGCCACGAGATCTTGAAGGAAAAAGGTCAGGAATCTTCACTTGACGATGCTGAAAACATGAAATATCAGCACTACCTGGCTGGTTTGGCCGCATTAAGTGGTGAAGACATGGAACATGCGAAAGAACATTTTGAAATTCTTTACAAAGAGAATTACGATAAAGCTGCGATCTACGAAGCACTTTATAAGATCTACGCCGAAGACGATGCCGAAGGTGCCTACCAATACCTGGAAAAAGGACGCCAAAAGTATCCGGATGAAACATCTCTACTTTTTGCTGAGATCAATCACTTCCTGAAGCTTCAACAGCTGGAGACCCTGATCGAAAAATTGAAAATGGCCATCGAAAAAGAGCCGGACAACCTATCCGTATACTCTACATTAGGTAATGTTTACGATCAACTATACCAAAAAGAATACCAGGCAGAAGAAATCAATCATCCAAAGGCAGATGAGTACTTTGATAGTGCACTCAAATACTACAACGATGCTTTGGAGAAGGACCAAAAGAACTTCGATGCTACTTACAGCATCGGTGCATTGTACTACAACCGTGCCGCGATCTTCGCTAAATTGATGAATGATGAAGCTGACAACAAGAAGTACGAAGAATTGCGTAAAAAACTGTTGTCTCAGTTCGACCAGGCCCTACCGTTCTTCCAGAAAGCAGAACAACTGAATCCAAATGATCAAAACACACTGATCGCCTTGAAAGAAATCTACGCTAAGAAAGATGATTTCGAGATGTCAGGTGTATTCAAGGATCGCCTGGAGAAAGTGCAGGGTGGTGAAAAAATGGATAAGTCTTATTTTAATCAATAGCAACCACAGCAGCACTAGAAAAAAGAAAGTGGAGGGCAAAACGCCTTCCACTTTCTTTTTTCTAGTTAGCCCTCACTTCCGAAATCCGAGCCGTAAAGTTAGCAATCTCAATCTTTCGCGTCGGAATATTCCAAAAGCCATTGTACTGCACAACCCGCGGATAATACCGCCCTCCGCGTTTCATCAACTCCACATCCATGGTAACATCAAAGTCAAAAACTCCGGAATATACCAGGTGGTATTTTCTACCCACTACCTGAAGGTTGCTTTTTTCGAAGAAGGTCTCCAGGTATTTGATGACGGTTTTACCCGCTTTTTTTTCCAGGAAGTCCGGCTTAACAACGGCCGAAAACACATAGCAGTCCGCTCCATTGGTAAAGGGTTTCGACGTGATGAAGTAGTCGTAGTAGGGGGCTAGTTTTGTATCGAAAATGGCTGTTTTTGAGCCGATCAGCGGTACTTTGACCCGTTCTCCCGGCTGAAAGATCAATCGCTTTAATTCGTTGTAGTATTTCTGGAGGCCCTTCAAATTGCTTTCTTTTTCTTCGAGCATTTCCTCTTCACCACAAATCTTGCCGTGCGTGTAAAATACGCGATCGTACATTTTTGCGGTATAGTAGCGGTATTTCTTCTTGCGTTTGTAGAAATTGCCGGTGGTCTTTTCTTCCAGTACATCCATGGTTCGGCAATCGCCATCCGATTGTTGGGAGGTGCGACTGAAATAAGTGGCTGCCACCTTATTCTTTTTATCGAAAAAGCGCATGTCGTTTTCCGCCTTGTAATTGACCAGTCGCAAATTGTGAAAAGCTCGATAAAAGGAGCTGTCTTTGCGGACCAAACGAATGAAATCTTCCGTATCAAAACCACTTCGTTCGGCAGTCACGACAATGGTCGAATCGATCAAAATGTAGGCTGCGATTTCTTCGTCCGAGAGTTCCTGGCTCGATAGCGGAGAGGTAAAGGTTAAACAAAACAGTCCCCAAATGATGATAAGTCGGTACACTTCTGATGGTATTTATTGAAGTTGTCTAAAAAAGCCTATTTTCGCCTGCGTGAAAATTGGCCGAAAGATGAAGCCCACACTTAAATCGCAAATTATGAAAAATATAGCTGTAATCGGAGGAGGAACGATGGGCAATGGGATTGCTCACGTATTTGCCATGAATGGCTACCAGGTTGCCCTGATCGATATTTCACCGGAAGCACTGACCAAGGCGCTGAGCGTCATTGAGCGCAATCTCGATCGCATGGTGAAAAAGGAGAAGATCACCGAGGACCAGAAGACAACAACCCTGGCCAATATCAAGACACATACGCTGATCGACAATGGGGTAGTCGATGCGGATTTAGTCATTGAAGCCGCAACTGAAAACGTCGAAGTCAAGGAGAAGATCTTCAGTCACATCGACCAAAAGGCCCCGCCGGCGGCCATTTTGGCTTCCAATACTTCTTCGATCTCCATTACGCGCATTGCCGCGGCCACCAATCGGCCCGAACAGGTCATTGGCATGCATTTTATGAACCCGGTCCCAATCATGAAA
>JANQRV010000610.1 GCA_028284395.1 Saprospiraceae bacterium
CGACTTAAAAAAGCCTAAATCCCAGAATTAGAGATTGAGTATAATAATTCGAAGACCAAAAAGAGTAACTATTGAGGACTTCTCTACTCGTTCCGACTCTGATTTCGACGGAGAATCTTTTGCCGTAATTATACCCCAACCCCAAGGCCAAATTAAAGGTCGAATTCAAGTCTAATCCTTCCAGGGAGAATTCAAAGTCGATGTTTCTGTCAAATGGAATATCAAACAGGACAGCAGAGTTGACAAAGAACTTTGAGCGGTCAGTTAAAAACATATAATAGCGAACACCGAAGGGAATCTCCAACGAGCTGTAGGACGCAGTGACCGTTTGTATATTGACGATGGGGCCGATTTCATCGATCAGCGTTGCTTGGGAATTAAAGGATTGATAAGTAGGCTCTAAAAAAATACTCCATTTATTCTTGTTAAAGGGCAATAAAAATTCGATTTCCGCACCTATTCTAAATGCCAATTCACTGCCAAAATCCGTATCCCTGAAATTGGAAATATCGTTCTTTATCGACAAAGAAGAATTGCTTAGGCCCGGCCTGATGGACAGGCCCACTGGAAACTTTGATTTTTTTTCGATATAACTGGTGAAGGGAGCATTCATGCATCGGTTGTAATCCGAAAACAATTTGGCTAAGCTTTTAGCACCATAAGTCAAATTTTTAATTCTGGTGGTGAATTGATTGTTACAATCTAGTTGTTGAATCAATTGTAATCTATAGTAATCATTGGTTGCTGTTCTGACTTCTCCCACCTGGTATTTTTTATACACCAACTGCCGCACTCCTACATTGTCCGTTACGAAAAAATAGCGAACTAGGTTCCCATCGACATAGGAATACAAAGCTGCTTTTCCCTCGATGACCACTTTTAGGAATAAGGTCTCGGGATTGAAACTGGGGTCCCGGTCTTTGCTCAGCTGACCAATCCTATCTGATGACCGGTCAATTTGTACATGAAATCTTTGATATTTCGTATGATCACCAATGCCAAATTCTTTTACCTCCTGGATGTCGCCTGTCTGGATATTCGCAGTTTCGGAAAGTTTGAATTCGAATTGTCCGGGATTATCTTTCCAATCGACATTCTTGATGAGACAAACGGTCTTTTCGCCATCATTGCCGATGAAATAACCATTTTCAAATTTTATTTGAGCAGCGCCAAACAGACACTGACTCAACAACAGACACGTTAAGAATATTTTTTTCATCGTTAAGCTTTTAGGACTATGTTTTGAATACAGATGTAGTCTTTTCCAACTGGTCAGCTATTCAAACTTTTTAGACAAAAGAATTCCCGCAAAAAAGCTATTGAATATAAACTCTTCGTTGATGCCGGGATAAGTGAGACTCCGGTGATGATATCCCAATTCGAGATTAATCCGAAGACTGGAAAATTGTTTGGTCAGACCACCTCCCATTTGATAGCCAAAAAATCTATCGGCCTTCAGTTGAGTTGTGGTTTGTGCTTCCAAATCACCTAAAAAGTACCATTTCTCTTCCACTTCACCATTTAACAGGAAGCCCCACACTCCTCCTAAAAAGATATACGGAGTAATGATACGATGATGAATCAAGTAACTAAAATTTAAAGGAATTTCAACGGTGGAAAGATCGTATTGCCAATCAAATAGTTCCAGCGAGTTCGGTCGGTCAATAATTACCTGAAAACCTGTTGTAGCGTAGGTAAGTCCAGATCTTATGGTCAGGTTTTTGACAATGCCGACACTCACTGCCGCTCCCATCGTAAAATAATTGGTACTTTCATTGAAGCGAGGTCGACTAATTTGAAAATTTTCCCCCTTTATGGAAGCAAAATGATAACTGAAGTGGGCACCAACATCGATCGACCAGGGTCGTTTAGCATAGAGCTTTCGAATGGGCTGCAACGAATCCAGACAGTAATTGTAATCCACCAACAACTGGGTCAGGTCGGCATCGTGAAATGATACTGCATCAATTTCAGAAAACAAGTCCGGACAGTCTTGCATGAAGTACCTAAGTTTGCCACGAAAAGACGCATTCTTTGCCGGTTCGATTTCTGAGCTGGTATCATCTCTATCAATCAAAACTGATTTCCCATTTTGCTTCATTAAAATGTAGATTTTCCCTTTGGCAGTGGAAAGGGTATAAATCTTTGCCGGGGCATCAACCAGTTTGCGCGCAAATTCCTTTTTTCCCGACTGGGCAGGAGGTCGGTAGATGGCTTCATAATAAAAAGAAGGCGCTACAAAATATCCCAGAATCGTTTCGGTTGAAAAGGTTTTAATAGGTGATTCAGACTTTTCCTTGAACTGTACTTCATTTTTTTCAGATGCCCCACGACCTGGTTTGACGAAGCCCCGGAGGGTATCTTTTGCCGTCAAAAGAACATAGCCCTCCTCAAAGCCGTGGAATTGGCCCCATAATTTTGGGGCATTCATTGTCATCACCAGTATGAAGAATAGAATTTCTATCGTTTTCATTGTCAATGGGTTCATTCTGTTTTTTGAATTAGTACTATCTTTAATCTCGGATGAATTGTAAAACACGCTCCAAACGGTCGTACTTTCAAAATCTATAACCTCCGGTAACGGCCAATACATTGTAATAAAATGTTGCAAAATTCCTGGTGAGTATTTCATCATCCAATTGCAGGATAGCTTGGGTTCGTTCAAAGGCAAGCTGAACAAAAGGACCTTTTCCAGATCGCAGATTAAAATCCAAACCACCTCCTACTCTAAAACCGAATTCATTCCTTGTCGGCATTCCCTGGTCGCTGCTCATGACTACTTCCCGATTGAATGTACCTCCGAAAAAGCGTTGGGCCCTATATTCACCTCGAATTGGAAAGCCGATGATGGCCCCCAAAAAGATGGTGGGATGAAGTCGCTCACTCTTGAATCGCCATCCCAGCTGTATCGGCACCTCCAAATAGGTATATTGATGACTGGAAATGAAATCGTATAATGTATTGGCACTCTCCAATTCTCCATATCTTTGCAACAATCTAAAGCTCGGCTGAAGATAAAATTTACCTCCCCAATTAAGTCGCAAAAAGCCTCCCCAGGACAAACTCGAATGCCAATCTGCAGCGTTTCCCTCACTATTTTCTTCCCTTAATTGCATGTAGTGAAAACCTATTTCGGGACCGAAAGACAGGAGTAATTTAGTAGTACTCCGATAGAGAAAAGTCTCGTACTCTGCGTTTATACAATCGTGAAATTTCTCGAGCACAGAGATGATGGAATTGGCCTGCAACGTTCCCTTTTCAATGGCGTCCGCCAATTTTGGGCATTCCGCCGTTAAGAATTTTAAAGTGCCTCTGTAGGTTTGTTTGCCTCCTCCATCCGCTGCCAAAATATGAAACCTTGGATCATCAAACGTCTTAACAAAAAAAAGTTTTTGTCCCCGGGGTTTCTCCTGCACGAAAAGACTGAGTTTTCCCAGCAATAAAACCTGGAATCTCCGTGATTCGGACGGTCTATCTCCCAATGGAGTCCTCAAATTGATAAAAGTCTCCGAGTCCACTTTTTCGATGGAGTCCACCGGTAAGGACTGCCAAATTTCTTGTATTTGCTGACAATAAGGAAACATCGGAATCAGGAATACCAGGAAAAAAATTGACACTTGACGCATATAAATCGGTTTTGGTTTGCTGGCGGTTTCCTCTTTCAAAAATCGCCGATGTACTCAACACCTCTTTGGACTATTTGATGAGTAAAACCGAGTTTGAACTCGATCAATCCATTATCAGCAGGGTCGTAGAGATCCAAAGCCTGCCTGAAGAAGACAAAACTCATATACTCTATGCCATTGACGGACTGCTCCAAAATGTTAGAACCAAATTGGCTTTTGCTAAATGAACCTTACTTTATTATTTAACAATACTCAATCGTAGCTTGGAAGCTACGCCCATCGAGGGCTATGGACATTCCGGTCAATTGAAATCTTTATGACTGGCTCTAGAGATCTGGAATTTGTGCAGCATATTCCACACGGCCTCAGAGATAATCAATTCATTATTGTCAGATAAACCGAAGTCATCAACTCCTGCTGTTCCAAATACTTTTAACCAATGAAATTTCGGAAGTACCAATCCTTCAGGGTTTAGCTCTTCAAACTTTTCATTTGTACTGATTGTAACTTTATCAAAACTGATTCCTGTTAATTTGAGTTTTAGTATTTCCTTTTGGAGCCTAACAGTGACAATGAAACAGGGGAACGTTTCCAAAATATCATCTCCCAACCAGTCAGTAAAGTCATAGTGTAGTTTCAATATTTTTGGTGGATGGCAAGAAATATCAAGCTCAGTTTGTTCACCAAGCTCTCCTGCCACTTCAGGTTTAAGAATTTTAAACATTGGTATCTAAATTAATTCATTGGTGGTTCAAATAAATGACCTTATTTACTATCAATGCCACTTGCTTTGTTCATTACATCTTCTCTTGTAGGATTCGAGTTATTTAGGCAATTGTAGACGCAGCCTTACAATTAGTGGCGAAGGACTAGTGCAGTCAATTAGAACAAACTACGAACAGCAACCAACCAAGAAGCCACGGCCATAAAGGGCACTAACTAAAAGAAGACATTGCCATTCCAAGGACTTATGGGGCCTCTCAATATCGTCATCTTCAGTAGAATAAACACCAAAAAAACCAAACAAAATAAGGCTATAAAAAAGCGGTTCTTGTTCGTTAAATTAACCTTATTTGACAATCTACTAGTCACAAGGATTACCGCAATTAAAAAAACTACAATCAATGTCATCACAAAGTAGATCATATCGGCTAAACCTAAACCAAAGTGTACTTTTCCATTCCAATTACCATAACTAATTAAAAGCAGAACAATGGCCCAGATCGCAAAAAAAATGTTTTGCAAGTTCTTACTTAAATGGGGTGATTTTTCCATCTTTAACCAAATTTCTAATTAATTGCATATCATTGCTATGTATGTAGTGTGAATTCACACCACTATATGTTTGAACATGAGGAGTTCGGGACCTATGCCTCCCTTCTCGTTTTTTATAATCCTTAACTTGAGCATTTTGTGTTTCAGGACGATTATATGTTCGAGTTGCATCTTTTGACCCCACCAGATTGGCCCCGGAAGTTTGTACTTGATCATATTGACTGTAAATATGGATATGTCCATCAATCCTGGCATTTGCAGGGTTTTCTGGATCTTTCTCTCCATTATAGGCGGGAGTAGCAATTGTAATTAGATTTATTTTTCTATCATCACCACCTTCATCCAGTTTTTCCCGAATCATGTTAACAGCTTGAATTGCTACATTACCACCATGGCTATGTCCAATTAGGGTTATATCCTCACCCTCCTTTAGATTGCCAATCACGTAGTTCGTGAAATTCTCTGCAGCCTGTTGTCTATCTGATTTATCGTTATTAAAACCATTTAACTCCCCTACCCAAGAAAATTTATGATTAATGGTTTCGTTACCTGATAATCCTCGCAAAGTAGTAAGTGTTTCAGGGTTTATCGTCCATGTGTCTGGGTTAGATTTGGTTCCATGAATAGGGAAGGCTTGTAACCCATGCAAATCAATATTTGCAATTGGACTATTCTCCGCATAATTGTACGTTGTGACCCAAGCAAACTGATCACTAATCGGATCTACCCCAGTAAACCGCCCAATCTGTGGGTCATACATTCTCGCTCCATAATGATACCAATCCAACCCAAAATCACTATCCAACTCCTTACCATTATAAAGATACCGATTCTCCGTATCCACCAAAGGTGTACCATCTATAACCTGCCAAGAAAAGTGCGGACCTTTATCCCAAATGCATTGAGACGATCGAGGCCATCAGTCCAATATTTACCTAGGATTTGTGAGGGGGGGGCTTAGCCTGGCTTCGTTTGATTAGGCAAGTCCATAAAAGTTTGTTTCAGTTGGGGTGACATGCGATGAGGTAACCACTGGATGGCCTTGGGGGTTATTTTTTCAGTGGCCACTTTTCGTAACAGCCAAGTGATGTACCGATGAACATTCAATCCATGTTTGTCAGCTGTACCGATGATACCCGCCTGGCTGACGCCAGATCGGACAGGGAATAGAGGCAAGCCAGATTTTGTGCTGCTTCATCTGAACCGGCAAAGAGGAAGTTTTTGCGTCCCAGTGCTACGGGGCGGATACAGTTTTCCACCAGATTATTATCAATTTCCACTTGTCCGTCATGGGCGTAGGCACTCAGGCCTTGCCACCGCTGCAGGGCATAGGCAACGGCCTTGCCGATGGGAGAGCCTGGCAGGAGTTGGCCTTCGGTATATTGGTCTTTTAGCCATTGGCCTAATTCATCGAGAATGGGCAATGCCTGATCTTGTCTTAATTGGAGTCGTCGAGAATGGTCCAGGTTTTGGTCCCGGGCCTGGCGTTCGATGTGGTAGAGTTTTTGAACCCGATCCAGGAAGTAATTGGCCCTTGGCGGATCGGTATTTTGAGCTTCGATGAATTTTCTACGGGCGTGGGCCATGCAAAAGATCAGCACAATGGCTGTTTTTCGCTCCAAGGATTCATAGACTGAATAACCGTCCGATTGAACGATGCCCTGGTATCGGTTTAACACAGATTGGGCCGCAGCCGTACCTCGGGATGGATGGTATTCAAATAAGACAGCCGCCAGATGTGGATTGTGCATCACCCACATCTGCCCGCGTAGGGAGGCTCCCGGCTTGTTCTTGCTCAACACCTGAATGTGGGTCTCATCCACCTGGACATAAGGTTGGGCCAGTAAATCTGTTTTTAATATCGGGATAAAGGGCAACAAAGAAGCTGCTCCGTTATGGAACCAATTGTACAGATTGGCTTGAGATATAAAATCGATGCCCTCTTGTTTGAGCTTTTTGCGGAAGCGGTGCACCGGGGTATGAAACAAGATTTTCTCTACCATGATCTGGGCGACCAAAGACTCATCGACCATGCCCCGTGGAATGAGTCTGGGTGGAATGGGGGCTTGCATCACACCCTTGTCTTGATCTTGTTTGTCTACCCGGCGAGGGCGAATGATTTGTTTGACCAGTAAAGAGGCCGGCACATAGGCCAGGATTTCGGTAATGTCTTCTCCAATCTTGATCGTATTTTCCAGATCAATTCCGGAAGGTTCGATCACTTGCGTTTCTCGTCGTAGCCTAGGGGGAAAGGTATTGCGTTTAACTTTTATCGAACGGGGCTTTTTCTTCTTTTTAGACTTGAACTCTTCTTCGGCTTCAACTTCAACATCACCTACTAAATCCGCCTCTCCAAACAAAGAACCCTGAGGGGCATTGGCCTCATTTACGAAGCGTTCGCGTTTAGCTCCGAAAAGCAGTTGCTTGAGTTGGGCATTCTCCGCCTTGAGCAGAAAATTCTCCTGTTTTAGATCCTGATTTTCTTTCTCTATCTGGCTCATAATGATAGCGTTAAAATACAAAAAAAGAGCCGCAATCACCCCGCTTTACCCAAAGAAAACCGCTTTCTTTTACGGATTTTTTTCGTCTCGATCCCCTGCAGAATTAACAGTAGTTTTTCATACGAAATCTGAAAATCATCCCCGCCCACAGGATGCTCGAAAGTGCCCCGCTCCAACTTCTTATAATAAATACTGAAGCCATCTCCTTCCCACATCAACATCTTTAAATGAGTCCGCCGCCGGTTGATAAAGACAAAGCCGGCTCCGCTCAATAGCCCTACTTGCATGTGGGACGTGACCAGGGCACCAAGAGTGTAGAAACTTTTACGCATATCCGTTGGCTGGTCGTACAGATAGTACCGCCGGGTCCGTTCAAGCATCCCGTAGCAATTGGATCAAATCTGTGCTCAACGGGCCCCGATAAATCAATCGGATGCCGTTGGCAAATACTATTTCTGTCTCTGTTTGAGGAAGAGAAGTGGTAAGTTCCAAAAATTGCCCCCCTTCCTGTGAGGCCGCGGCTTTCAGCTTAAACCAAGACATAAACGTCGCATATTTAAGGCCGGCTTCTTTACAATAATCCGGCCGAGACAAACCACTCGCCCGCCATGTCTCAATATGCCATTGACGTTCTGATTGACTGCTACGCTTCATGTTTTGGCATAAAGGTCATCCATTTTCTTGGCCTAAAAAAGATGGGACACCTTTGGTGGATACGATTCTCCCGCCCCCCATTCTCCATCCAAGCCCCCTCCATCGCCATCCCAAAAGGATAATAATGCGTCTCTTCCAAAACCTCATTCGTAGCCGGGTCATCGGTCACATCCACCCGGCCATCACCATCTTTGTCGGTAAAGCAAAGCCGGGTATTCCCCAGATGATCTTTGATCGCATATTCATAACGGCTCGTTCCGTTTTCGAAGTATACCCGGCCGTCCTGATGATAGATGGCTTCGATCTCGTTGTAGCGGTATTCAATGCCGCCGATGTAGTCGTGGGAGTATAATTCGACGGTGCCGTTGTTGACCGTTTTACTGTGTTTGGTGCCGCCCGCATCGTATTGGAATTCGATGAATTTGCAGTCGTCAAATTGTACGCGCTGCGGCAGGTTGAGGTAATTGTAGGTCACCGTGATGCCTTTGGATGGATCGTAGAACATATTACCGTTGTCGTGGTAGTCATAATCGGCATTGGTACCGTTCCAGTCGTAGTGGCGGTAGCCGTGGTTGCGGATGTTGGAGGCGGCCCCTTCCTGCACATCCTGAAGGCGGTTGGTGCCGCTGATATATTGATAGGTTAGATCGTCTATTTTGCCGCTTTGCCAGCAGCTGCCATCCCAGTAGCGACCGTCCCGGTCCAGTTGGGTGATGTTGCCCCGGTCGTCGTAGGAGGTGAAGGTCAGATAGTGATTACCGGAGGGTGTGTCCAATTCCTTATGTCCTCTTCCAAGCCTCACTCTCTAGTTTTAATCTGGGTACGTGGATTGGGAAGAGGACACTAATAGCATGGCTTTCAAGCAGGATTCGGATAGTAGCTGGTCGGTTCAATCGAACACCAGTGCAAAACACGCAAAGCGTGGAGAAATCACTCTAATTTATCCCAAAAAGAATTTCTCAGGTCTAGGTTACTTTTTAGTTTATCGTTCCAGGCTTCAGAATTTAACACCAGCCTATCTGCTTCTTTAAGATTAACTCCTAGAGATGGTATCAGTACTTTAATCGTTTCTATTTGAGAAAGACCTTTATTCCTTAAAAGGAGAATAACTCTTTCAATATCGCGATCTTTATCATATTCATTTTTAAATAGTTCAATCGCCAACTCAAGTTTCCTTTCCATAAATTAATATTTATCAATTGTCTTCCCGTTTATTCTAAATCTTTTTCTATATCTATTTGCTTTCCAGGATTCGCAGATGAGCTTTTATCCACCCTTTCTCCTGTGATTTTAATTCTTTTATATCCCTTTTCTCTGGCCCAATCCATTAGTCCTTTAAAGAACTTAAATATAGATTTCCCGTATTTATTTTTCAGTTCATTCCCCTCTGCTCCGTCAGCATAAATTGCAATGTCTTTCAAATGCAGGGTCTCATCATCTCCAGCTTTCTCAGCTAAAAATTCGATGTCAGGCAATTCATCATCACTGGATTTAAAAATACCTCCGATTAAATCGTCAGACTCTTCAATATTGAGGCCATCCGCTGCCTTTCTCGCTTTCTTACCAGACTTAAGAAGCCCGAACAGTCCCCCTCCTAGTATTTCACCTGCTCCTTCTAGCAAGACTCCAGAAACATCTCCCTCAACCCCTTTCTCTAACATTCCGCCACCTGGTACTGCTGTTATAATATCCGCTAATTGTTCCCAATCTTTCCCGGCAGCCCTTACTGCAGCCCGTCTTCTTTGAATTCTATCAACCTCCCTCGGTGTGCGCGCTTGCTGAAAATTCCTGGGTTTTAGACCTAAATACTCCAACGCCGCATTAATATGATGCTTAATACCTTGCAATCCATGAAGGTCAACATTGGAGATTGGATCATTACTAGCATAATTGTATGTGGATAATTGAGGAAATCGGTCACTAATCGGATCCACTCCCGTAAACCTTCCAAGCGCCGGATCATACATCCTAAACCCATAATGATACCAGTTAAGCCCAAACTCTTCATCAAACTCCTTCCCATTATAAAGATACCGATTCTCCCGCCCCCCATTCTCCATCCAAGCCCCCTCCATCGCCATCCCAAAAGGATAATAATGCGTCTCTTCCAATACCTCATTCGTAGCCGGATCATTGGTCACATCCACCCGGCCATCACCATCTTTGTCGGTAAAACAAAGTCGGGTATTCCCCAGATGATCCCTGATCGCATATTCATAACGGCTGGTTCCGTTTTCGAAGTATACCCGGCCGTCCTGATGATAGATGGCTTCGATCTCGTTGTAGCGGTATTCGATGCCGCCGATGTAGTCGTGGGAGTATAATTCGACGGTGCCGTTGTTGACCGTTTTACTGTGTTTGGTGCCGCCGGCATCGTATTGGAATTCGATGAACTTGCAGTCGTCAAATTCTACGCGCTGCGGCAGGTTGAGATAATTGTAGGTGACCGTGATGCCTTTGGATGGATCGTAGATCATATTACCGTTGTCGTCGTATTTATAATCGGCATTGGTAAGGCTCCAGTCATAATGGCGGTAGCCGTGGTTGCGGATGCTGGAGGCGGCCCCTTCCTGCACATCCTGAAGGCGGTTGGTGCCGCTGATATATTGATACGTCAGATCGTCGATTTTACCGCTTTGCCAGCAGCTGCCGTCCCAGTAGCGACCGTCCCGGTCCAGTTGGATGATGTTGCCCCGGTCGTCGTAGGAGGTGAAGGTCAGGTAGTGATTTCCGGAGGGCGTGTCCAATTCCTTATAGTTGGCGATGGTCAGGCGGCCGTAGGCGTCATAGGTAAAACCGTAAGCCTGGCGTTCGCGACCCCGCACCTGCCAGATTAGCTGGGCGATGTTGCCGTTTTTTTGTGCCGGCGAGGTAACATTGACAAAGTCATCTCCAGTACCGTCGTCGTATTTTAAATCCAGGAAGAAGAGGTCGTTTTGATCGGGATCGGCGGCGGGACTGCCGGGATTGGGCAGAGTATTTGCACAACTGGGCATGGCTAAGGTAGTCCCACCCAGGGGATTGATCGGATTGATGCTGCCTTGCACCGGGTTGATGGCCGTTAAGAATCCATTCTCCAGGTATTCGTAGTCAATGCTTTGCAAGAAAGAAGCACCTACTTTACCCACATTTTTTTCCGCCAATTCGTCTTTGGCCGTATAACTCAGGGCACTGGTGGTGATCATCGTTCCGCCGTTGACCTGGTGCCGGTTTTCGGTCAGTCGGCCCACGTGATCGTATTCCATTTCCTTCCGGATGGTGGTCGTGATTCCATTCAGGTTATGGCTGCGGAGCTGCACTGTAAGATTATCAGCGAAATCATAGGAAAAGTCGATTACTTCCGCCTGCAAATTGGCAAGGTCGAGATGATGGTTGGTTTCGGTTTTTTCAATTCGTCCATCGGCATCGTAGAACAGCAGCGACTGCAGCCAATCATTGCTATTCAACAGACGGGTTTCTGTGCGGCGCACTTTGCCGAGATAGATACCGGGCGGATTGGTGAAATCACAACCGTCATAGCAAGTTCGGGTCAGGGTTTCATCATAATTTGGTGCGTCGTTGCCGGTAAGTGTAGTAGTTGTATTGATAAAACCAGTCTCAACAGAACGACCGTAATCGTCGTATTTAGTGTGCAGCCATCGGCCGGCTGCTGCCATATTTCCATCTTGCATAAAAGTGAGCAAGTCTCTCGTGTCGTACAGATATTGGACGGCTGATTGATCGGGTATCTTTTTACTTAGGATATTGTCGGCGCCATCGTAGGTATAGCGGTACAACAAATCGGCGTCAGACGAGGTGACATCCGGTGGTAATACGGTTTGCAACCGATCTTTGTCATCGTATATATACTTAGTGTTCAGGGGGTTGACTCCGTTAATGCCTGTCCGGCTGCTCATCACCTGGCGCCCCTTTTTGTCGGTGTAATTGATGATCTGATTTAGGTTGGCATCTTTTACCGTGATTACATTCAGACTGTTGGCGGGGTAGGATGTCGGCCCGACCGTCACGCTCCCGGCATTGGTACCGTAGGTGGTCTCTGAAGGATGCCATTCAGGGGGTGTGATGCGAAATACCCGATTTAGTGGAGAGGCCTCATATTCGGTTCGAGTAAACGCACTATCCGACGCAATGGCAGCGACATCCGCAAAGTTGCCGGAACTTATACCGGTTACTTCATAGGGTTCATGACTTTTAGCGACCCGGCCTTGCGAATCGTATTCCACTAAGGAGACAACGTCCCATCCGGCCTCTGAATACCCTTGTTCTACCGTTTCCCAAGGACGACCTAAACCGTCGAAATACTGGAGGGTCCGGCGGATATCAAGCCCGCTTTGAGCTTGTTGATTGTAGTCCACAGTCGTTTTTATATAATTGTGGCTGTTGCCATTGATCCCTTGGTACTGATAATCGAAAGAGGAGACGACATTGCCGCTTCTGGTCGAAATACTACTGAGACGCATCAGATCGTCGTATTGATAATTGACGACCTGGTCATCGATATCCGTCATGCTGGCTAATAACCGGGAATTGGAATGATAGGTGTACGACCATTGGAAATCCTGGTATTGGCGTTGTGCAATCAGGCCGGTCAACGGATCCCAAACATAGCTTTCCTGCTCCCAGCCATCTTTGGTGTATTTGGTAGGGCGGGCTAAGGTAATATCGTACTCATCAATCGTTCCTTGTTCTTGCCAGCAATCGGAGCTGCAGATAATTGTACCAGTCGTGTCCCAGGTCGTCTCGTACCTGTAAAATTGATGTGGATATGGGCCTTCTGTGCCACTACCCGGCAAGCCGCCTGTACTGTAGAAAGCATATTGAAGGCTATCGCCATCCACTAAATCATTCTCGACGGTCAATCGGTTCGAGATGGGGGGAAGAATCCGATTTTGGGCAATAAGGGAATCTTTCAACTGGCCGGCTGGCAAGTCGAAGATGTAGTTTGTAGTGGTTTTGTTAATATGGTCATTACTATTGGTCATTTCGACTGCCGTCGGATTCAGGTGTTGATCACTGTAGGTATATTTAGTAGTCGTAACGACACCATCCTGTTCAATACTCACCGAATCGGGTAAGTAGGCATCAGTAATGGGAAAGTATTGTTGCCGGTAGATACTGAAGTCTTCACAATTGAACTCTCCAATCGAAACGGCTTTGAATGTTATACCGGGGAATGGTGTAAAATTGAGTTGCCGTGCCTTAGTGGTGGTTTGTGTTTTCAGTGTTCCGGACTCTTCATAAACCGACTCTGATTTCAAATGGCTGTCCAAAGGTCGTACATCAAGAGGTGGGGAAAGAAACTGCGGATCGACACTTACCATTTGGTCTACATGAAACCGGATCACTTTCTTGCCATTGCCGTTGTGGGATTCAACGACGGATTCATACCCGATATGTGTGCCTGCGGCACCGGCAAGCGGGGCCAGGGTCATCGCCCGAAATTCTCCGTACATCCTTTCGCTACCGCCGGGTATCAATACTGTAACATCTCCTGCATATTCGGGGTGAATGAATAGCTTGCCACTCAACTTATCGTTATCATCCGGATCGATATATTCGTAGGTCCGGACAATATCTTCTGCATTATATAGGGTATCATCGGCGCTGGTGCGAATGGACTTGACCCTCACCCCACCAACAAACTGATCGGCAGTTATGCCGCTTGGAATATCCGTAAAGAGCCGGAAGTTACCCCGGCCGTTCCTGACCTTGAGTCGAAATTGATAAGATTTATTCGCAACAAGGGCAGTAGACAAGGAATCCAAAGGTAACGGAGGGTCAGTAACTTCATAATCGGTACCGCCATTGGCATCAATATTACATTCACCTATTTTGGTACCGCCATCCCATACTTCAATCGTAGTTGAATGATAAACACTATCCGAACAAGGAAGACAGCCCTCTGTACTGGTGTCGCTACAATCATCGACATTATCCCGAACCCGAATCGACATAATAAATTTAGCGTAGTCCAATTCATACTGTGTAAAGGAGTAATTGGCAATTTGGTCCGCACTTCCGCAACACGACGCGTCGAAGTCCTCACAATTGAAAAGATCCAGTAAATCCGTTTCGCCACTCGAAAGCGTTGCAGTATGTTGATGCGCTTCGAATTCGAAAACAGTGCGACCGCCGGTTGGATAAATGATCTCATCCAGTACTCCTATTTTCACTTCACTTGAATCCGTTTCTCGAATGCTGTTGCCGTGCATTCTCATCAGCCCCTCATAAGGCAGAGTAGTCGGTGGCAGATTAAACTTTTCCAAATCATTGCCCGCCTGTCCGTTGTAATATCCCCAGTGGTCGATGGCCTTACTTAGTCGGCCAGGCATAAATGCAGATCCGTTTGGGTTGCTGGTACCGTAGTAAGAAAACTGATGTGCGGGAATGGAAATGGAGCTATTACAAGATCGCTGTTGTAATGAATCCAATTTCAAGCGGTAATTTTCCGATTTATTACCGGGGGTGTCGCTTTCAAAATAATCATAGAAAAACTCCCATGCCGAGCAGTAGTTTCCCATGCTGATCTGAATTTCATCAAGTGCAGCCGCCGGATAAGATGCACTGATGGAATCCAGGTCCGTTCTGGCCTGACTGGCCGGAATGAAATCAATATCAGTTGTCGAACTACTGATTTTAGACAAACGCAAACCATCCATTTCCACCCTGGTATACCAGGTTGTGCCGCCGTCATCGCTAAAGCCCGAACAATTGTCAGTAAAATTTACTGAATTGGGTAACAAGCACTCTGAAATGGGATAGTAGGTAATCGAACAGGAGGAGAGGTTTTTATACGCATACCATTCATCTTCATATTCCAAATCAATTTGGTAGGCCCCATCAAAAGTCTCCATTCGAACCAGGTACCAGGTAGAGGCCAGCGGCGTACCGTCAAAGAGACTACCACTGAAGACGCTGCTGTATTCTATGCCTGCATTGGAGGTTTGGCCGGGCAGATTACCAAAGTGAAATTTGTTGCCATCAGGGGTGATTATTGTAAAATGGTTAAACTTATTGCTGGCATAACCTACCTCGATGACAAGGTCCTGCTTTGGCATTAAGAAAGGTTGATTGTCTTTGTCCAGGTAAAACTTCCCAGTGTAACCACTGACATTAAAAGTAAATAGATCCGGTTGGGAATCGATTTCTCCTTGTCCCGCCTTTTCTACAGTGGTGTCATTCATACTTAGATTGTCTCCATTGTTGTAATAGCCAAAGCCCTCTTCGTCGGCTATACCTAAAACAGTGCGGGTAATCATCCCGCCGGCCTGGAGACTCCACCCAAGTCCGACCCAACTAGCCGTTTCACCGACTTTGTGACCCGAAGCATGATAATTGACGGCCAACGGGAGACGCAATGGTCCTTCTTCAACTGTATAAATGGGAATGGAAATGCCTGGTGTACCCGAATAATTACCGACCGGAATATCACCATATTTGCCCAGGGCTGCCGCATTAGGTGCGGGTAGAACCACATCTTTGATCAGGTTATTTACCGGTTGAGCCAAAGAACAATTCACCCATACAATGAATCCAAAGCAAAGAGTTAAGAATAATGACTTATGCATGTTATATTTTTTGAAATGGTTCAATCATTAGAGAGCATCAACCTTAATCCGAATTGTTGTTGGTCGATATCCAACTGGATGAAGTATAAGCCCGAAGGCCAGTCACGGATATCTAGCCGGTAGGTTTGACGCCCCGGTTGCAACGACCAGGTAAAGGAGTGAACTAGTCGGCCGAACGGATCGAATACGCTAATTTTACTGGAAGCTGCAGCCTCAACCACGGCCTCTAGAAAGGCTTCGTTACTTTCGGTCGGGTTGGGATAGACCTTCAGTTCAATAGGCTGACTTGTTTGGTCGGTTCCCTCATCCATAAAACTGTCGGTTGCCAGTTGAGGGAACTCTGCGGTTCTTGCACAGCGGGTGGTCCCCTCGATTAAACCACTTCTCAATCCGCCCCTGGCCAAGGTTGAATGCATCCTCCATTTTTGTCCCTCCGTAAATAGATACATGCAGTGATCGTCCGTATTATCCATAAAATTCATGGTCATCTCGACTGGGTTCCCGCGGCAAGTGCTGAAATGTTTATAAGCCGGACATTCATAATTCGGGCCGTTATGAACCGGTGTGTCCAAGACATAATCGTCTACACAACGGCCGCTTTCGTTCCACAACTCGAATAAATTGAGATAGCTCCCAACCAAGTGAGTCAGCGTTTTGCCCTGGGAGTATGGCCCTGAAGCTCTCAAATTTGTTGGCCCTACATAACGGTAGTCCAATACGATGCCGTCGGTCTGTGCCGGTCCTCCCGGCAATTGACTGTATCCGCTTACCCCATCGGCAAGCTTACAAATCCAGATGTTGAGGTATCTTCTAGTGTCCCAAGGGTCGGCGCCCCCTTCTTTGGCAGCTTTCAACTGATGGTCAGATCTCCAGCTCTCTCCCGACGAGGTTACATAATTTATGGGCAGGAGGGTTTTATCAGCTTCATCCGGTACCGCCAAGCAGAATTGAATGTCCATATTTGCTGCCCTCTTGTCAAAACCTTGCAAAGTTCCGGCGGGATGGTTGTTTTTCTCGGTCAAATTGCCGAAATCTCGGTTCAATGCCGCCAGTTGTGCCGTTAACTGTGCTTCTGTTATGCGTTCCTCAGCAGACGAGAAAAGTACGTGAAAAACCACTGGAATCACGGCTTCCTTGATCTGTCCGGCCTTGCGAAAATTTGAAACAAATTGTTCATTTTTCTTTCGAACATCCCTGATATTCGGTCGTTCCTTAATCAATCGCTGATGATTTTTCTGAGTCGAGAACGCCCGGTAAGAACGGTATTCCTGGGCTCTTGATCTGGCCAAAAAACCGATCAGTATGAAAATGGTTACAAACAAGTTTTTCATGAAGTGAATTTTTCCTTTGATAAGAATCAGTGGATTCAAAAAATCCTTGACTAGATCTATTGCTATTGTTTTTTGATGGTCTAAACCGGCACTTTACCGATCTCTTTCTACTCCCCCCTTCTCCTGCCGCACCAAAATCTGCAAATCCACCTCTTCAATCCGTCCCCGCCGACCGTAAAATTCCGTCGGCAATTCCGAGTTGTTGATCCGGATGGCGCTGCGGATGGTGCCGATGTCTTCTTTGCTTTG
>JANQRV010000631.1 GCA_028284395.1 Saprospiraceae bacterium
CCTCCAATTTGATGTAGAGCTCGAGGGTCTTTATCTCTTCCTCGATGGTGATTTTTTCTTCTTGGGAGTTCTCAAATATTTTGCGAATCAAATGCGAAAAGTGGGTAATGTATTCATTAGAAGCAATGACCTCTTTTTTGAAAATATAACTTTGAATAGTACCTAAAGCATTGTGAATGAAATGAGGATTGAGGTGTCGGCTCATCGCAAGTTGTCGGGAACGGAGCATATCCTGGTGCAGCGATTTGCTTTTCAATCTCTCCCGCAGGTATAAGTAAACGCCAATGGTGCCGACCAGCAGAAACAACAGGGCCGCCCCCAACAGGAAGACCACGAAGAGTATCTGCTGGCGATCGGTCCGGTGCTTCTCCAGTTTGATCGCTTGAAGCAGGGCGTAATTGACATCTTCCAGGACCTCTTGATTGTGGGCCAGGTTTTCTCGCAATTCGTCCGTTAAGGCATCCGGAATGGTATCGGTGTCTACTCTTTCCCGGATCGACCGAAAGAATTTGGTGTGAAATTTCTTCCATTCCGCCGGCTTGTACTGCCGTGTTTCCAGGGCTTCTTGCACCACTTTGATCCGACCACTGGTTCGCTGAAACCGGACCAGCAAATGTTCGATATCGGGATCTTTGCGGGCGAGTCGATCTAAGGTATTGATGTTCTTTTCGTCCACCAGCTCCTCCTGTCCCACCAACACTGGTAGGGCCGCCAACAGCAGAACAAGTATTAGCAGGGTGCGTTTCATTCTAATGGTTAAGCATGCTCTAATATAAGAAACTGTTTGCGGGATTACTCCACCATCCAAAATGGCCCGCAAGGTCACCGGCAATTCTTATCTTCACAAGTAATTCACCCGACACACAGTTTATGGAAAATCGACCGAAATTGGCCTTGATTGCCTTATTCATTGTACTTTCCTTCGCGTCAAGTTATGCTCAACCGACCAATCGGCTGAGTGACCAGTTGACCGGGCATCTAAATGCCTTAACGGAGCGGATGCCTTCGGATCTGATTTACATTCAAACCAGTAAGGGAATTTATGAAACGGAAGAAGATGTATGGTTTAAAGCCTATGCGTTGGATGCCCAATTTTTAGATCCGTCATCGCTCAGCAAAATACTTTACGTACAGTTGGTCCACGAAAAGAGCAATCGGGTCGTTTGGCAGGAAAAGTATGAGTTGGTGAACGGTTTTTCGGAGGGGCATATTTACCTGGACGATTCGCTGCTGGAGGGAAACTATCTACTGATGGCCTTTAGCGCTTCTTCGATCAATGCGGCGGTACATACCTTGCACGCAAGCGGTAGCATCAAAGTGGTTAAAAACATCGGGCCGGTACGGGAGGTCATCACGGATTCGGTTTTCAGTGAATGGGGTCATTTCCACTTATTTCCCGAGGGGGGAAATCTAGTCTTGGGATTACCCGCTAAATTAGCCTTTAAAGCAATAGATCAGCAAGGAAAACCAATGGATGTCAAAGGCATATTGTATGAAAATGACCGTCCTTTAATTGAATTTGAGAGTGTACATGCGGGGATGGGTAGTCTGGATTTTGTTCCAAAAGAGGGAATGAAATATCGGATGAAAGTTACCGGTGGCTCAAAAGACAGTACTTTTTTGCTTTCCGCAGTTTATGAAGAAGGCGTAAGCATGCAATTGACCGAAAGAAACGATGAATACGCCACCTTCAATGTGTACCGAAGCAAAGCATTTGAACGGGAAAAGCTGTACTTCCGGGTACAGGTACGAGGAATTGCTTATGGTATCGCCGTCATCAGTCCAAAGCAGGCATCCCGAGTCGTGCTGCCACTGGGGAATCTTCCCCAGGGCATCGCAGAATTAACGCTCTTTAACGGGCATTTCGAACCCATTGTTGAAAGGCTGTTCTATGTAAACGCCAACAAAAAGTTACGCATTACGACTACGCTTACCGAGGCGAATGATAAAAGCTTTTTCGAAACCAGGACGAAGGCACGTCTCAAAATTCAAGTGAGCGATCCCGATGGAAAGCCGGTAGTCGGACACTTTGGGATAAGCGTCTTCGAAAAGATATTTGACAATACCGAAGACTCCCAAAACATTTTGACCCATTATTATTTATCTACCCAGCTCAAAGGCAAGGTTTATGACCCGGGGTACTACTTCAATGAGAACCATAAAGACAGAATGAAAGCGTTAGACCTCTTGCTTTTGACACAGGGCTGGAGACGCTATGTCTGGCAGGAAGCAAACCTAAGCCTGTTGGGGGATGACCCGGAGGGGGTGATACGCGACGGTCTTAGCGGGAAAGTCACTGCCCGACGAAAGCGCAGCAGAAAGTCGCCGAACTATCCTACGCTGATGGCCTATACTCCCCTTGAAAAAGGAGTAGCGAGTATGGTAGCTATCGATTCGTCGTCCGGTTCTTTTACCGTCACTCCTGAACACCTGAAGATTGGCGAAGGAGGATATACCTACATCAAGTATTTTCCCCAGGATGGTTCCAAATACGATGTGCGCATATTGGATAACTCTTTTAAGGTCCTCGATAATCTACGAAAAAACCATGAAATAATTTACCCGGGAAGTAGTCAAAACCCCAAAGCGAATGAACGAACCGAAGATCTATTCAGAGCGGGACTCGACGTTGTAAAACTGGATCAGGTCGTAGTGACGGGCAAGCGAAGAAACCGCGTGCGCGACAAATACTTCGGAAAGCTGGATAGCCTCGCCAAATTGCACCTGAACAATGACTACGTTTGCAAGGACAACATTCTGAACTGTCCCGTACATACCATCGATGCAGAAAATATTAAACCCGTCGAAGGAGGGATCTATTTTGAGTTGCAGATTTTGACGGAAGATGGTTGGAAACCCGGTGCCCCCAGTAGCTCCAATCCGGTTTTTAGAAACCCTCCTCTCCCACCCTACAGGTATCCGGAATTATCGGATGAAGATTTATTAAACACCTTTAACCTTGTTCGAACAAAAGGTTACTATCCGCAAAAAGAATTCTATCAGCCGAACCACGAGGAATACCATGATCCTGCACCCGATTATCGCAATACATTGCTCTGGGCCCCTTCCGTCATGACCGATGAAAATGGAGAGGCCACCCTTACCTTTTTCTGCTCGGATTTGAATGCACCGTTCATCGGCAGAGTGGAAGGCGTCGACGGTGCCGGGTTAATTGGGTTTGGGCAGTTTGAATTTCTGGTTATCAAATGACACCTCATCATTAAGTACGTGCCAGGCATTTGTTTAATTGGCAATTATTTATAATTTTGTATAACATACAAAAATGTAACTAATGAAAAGAAAAGGCCTGGGCGAATTTGAAGAGCTGGTACTCCTGGCAGTATGCATCCTGGAGGGACAGGCTTACGGTGTTTCTGTGAAAAAAGAAGTGGAAAAGCATACGGGTCGGTCCATCCTTTTGGGCGCCGTACACATTACGCTATACCGGTTGCAGGATAAGGGCTTGCTGACCTCGGAGTTGGGAGGAAACACGGCAAAGCGGGGTGATCGAAGGAAACGTCTGTTTAGCATTACGGACATCGGTGTCCGTCAGTTGCAGGAGGCTCAGGAGGTGCGCCAAAGAATGTGGGCATTGATCCCTTTTTTGAAAATGGGAACATCATGACGGAACGGGAACAAGGCAAAGGACCGAAACTGGCAAACTGGTTGCTGTCCAGGTTTGTGAAAGACGGACTGCACGAAGAGTTCCTGGGTGATTTGCAAGAGATCTATCAGGACAGGATGGCGACTAAAGGTAAGGCCAACGCCCGGTTCATGTACTGGATCGATGCCATCCACTTATTGGTAGGCTTTACTTCTTTTAAAAGATTTAAAAATCAACATTCGATCATGTTTAGGCATAATATACTTCTGAGCTGGCGGTTGCTAATCAAGCAAAAAAGTTACTCCCTGATCAACATCTTTGGTCTGAGTCTGAGTCTGACGATGGCCATGTTCGTCCTATTGTGGATACAGGACGAAAAGAGCTATGACCAGTTCCATCAAAACATAGATCGGACGTATCGCGTACTGCGCCATTTCTCGTTTGGCGAAGAGATTACCACGGGGGTCAGCATCAGCCACCCCGTATCCGTGGCCCTGCGGGAAGACTATCCCGAAATAGAAAAGTTGGCCCTAACCAGTCATGGGCAAACACTCGTTTTTCAACGGGAGGAAGTGCTTGCAAAAGAAAACGGCCTTTTTGCGGGTCCGGAATTCTTCGAAATCTTTTCCTGGAATCTGACGAGTGGAATCCCATCGGAGGTACTTAGAGAACCTTCGACGGTAGTGCTGTCGACCTCCTTGGCCGAAAAGTATTTTGGCCCGGATTATTCGGCAAAAGAGGTCATTGGGCAGACCATTCAAATCGGCGAACAAGACCTTTACCGGATCACGGGGATCTTTACGGACGTACCTCCGAATTCAACCCTCCAATTTGATTTCGTTCTGTCGATCGACAACTACCTTCAACATCGCAATATCACCCATTGGGACAATAGCAACTTACAACTCTATGTTCTTCTGCAAGACCAGGTTAATGCCGCGGCCCTTAGTGCCGCTATCAAAGACCTCCAGAATGAGCACATCGAAGGATTTACAAGCGACCTGTTTTTGCACCCTTACCAAGACATGCATTTGCGCTCAAGCTTTGAAAATGGCTTACCAACCCTGGGGCGGATCGAATATTACATCCGGGTTTTCAGCATGGTGATCTTTTTGGTCGTCGTCATTTCAGCGATTAATTTCACCAATCTAGCCATTGCACGATCCATGCAACGAGCCAAGGAAATTGGCATTCGGAAGGTAGTCGGCGCAAGGCGAGACGTTTTGGCCGCGCAATTCCTCTGGGAGTCCATCTTGTTGGTACTGTTGTCTTTCGTCCTGGCCTCTGTACTCCTTATCACGCTCCTGCCCGTATTCAACTTATTGGTTGAAAAGCAAATCTCCCTGTCCGATTTGCCCGGTAAGACCTGGTGGGCTTTTGCCGGAATTGGAGTCGGAACGGCTTTACTGGCGGGCGCTTATCCAGCTCTGTATCTGTCCTCCATTAAAATTTTGCCCGGGTTGAAGGCTTTCTTTCGCATCGATCGGCGTACGGTATTCTTACGCAAAGGGCTTGTTGCTTTTCAGTTTATCATTTCCGGGTTTTTGATCATCGGATCCATCACCGTTTACCGGCAATTGAAATTCATACAAAACAAAAATCTCGGCCTGGAAAGAGAACAGGTGGTCTATTTCCCCCTGGAAGGCGAGTTGTCCGGCAATTACGAAGCATTCAAAAGTGAACTCTTGCGACACCCGGGCATCAGCGGCGTCACTTCTTCCAGTCAGAATCCTTTAGCAATCAGCAATTCCACCCATACTTTTTCGTGGCCGGGCATTGAACGGCGTCCGGATGATCACCTGCACATCATGACCGTCAATTACGATTTTTTGGACGTAATGGGCATCGAACTTCACTCGGGCCGCGATTTCGAAAAAGACCGGGGAAGAGACACGGTCAATTACCTGATCAATGAAAGGCTGTTGGAATTTGCCGGTTTTGCAGACCCAATAGGCCAGGAAATCACCATATGGGGAGATGTCGTGGGAGAAGTAGTGGGAGTGGTTAAGGACTTTCATATGTCAGACTTTTATTCCGACATCAAACCAATCATCATTCGCCTGCGCCCGCAGCAAACGCGCTGGTTATTCCTGCGCACTGAAAATAAGGCACTGGAAGGGGCCCTGACTCATATTGCCGCTACCTATAGAGAATTTAACCCCAATTATCCATTCGAGCATCATTTCCTGGACGAGCGTTTCGAGGATACTTACCGGAGTGAGCAAGTCGTTGGGCGACTGGCCCTATGCTTTACAATTTTTGCGCTGACCATTTCCTGTCTCGGTCTATTGGGTTTGGTCATATTAGCCGGCGAACAAAAACTGAAGGAAGTCAGTGTGCGAAAAATACTGGGCGCATCCACTGCCGGTATCATGGTCCTACTTTCCAAAGATTTACTCAAGATGGTCCTGATTTCCCTGGCGGTGGCGATCCCCATTTCCTTCTTGCTGATGCAGGAATGGTTGAATCACTTCGCCTTCCACGTTCAAATGGGCCTGGCCGTTTTTGCCCTTGCCGGAGGCTTGCTGCTGGCGCTGACCTTGTTGTCCATATCCTGGTATACGTTTCGGGTGGCTACTTCAAACCCGGTTCGTTCGCTTCGATCGGAATGATGCGCACGATCGTTTAAGTTTTCAAACTTTTCACAGGATTGGCCGTAGCGGCTTTAATTGATTGGTAACTGACGGTCAGGATCGTGATCAACAACGCCAAGCCCCCTTCAACAGCGAATATCCACCAGCTTATTTCCGTCCGGTATGCATATTTTGCCAGCCAATGATCCATCAGATAATACGCCACAGGCATGGCTATGATTAAGGAAATTGCGACGAGTATGACAAATTCTCTTGAGAGCATGCTCCAGATGTTAAATACGGACGCACCCAATACTTTGCGTATCCCTATTTCCTTGGTCCGTTGTTCAGCCAGGTAGCCGGCCAATCCAAAAATTCCCAGGCAACTGATCAAGATGGCCATAAGAGCAAAGAAACTTGCCAGTTTGCCAATTCGCACTTCGCCCTCAAACTTCCTTGCATAGTCTTGATCGACAAACTGATACTCGAACGGTGAAATGGGATTGTACTTCGCAATAACTGCTTTGATTTTGTCCAAAGATTCCCGGGTACTTCTTGCCGGGTTTAGTTTTAGTATCACGACATTGCCCCGACTTTCGTCAATGTGATAGAGCTGTGGACGTATGGGCATGTAGGGAGATTCAATGACCATATTGTTTATCACTCCGATGATTATGTAGGTCTTTTCATTCCACTTCAGAGCCTTACCGATAGGATTCTTAAAACCCAGGAAATGTGCTGCAGCTTCATTGATCACAAAGGCCAGTGAATCCGTACCGAAGTCCGGAGAGAAGTCACGGCCCTCTTTGAAGCTCCATCCCACCGTTTTCCCGTATTCGTAAGTAACCCCATTGTTAGGAAAACTAACGGCAAGCGAAGGATCTTTTCCCTGCCAGTCGAAACCCTCGCTACTGTTCCATACTCGAGTTAACGGACTATGCGATTCTGCCATCCCCAAAATGGTCCTGGAACCCAATAATTCCTGGCGTATCGCATCGAAGTGATCGTGAATGCCGGTCGTAATCTGAGGAATGTTGATCAGTCCGTCCCGGTCGTAGCCTATCGGACGTTTTTTGGCGTAGTCAATCTGTTTAAAGACGATGATCGTCCCGATGATCAACAAAACCGATACCACCGACTGGAAAACGACTAGGACCTTGCGAAGCAGCGATGCATTTTTGCCCGCCTGGAAAGTGCCCTTTAATACCTTTACCGGCCGGAAAGAGGAAAGGTAGAGTGCCGGATAACTACCCGCAATTACCGCTGTGAATATGGTGAAGCCGATTCCTGCGATCCAGAAAGAGGGCATTTGCCAAGGCAGTGCCAGTGTTTTGTCCGCTATTTGATTAAAATAAGGCAACATTAACTGTACGAAGAGCAACGCTAACGCCAACGCCAACAGGACAACAAGTAGATATTCCATAAAAAACTGAATGATCAGCTGGGAGCGCAAGGACCCGATTGATTTGCGAATACCCACCTCCTTGGCGCGTTTTTCTGATCGAGCGGTGCTCAGGTTCATAAAATTTACGCACGCCAACAGCAGCACAAAAGCACCGATAATGCCAAAAAGCCATACAAACTCTATTCTTCCGCCCGTGTTATGTCCGTTTCTAAACTCCGAAAACAGATGCCATTTGCTCATGGGGTGTAGAAAAACTTCCGGCCGGGACTGTTCCCCCTTTTCCGGTTCGAGCTGGATGTACTTGATGTCGGTGATTTTCGCCGATACTTCCTCCATACGCGTATTGTCGGCAACCTGAACCCAGGTTTGGGTAAAATCATGGGTCCAGGGCTCCGTCATATTTTTGATAAAATCACTATCGTTAATGTAAAGTTGCCACGGCATTATCCAATGCATTTCGTGGAAAGCGGAGTTGTGAGGAAGGTCTTCATACACACCCGTCACTTGCACATAGGAATCGTTGTTGATCCGTATCGTTTGATTCACAGGATCGACATTTCCAAAAAGGGCTTTGGCTACCGTCGCCGAAAGTAAGATGGACCGAGGGTCACTCAAAGCCTTTTTGCTCGAACCTGGCAGTAGTTGGAGGGAGAGCAGATCGATCACCTGTGGCTCCCAAAACATGCCCGATCTATTTAGCACCTTCTCGTCTGTTGAAAGTGTACGAGGAAGATTCCAGCTACTTTGCAGTGCATATTTAAAATCACTCCAATAAGAATTGCGAAGCTGTTCCGCCATCAGGTAAGGATTGGCGACACCGGAGGTTTTTATGCCGTTATAAGTATTGTGCTGCCATACCTGTGCAATGCGATCATAATTTTTGTGGTACTGGTTGAAGTGCAACTCGTTCCAGATCCAAAGACCAATGAGTAATGTCACTGCCATTCCAACAGCAAGCCCAACAATATTGATAAGGGAATATCCACGGTATTTCCAGAGGTTTCTTACTGCAGTTAGGAGATAATTTTTGATCATGATGTCGGTACTTTAATCTTAGTACTTGCAAAAGATCAAAAGATTACACTGTACAATAATTGATGGCAAACTTTCAAACCCGCACCTTCAAAACTACCCGATGAAGCTGCTGCTGCTCTTCAAGGACCAACTGAAAGGCATCGGGGTACAACAACTCCAGACGACGCCTCAAATTCTTCAACCCGATTCCCGGCGTATCTGGGTGCTGAAAATGTGCCGGGATGGAATTCACTACTGAAAATACCAACCAATGGGCTTCTTTGGCCAGGGCCAGTTCGATCTTCGTTTGTTTTAACTCTTCCCTGACGCCGTGTTTGAAAGCGTTTTCCACCAGGGGAATGAGCAGCAGGGGCGCAATTTTGTAGTCGAGCAGCGTATGGTCTACTTTCCAATCCAACATGATCCGGTCTTCATACCGTTCGCACTCCAGTATCACGAAATCTTCAATCAACTTCAGTTCCTGTCCTACCTCAATTTTTTCAGCGGCAGATTCGTAGAGTGAGTAATGCAGCAGATCGGATAATTTGACAATCAATGCCGGCACTTTCTCCGACCCTTCTTTAGACAATCCATAGAGGTTATTCAAGGTATTGAACAGGAAGTGTGGATTGATTTGGGATTTCAGATAATTCAATTCCGCTTCCCTTTTTTCAATGGCCAGTTGCCGGGCCCGGTTCTTTTCCGCATACCAATCCAGGAAAATCTTGATGGCCGTTGAAAAAGCGACCGGCGAAGCAATGATCACCACATTTTGCACCACCCTGAAGAACACCCACACGTCTACGGCCTGGCCCTCCGGCATCCACTCGGGAAAAAACACCGGATAGGCCCAGTACAAAACAAAGTAGCGCTGTACTGCAGCCAGCAAGAAAAGCAATACCAAAAGAAGAAACAGGTATCGGCCAATGAAATGGCGATAAAGCAATCCGGGAATCAACAACCACCAGTTGACATATACTGCTACCAACCGGACGGGCAAAAACAACCCTTCAAAAAGAATGGCCTGCCCAAAATTGTCCCGGTATCCCCATTCCGAGAGGGCATAAGTGAGCATGATGATGACCCAGAACAAGATATGTCCGCCGAAGTGCTTCCAGTACATGGTACGAGTAAAATACGGATATCTTATTCATCGGCGGTGTGTTTTATGCCAAATGCGGTTTTAGTAGGGCCAACGGAGCAAATTCTTATTCGCTTCGTAAATGCACGCGTATTCATAACCTGGCCGCTCATTGACGTAAATGTATGCATGCTTTGATCGAAAAGAGATTCCTTTGTTAAAGAAGCTATGAAGCCATTGCGGCCTTTGAACGGTCCCGATATCCCTGGTTGCGTACTACGTCACTGCCAATGCTCAAGCAACAACAGTAGCAATAGAAACAACAGCAGCAATAGCAACAACAGCAACAAAAACGCTAAATAATCCTCCATGTCCAAGACCACACTAATGATCGCAGCCTGCCTGTTTTTAGCCAAGACCGGAACGGGGCAAACGACAGCGGAAAATGCTTCCACCTTTTTCTCCTTCTTAGTCGATGGTAGCGGGTGGTGGAAGGCCGAAAACGAAGATTTCAATGAGCAATCAGAAGGTGCCCTCACGCATT
>JANQRV010000633.1 GCA_028284395.1 Saprospiraceae bacterium
CCAGACATGAAACCTAGGTTTTTCTCCTTCGCCTTTTTTGCCAATTCAATGACTTTGCGAATACCTGGCGCATCGACGGCTACCGGTTTCTCGAAAAAGACGTGCTTGCCAGCCTCAATACAGGCTTCAAGGTGGCCGGGACGAAAGTTGGGTGGTGTAGCCAAAATAACCACATCTACATCGGCCTCCAGAACCTTTTTGTATCCGTCGAATCCAATGAATTTATGGTCTTCTGCTACCTTCATTTTCTCCGGATTTTCTTCCATCAAGGCATCGTAAGAAGTTTTCAGACGATCCTCATATACATCACACATTGCCACCAATGCTACATTGTCTTCGGCATTCATCGCCTGGTTGGCGGCTCCGGTGCCGCGTCCCCCACAGCCGATTAGGCCGACTTTCAATGTATCTTCATTAAATTGATATTTGGGTGAAGGGTTGGCCATCACATTGAAAGCCAACGTACTCCCCAGCATTGTCGAACCGGTCGTTTTTAAGAATTTTCTTCTCGAACTCTTTGTTGCTTGTTTTTTCACGTTGATATTATTTTATACTTATGAGATAACATTTTGCTCTTTTTCACGAAGCTACCTAGACTAAGATACTTATTCTCCGCTATACTTTTTCCAAATTTGCTCCATTTCAGCGGCATCCTCTTCTCCCGTATACACGACCAATTGGTGGCGGATTATTTCTGTCTTTCCCTTTTTGATTTCCCAATCGCCGGCAATGGCGCGACAAGGACCAACCCCCAACTGTCCGTCAACCCTCCAAGTCTGGGGAAAACCGTTATTACTCGGGTGATCTAAAATCCGGATGTGCCCCCAGTTCGCCCTGCCCTCGATGGTCATACCGACATCCACCCACTCCGCCGGTTGGCTTTCTGCCTCTTGATTCTTTTGGCCGGCAGAATTGATGGCAACGCCCTCGATTCCAGGATGCCAAGGCATCCGCAAGAACAAACCGCCGTAGGAAAATCCATTGATCTTAATATCACGGACCGCTTTACCTTCCCATTCCAGGCTCAATATTAGTTTTCCCGCCGACTGCTCCATTGTCCATCGTTGTGTTTCCTTCAGCATTGGCTTAGAGGCAGCATCCAACATGTGGTACTCCGTTTGCCATTGCACCACTTTTCCCGAAGGTTTCGTCACCTTCATTACAAGCCTTTTCCAGTAGCCTCCATCGGGATGATGAAAGAAATCACGCCCAATCATCTCCACGATTCGTGGTGGTTTATCCTTCCGGTAGAACCACTTCTTTAAGGTATCTACCGGTGCCCCGGAACCATTGACGCGGGTAAAACCCCAATACAGCCCGGTCTGGTGGCGGTGGTGCCCAGGGCTATACTGAGTCAGGGAGCCATTGCCATCAGGAGCCATGATCGGATGCAAATATGGCCTGTGGTACGGTCTGGCATTTTGTACGACCAGCGGGTCGTCAATCCCCGGAGCAAATACCGAGATCGTATGGCCGGCGTCGTCTTGTACGACCTTCAAGGCGCTGGGGTCTTCCTTCGCACTCGACTGAAGTCGGCTACTACAACTAGACGCCAAAAAGGCCAAAATGCTTCCGATCACCAAACTTCTGATCAAGAAAAATGTAGTTGTAGGCATGATTTACTGCTAGTTGGTTTTAATGCCAAATATACTATTTCCTGAAAAAGAGCAAAAACATTACCAATCCACTACAGAGCCGTCCGATTCCAAATAGGTTTCCGGGTTTTTCCAGTCGTGACCCAACTTATCTGCCAGGGCTTCCTCATCCAGTTCAATACCGAGTCCAGGTTTTGTTGGTATCGGAACGTGTCCATTTTCAACTTTGAAAGGTTCTTTGAGATATCCCTCCCCTAAGGTCACCTGCTCTTGACACAAGAAGTTGGGAATGCTGGCTGCCAATTGCAGGCCCGCCGCTAGGCTAATGGGTCCCAATGGATTATGTGGTGCAATCGATGCATAATAGGCTTCTGCCATACCGGCGATCAGGCGGCCTTCGAAGATCCCCCCGGCATGACACATGTCAGGCTGAAGAATCGTAGCGGCACCTTTTTCCAAAATTTCGCGGAACCCCCACTTCGTGAAGATTCTTTCTCCGGTGGCGATCGGAATAGTTGTCTCTTTGGCCAATTCCGCCATCACATCTACATTTTGGCAGTTAACCGGCTCTTCAATAAAGAATGGCTGATACGGCTCCAAAGCTTTGATGAGCAAGGAAGCATTGGCGGCGCTAATGGCTCCGTGAAAATCAATGCCAATATCTGCATCTTCTCCGACAGCTTCCCGCAAACTCGCAAAAGCATCGGCCGCTTCCGCAATGAATTTGGGAGACGCCACAATGCCCGATTGACGGGCATTTTTGACCCCGGTTTTAAAGGCGGTATAACCTTCTTTACGAGCCTTTTTAATGTCTTCCGGCGAACGAGCATGCGCATAAACCCGAATGCTGTGTCGCGTAGGTCCGCCAAGCAATTCGTAGATGGGTACTCCCAAGGCTTTCCCCTTGATATCCCAGAGAGCTTGTTCGATCCCACTTAAAGCACTCGTTAAAATGGGGCCGCCCCGGTAAAAAGCATGCCGGTAAATGGCCTGCCAGTGATGCATCACACGGCGTGGGTCTTTTCCTACCAAGTAAGGGGCAATTTCCTGTACCGCCATCGCACAGGTATCCGCACGTCCCTCCGTAATGGGTTCTCCCAGTCCCACTATTCCCTGATCCGTGTGAATTTTTAAGAATAGGAAGCGCGGCTTGACTTTAAAAGTTTCTAATTTAGTAATGCGAAATTTATCCCGGTAACGGTTCGGCATGCCGGCTTCGGGGCCTTCTTCTGATTTTTCAGGAACTGCCGGGTATTGCTGGGCACTCAGTCCATACGCGCCAGCGGCGCCAAAAGCAATGGAAGCAAAGGCCTTTTTAAAAAATGAACGACGAGATTTTGAAGAATTCTCATTGACTTTCATAAGCGGTGGTTTTTCTATTTTGTGATAATTTCTGTTTGTTTGTCGAATTTTGAAAGTTTGGAATGACTCATTCAAAATAGCAATTTTGTCGATAACGTATCCATGATGAAACCAACATCTGCCTTTATCATATTCCTCGTCGCCATCGGCTTTTTTAGCTGCCGATCGGCAGTTATCAGTACCAATCATTTAGACCGGGTTCTAGCTTCAAAAACCCTGAGAGTTGGAACGACCGGAGACTATCGGCCTTTTACCTACCTGGATCAGCACGACCGATACGTGGGCATTGATATCGACATGGCACATGACCTCGCTAGTAGTTTGGAAGCTAAAGTGACTTTTGTGCCCACTACTTGGAGCACGCTCGTCCAAGACCTGGAGGCAGGTAAATTCGATATTGCCATGGGAGGCATTTCCAAAAGATTGATCCGCCAGCAATCGGGATTATTTTCACAAAGCTATTCGACCAGCGGTAAAACGCCTATTGTTCGATGCGAAGACACTCAGAAGTACAATGCTCTGGAGCGCATCGACCAGCCCGGAGTACGTGTGGTTGTTAATCCCGGAGGAACCAACCAGGCGTTTGTCAAGGATTTCATCAAAAATGCCCAGGTAATAACACATCCGGACAACAACACCATTTTTGAGGAAATCGCAGCGGGACGAGCTGATGTCATGATCACCGATTCTGATGAAGTCAGATTGCAAAGTAATTTGCAAAAAGAACTTTGCCCGGCCATGCCCGGACAGACCTTTAATAAATTTGAAAAGGGGTATCTTTTGCCGCGCGACCTGATTTGGAAGGCCTATGTAGATGAATGGTTACAAATGCGCAGGGTTGAAGGTAAGATTGACGCTTTGTTCGAACAACATTTCAAGCTGTAAACTCATGTCTTATTGAAGTTACTTGCTCATTTTTTTGATACTTTAACGATTTCAGCATTGTTATGACTCGGAGAAGAGGCAAAATCCAATGGGGATTGTTATATTTATATACACTTAATAGCAAGCCATGTCTGCACCCAGTTATAGAATGCCGTTTCTTATGGCCATGGCCTTACTGGCTCTTGGGATTTCCTTGTCTGCACAACCGGACCATCCACGCCAACAACATTACTGGAAAGAGATCCGCCCGATCCTAAGCAAACATTGCTATCAATGCCATAATGGCGAGGACAATAAGGCAGGCATCAATCTAGAGCGATACGATTTTATCATTAGTATTGTGCGAGATGGCGAACTCTTTCACCAAGTCATGGAAGTCATGCAAGAAGGGTCCATGCCGCCTCCGGATACCCGCCCTCCCATGAGTCAGGCAGAAATCGATACCTTCTCCACCTACATAAATATATACCTACAAGAAGCACTGGCTGAAAATGATCCCGGGATTATTTCCCCGCGCCGGCTCAACAACCAGGAATATCGGTATGCCATGAAGGACTTACTGGATGTGGAGATCGATGTCGATTCATTGTTTCCTGCCGATGCCAGCGGAGGAGGAGGTTTCGACAATCAAGCTCGCACGCTCTATCTCACTCCACTGCTGATGGAGCGGTATTACGAAACTGCAGAATTCGCACTGGACCAGGTCTATGTCGACAACTTGGCCTGGCGTAAAATGGTACCGGCTTTCCGCTGGACTTTTCGGGACCGTATTCGGACCTGGTGGTACCGGGTCTGGCACGGTAAAGATGTATCCCTGGATCCACCACTCGCAGCAGCCGAAAAAATATTGGTCCCATTTGCCACGGCGGCCTACCGCCGATTCATCGATCCGGAAGACCGGGATCGGCTGATCAATTTTTTTCTGGAAGTATACGCTGGTATGGACCAGGAGGAAAGAAGATTTGATCTAAGCATTAAAGAAACGCTGAAGATCGTTCTGATTTCTCATCATTTTCTTTATCGACAAGAGGCCGACCCCGACCTGGAAGGCCCTTATCCGATCAATGATTTTGAATTAGCTTCCCGGCTATCTTTTTTTCTCTGGTCCAGCATTCCGGATCAACATCTGCTAAATGTAGCTTACCGGGAAGACCTTCATGATCCGGTTGTCTTGGAACGAGAGATCCTGAGAATGCTGAAGAGTCCTAAGGCGCATCGGCTCGGCGAACAATTTGCAACCCAATGGCTGGATATTAAAAAACTGAAGGATCCCGTATTTCAATTGGATCCGGAAATTTTTCCCGAATATAACCCGGCTTTGAGAGATTTGATGATCGAAGAAGTCGAAACTTTCTTCAGCCACGTCATGCTGGAAAGCCAAAATCTATTGGAGTTATTGGACAGTGACTATAGTTTCCTGAATCGACGGCTGGCCGAGCACTACGGCATTTCCGGTGTGGAACATGAGGAGTTTCAGAAAGTGCAGTTTCAATCCAATGCCAGAGGAGGTGTTCTGGGAATGGCTGGTGTTCTTACCGCTACCTCCCACCCTACTCGCACCAGCCCGGTCCTGCGGGGCAAATGGGTATTGGAGCAGATCTTGGGCACGCCCGCTCCGCCACCACCACCAGATGTTCCGGAATTGGAGGAGAGTCACGACCCCGCCAAAGGCCCTCAGACCTTGCGTGCCTTATTGATCGCCCATCAGGAAGATCCGGCTTGTAGCGGTTGTCATCAATCAATGGATCCCATCGGCCTTGGTTTGGAAAACTTTGATGCTCTGGGACGTTGGCGTGAAGTGTATGGTACTGAAGCCATTGATGCCTCCGGTGTTCTAAAAACCGGTGAGGCCTTCAATGGGCCGGCTGAACTACGATCTGCCATACTAACGAAAAAGGAACTATTTGCTAAAAACTTCAGCAAAAAGATACTCTCGTATGCGTTGGGGAGGTCTCTGGGCTTCAAAGATTCTCCGACTATTAATCATTTGCAAGAAACCTTGCTAAAAAATAATTTTCACAGCATCTCTTTCATTCGGGAAGTTGTTATGAGTTTCCCGTTTCGCTATAAGAAGAGCGACACCAAAGATGTCGACGCTTAATCAATATATTATGAAAAAGTCCTGGCACATATCTCGTAGACGTATGCTCAAAGGAATGGGAGCCTGTGTTGCCCTCCCTCTCCTGGAAGCGATGAACCCACTGGGGTTATCCACCAAGATCCCCGGCAAGTCCCCACAAAGGGTGGCCTTCTTTTTTGCTCCCAATGGTGTCTGTCCCGGTAAATGGGCCCCCGATCAAACAGGGACAGACTTCGAATTGTCTCCGATTCTTCAACCCCTGAAAGGAATAGAAAAAGACTTGTTGATCTTACAGGAGTTGATGAACAAAAATTCAGTCGGAACGAAAGACGGACATTATACCAAAACTGCTAATATCTTAACTTCGGGAGCCCTCACGCGTACCATCGGCTCCAATGTCAACAGTGGCGGTACGTCGATCGATCAGTTGATTGCTCGTAAAACCGAACAGGAAACGCTTTTTCCTTCCCTGGTTTATGGTATTGACCGAATTTCCAGTGGTGTAGACGCCAATGTAGGCTACACCCGGCTTTACGGATCCTCGATTTCCTGGAAAACGCCAACGCAGCCATGTTCTAAAGAAATCGACCCGAGATTTGCTTTCGACCGGTTATTTCGAACGGTGGTTCCCGGCAAGTCTTCGAAACCGGAAAGTCCCTGGAAAAAAAGTGTGTTGGATCTCGTCTACGAAGATGCCAAATCGCTGCAAAAACAGTTGGGGATCGCCGATCAAAACAAAATGGCCGAATACCTCGAATCTATCCGCTCTATTGAAATGAGACTGGACAATACCGAAGGCCTTAAAGATTTTGAAGCCAGCATTAGCCCTGGCATTAAAAGAGAATTAAAACAGTTGGACATAAGGATTGATGACTACGTGGACATTACTGCAGGCCAAGACATTACCGAAAAGGTACGCCTGATGATGGACATTATTTCTCTCGCTTTTTGGAGCGATGCCAGTCGTGTGTCCACTTTCATGTTCGGCAATTCAGTCAGCAGTCGTAATTTCTCTTTTCTGGAAGGGGTAAGAGCCAATTTCCACTCTCTGTCTCACCACCAGAACGATGAACGCCGAATGATCCAATACGAATTGATCAATATCTGGCACATGGAACAAATGGCCTATTTTATCAAGAAACTGAAGTCCATTCCGGATGGGAACGGCTCTTTGCTGGACCAGTCAATTGTCATGTTCGTTTCGGGGCTACGGGACGGCAATCGTCATTCGCCCTATAATCTCCCCATTTTGTTAGCCGGAAGCGGCGGTGGGAAATTAAAAACAGGTCAGCATTTAATTTTTGAAGAGAATACGCCACTGGCCAATCTGCATCTTACATTGGGGAACGCAATGGGACTGGGAATGAATAAATTTGCCGATAGCACCGGGACTCTGTCGGAGATCATTGTTTGACAAAGCGATCTCTTTCGCGCTGCATCACTTTTTTGAATTTAGTAGGAGTATCAATTTCCAGTCGGAGATCTTTACCCGTTACCGGGTGTGCAAAAACCAGTTTTTTGGCACACAACAGCATTCCTTTGCCCAAAATTGTTTTGGCTGTATCAGCATATTGTTTGTCTCCTACAATGAGATGGCCCTCCTTTTTCATGTGAATGCGAAGCTGATGCGTTCTTCCGGTAACGGGTTTTAATAGCACGAGCGACAAATGCTGGAAGATACGAGAAGGAACTACTTCCAGTCTTTCATAACTTGTCTCTGCTTTTTTACCTTGAATGGGCAGGTTGATCCGCCCGTGTTGAGCAGGCTTACCGTGAACGACGGCAATGTACTCTTTGGTAACGCGATTCTGTTGAAATGCCTTTCCCAATTCGATCAACGCACTCTTGGTTTTGGCAAACAGCACCAATCCCGAG
>JANQRV010000634.1 GCA_028284395.1 Saprospiraceae bacterium
TTGGCTCTACAAAACTGTCGTGCAACATCGCCACCATTCCACCAGGAGGAGTGGCCTATGCCCATATCCACGACGGATTCGAACTCATGCTGTACATTCTCGAAGGGAAGGTCAGGCACGAATTTGGACCAGGACTCAGAAAAACACTCGATAATCAAGCCGGCGACTTCATCTACATCAAGCCCGGTGTGCCCCACGAGGTGTTTAATCTGAGTGACTCGGAGCCGGTAGTTGCATTTGTAGCGCGCAGTTGCGCCAGCGAATGGGACAACATTATTCCTTATGACCGCAACAGTGAATGAGGTCATTTCCAATGGAGGAATGACTAGTTCTTTGCCTTGTTTAATTCTCGGGCGCTGACAAAATTTGTGGCGTATTCTTTGACGGTATTGCGACCCAACTGGTACATGTGAACTTCGTCGGGGCCATCGGCAATCCGAATGATCCGTGCCGAGGCAAAGAATCCGAATAACGGAAGGTCATTGCTGACTCCCATACCTCCGAATGCCTGAATGGCTCGATCTACCACCCTCTGCGTCATATTTGGAGCTACGATCTTGATCATGGCAATCAGGTCGCGTGCACCTTTGGTGCCGTATTTATCCATTTTGTCAGCTGCTTCAAGGGTGAGCAACCGCGCCTGTTGGATTTCGCAACGGGACAAAGCGATGTCTTGCCGAATGCTGCTGAAATCTTTCAGTTGTTTTCCGAATGCTTCTCTTTGCGTGACTCTTTCACACATCAATTCCAGGGAGCGTTGAGCCATACCCACCAAACGCATACAGTGATGAATGCGGCCCGGGCCCAGTCGACCTTGTGCGATTTCAAAACCTCGCCCTTCTCCCAGGAGCAGGTAGGATTTTGGTACACGGACGTTTTCAAGAATGATTTCGGCATGGCCACCAGGTGGATCCACACTTCCCATGGCGTGGAGTGGCCTGACGATCGTAATACCGGGAGTATCTTTGGGGACCAAGATCATACTCTGCTGGCGATGGCGAACGGCATCAGGGTCTGTTTTACCCATGACTACAAAGATCTCACAGTTTTCGCTCATGGCACCGGAAGACCACCACTTACGGCCATTGATGACATATTCGTCTCCTTCCGCTACGATGGATGTCTCGATGTTAGTGGCATCTGACGAAGCTACCGCCGGTTCAGTCATCAGGAAGGCGGAACGTATTTTACCGGCCATGAGTGGCTTCAACCATCTGTCTTGGTGTGCAGGGCTGCCATACTTAGCCAAAACTTCCATATTACCAGTATCCGGAGCACTACAATTAAACACTTCTGACGACCATAGATGGCGCCCCATGATTTCGGCTAGAGGTGCGTATTCCAGGTTGGTCAGTCCCGGACTTAGGTGACCGTATTCGACGGGTAAAAACAGGTTCCATAGTCCGGCGGCTTTTGCTTGCTCCTTTAAAGGCTCAAGGCCGGGCCAGTGTTTCCACGTGTTGGCTGGATCTCTAAACCAGGCATTGTGCGCTTCTTCGTTCGGAATCACATACTCTTCCATGAAGCGAAGAAGTTGTTGTCGCAAGTCTTTGACCTTGTCAGAATAATCAAAATTCATATTGGTGGTTTTGAATTTGTGTTCAATGAAACTTAGATGAAGAGATCTGGTGCCAACGTTTTATCCGGGTTGACGGCATAAGTAGAAAAGTCTTCGACCCCCTCTTCCCGCAAGACATCCTCATCGATGAAAAAATGACCGGAACAACTTTCAGCGGGCCGGTGGAGAATGGCAAAAGCTGCATCCGCCATAATGCTTGGCCATCGGCTTCGTTCCATCATTTCATTACCGCCCAATAGATTTTTGATGGCTGCCGTAGCGATGGTTGTTTGTGGCCAAAGTGCATTGACCCCGATTTTATCTTTCTTCAATTCATTCGCCAAGCCCAGGACGGTCATGCTCATCCCAAATTTAGACATGGTATAGGCCAGATGAGCTCCAAACCACTCCGGTTTGAGATGAAGCGGTGGAGAGAGCGTTAGGATGTGTGGGTTGTTACCCTTGCGAAGTTCGGGAATGCAGTACTTGGAAACCATGAATGTTCCTCTGACGTTGATGGAGTGCATCAAATCGAATCTTTTCATTGGCGTATGGTCGGTAGGCGTCAGGCTGATCGCACTGGCATTGTTGACCAAGATGTCAATTCCGCCAAAAGCATCAACGGCCTTGTCGATGGCTTGTAAAACCAATTCTTCCGACCGAATGTCGACTACGACCGGTAGTGCTTTGCCACCCGCTTGTTCGATCTCTGCTGCGGCCGTATAAATGGTACCTTCTAATTTAGGGTGTGGCTCCGCCGTTTTAGCGGCGATCACAATATTGTAGCCAGACTCGGCAAGTTTTAATGCAATGGCTTTACCAATCCCCCTGCTGGCCCCGGTAATGAAGGCCGTTCTCTTTGCACTCATGTTGTGATTCATTTAAGGTTATTCCCAGATTACATTCTCACCGTCTTCATGCCAGCTATTGTACTGATTGAGATAGGACTCATCGATCGAACCCCGTCGGATTTTGAGGGTAGGCGTCAATAAGTTGTTGTCAGGAGACCATGTGTCTTTGGTAATGATAATGGTCGATATCACTTCATGACCGTGCAGCGAAGTATTGACTTCCTTCAGCAGTGATTTCAGATTGGCGGTTACCTTTTCACGGGACTCCGCTAAGCCGATTTCCGAAAGGTTAACCAAGGCGATCGGTTGAGGAATCCCCAATCCGGCCACACATATTTGTTCGATGAATTCATTTTCACTAAACTTATCTTCCAAGATAGTGGGAACAATGAATTTTCCTTTACTGGTTTTAAATGCATCTTTTACACGGCCGATTATTTTGAAATACCCGTCTTCATCAATCATGCCTTTGTCACCGGTATGGAGCCAGTCATCTACCAGTACCTTCGCCGTCAATTCAGGTTCTTTGTAATAACCCTTCATCATCCAGGGCATTTTCATCAAAATTTCTCCGGTATCAGGGTCGATTTTACCTTCGGCATAGGGAAAGGGAACACCCACGGTATTGGGCTTGTGCGCAAACTCCGGCATTAGTGTAAATCCTCCGAAGTTTTCAGTCATACCGTAGACCTCTCTCAAATTGATATCCAATTTATGAAACCACTGTTTGATATTCTCGGGGGTGATGGAGGCACCGGTCATGATCAATGTGGCGCGGGAGAGTCCGAGCGTTCTTTTGATTTTCTTCTTGACAACGGAGGATATGATCGGTATTTTCAGGAGCCGGTCCAATTTCTTCTGTGGCATCTTGTTGAGGACACCGAGGTAAAACTTCGTCCAAATTCTAGGGACCGCAAAAAACAGAGTGGGTTGTGTATCCTGTAGGTTTTTTGCAAATGTATCAAGCGACTCGGCAAACGACACGGTTCCTCCACTCATCAATACACCCAATTCTACCGCTGCTCGTTCGGCAATGTGGTTGAGCGGCAAAAAAGAAAAGTAGGTTGGATTGGGTGTGATCATGGCCTTCAACGTATTACCCAAAACTTCTGACCTGATAATCAAAGCAACATTTTCGTAATCGTGTACGACACCTTTAGGGCTCCCTGTTGTACCGGAGGTAAACAAGATGGTCCACATGTCATCGAGATTTGGAAGCGGATCTCCCTCCATTGGTGGGTTGGCATTTTCCAAATCCATCCAATCCTGACCTCGGGTTACCTTTGCATTGCCCTCGTAATGGGGGAATTTGATAATTGGCATATCTGCCGGTATGCCTTTGTCTATGTTATCCCAGGCATCTAGTTTTCCGACGAAAAGCGCCTTCGTATCGCTTTTGTCCAGTACTTCACTCAATTGTTCCTTGGAAAGGTTGGCGTAGAACGGAGTCGATACGTATCCCCCCATCATAATGGCCAGATCGGCCAGGATCCAATAATCGCAATTTTTTGAGATGATTCCGATGTGATCTCCCTTTTTCAATCCCATCGCCTGCAATGCAGTAACCATTTTTCTGGCTTTCTGGCCAGCTTCGGCGTAAGTAGTGATCCGCCAATTTTCGCCAAAAGGTTGTCGGAGAAAAGCCTGGTCGGGCCGCTCTTTTTCCCACCTGTAGAAATATTCCAGTTGCGTTTTCAGGTCTTCATAAAGTCTATTATCCATGTTTGGTGTCGTTTTGAATGAGTTGTGCTAAAGCTAATTATTTTTTACCTAATTCTGGTAATTGGATAACTCTCATATTTTGATTTTGTTTAAGAAGGGATTGGCCATTTTTTAGTGTGCGATCAAATTGTTTTACTTTTGTATCATTATGGTAAAAACCCAGGACAAGTATTTTGGCACTTACATTGACCGAAATTATCGAGTCATCCGACTCAATTTTTTACAGGCATTCAAAAAGGTAGGAGTAGACATTACCACCGAGCAATGGGTTATCATCGATTGTCTATATCGGGAAAACGGTTTGTCGCAGACTGATTTGGCACACCTAAGCTTCAAGGAAGCTCCAACTGTTTCGCGCATCATTGACCTACTGTGCAAGAAAGGATTCACAGAACGGCAACGCTTTGAAAATGATCGGCGCAGGTATAAGATTTTTCTTACTGAAGCAGGCCGTACCGTTTACGAGAAAGCGCTTCCCGCAGTTTCCGAATTACGTCAAAAAGGGTGGGAACACCTTTCGGAGGAGGACTACCAGACTTTCCTGCGGATTATGGACCAGGTTTTCCAGAATTTTGCTGCAGAATGATGCTGCAGCGATACTTTGGTGCTGGTTTCCAAATACCATCGTTTGCGGAAAACTTTATCGGCCCATTACAGGATCAAATGGGCCGTCCAGGCCCATGAAGCATCAAAGCATCTTCAAATAATCCCTTCTTCCGTCAGGTAGCGCTCTGCATCCAATGCTGCCATACAACCGGTGCCGGCAGCCGTGACCGCCTGGCGGTAGACTTTGTCGGCCGCATCACCACTTGCAAATACACCCGGAACTTTCGTTTTTGACGTCCCGGGAACAACCTTTAGGTAGCCGGTTTCGTCCATGTCGAGCCAGTCCTTGAAAATATCCGTGTTGGGTTTGTGACCAATGGCAACAAAGAAACCCTGAACCGGAATGGTTGTACTTTCCTGCGTTTTATTATTGATGACACGCATTCCCTCGACTTCGTTTTCTCCTAAAATTTCTTCTGCTTCCGTATTCCAGTGTATGATGATGTTATCCGTTTTCTTGACTCGATCTTGCATGATTTTCGAAGCCCTCATTTCGTCCCTCCTGACCAATAAGTGCACTTTTGGGCACAACTTTGCCAAATAGGTGGCTTCTTCCGCAGCGGTGTCTCCGCCACCTACTACGGCCACTTCCTGGCCCTTGAAGAAAAAGCCGTCACAAACGGCACAGGCCGAAACGCCTTGATTCATCAGGCGTTGCTCGGACTTTAGTCCCAACCACTTTGCACTGGCTCCCGTCGAGATGATGATGCTATGCGAGTGCAACTCTTTTCCGCTGTCGGTCCAGACCTTGTGGACTGGCCCGGTGAAATCGACTTTAGAAATCATCTCATATCTAACTTCCGTACCAAACCTTTGGGCCTGCTTCTGGAATTCCTCCATCATTTGCGGACCACCAATCCCCTCCGGATAACCTGGATAATTTTCAACATCGGTTGTGATCATCAACTGCCCACCTGGTTCCGGACCGGTAAACACAACTGGTTTGAGGTTAGCACGAGCGGCGTAAACTGCTGCCGTATAGCCAGCAGGTCCGGAGCCTATAATAAGACACTTCAATGTTTCGATTTCGTTTGACATTACTACTTTTTTTGAGCTGATTATTTGCTTTTCAAAACGCTATTTTAATAGATTTCAATTAAAAACACCGGCATTTGAAAGAAAGTTTTTAGAAAAAACCTCCGCGGTGAGGTCGAACGGCGTTGACCTGCCGATATTATACAGTAGTCTTATTTCCGGAGTTCTTGTACCAGATAGAAATCCATTGAAAGCGTCGCTGCGCGGACCTTCATCATTCGCGAGATGAAGCGGGCAATAATTGGCCGGTAGCATCCCCGAACCCCACTCTAACGGAGCCCTTTTCCGCAAAGCCGCGCATCGTTACGGTATCGTAGTCATTGATAAAGATTCGTTGGCTTCCATCAGACATTTCAATTGGTTTGGAGCCGGCCCAGGACAACTCCAACATGGATCCGTACGACTGTTCATCCTTTCCACTAATGGTTCCCGATGCCATCATGTCGCCCACATTGATATTGCACCCATTGATGGTGTGATGTGCCAATTGTTGGGCCATATTCCAGTACATGTACCGGAAATTCGATTGGGAGACAACGGTTTCCTTAGCCTGGTC
>JANQRV010000112.1 GCA_028284395.1 Saprospiraceae bacterium
ATTTTGGCCGGTGGAGCACATCATACTTGCTACAGTCAAAACCTTTCTCCGGAACATCTGGAAGAATTTGCGGAAATGGCCGGCATCGAATATGTCTTAATTGATCAGGAAACTCGAATTCGCCAACTTCGGCAAGAACTGCGTTGGAATGAAGCCTACTATAACGCTTTACCGGGCTTGAGGTAAGCCCTATTGACCAATTCCGGGGCATTGCTTATTTTTGCAGGAATGCTGTAGATACACATCGGGATGTAGCGCAGCCCGGTAGCGCGCGTCGTTCGGGACGACGAGGCCGCTGGTTCGAATCCAGTCATCCCGACAACAAAACATGATTTCTTTCTAGAAATCAGTCTTTTACGTATTCATTTCTTCTTGGTCGCCGTTATTTAGATCCAACTTTGTATTGGCGGAGTTTCGGCATAAAATGTTCTCATTCAACACAAGAGCATTGAATAAAGTTATCTCCAGAAAAAGATTGTTCTTCACATTTGCAGCACTTCATCTTACAGACTTACTTTATCAACTAATGATGAGGTATCATTCAATCGACTTTGTAGCTGTGGATTATTCTCATTTGATTCATCGAATTGGTAATAACAAGTGCCCCGAACTCAGTTCAAAACCGGGTCCGGGGCAAGGAGTTTTATATGTTGGATAAAATTATCTTCCGCGATAAGCTACCCTTTTAGCAGGGTATTTCTTGTGGCCATGTCCGCCATAGTGTGGCTTGCGATAAGGCTTGTAACAAGGCTTGGGTCTGGGGTAAGGCTTGCAGTGTGGCTTTGGATATGGCTTACAGTGTGGTTTGGGGTATGGCTTACAATGAGGCTTGGGGTATGGCTTGCAGTGTGGTTTGCGATAAGGCTTATGGTAAGTCTTTTTACCATAGTGGTGTCCGTATTTGCCACCTTTGTGGTAGCTGGTTTTATAAGATCTGCTCTGAGCTGAAACCGTGTCGACGGAGGAGAACAAGAAGAAGCCAAGTAAGGCTGCGATGAGTAAAAATTGAGTTTTCATGAGTAATACTTTTTAGTCAATTGAGGAATTTGATTGTTTACACTCTACTGTGGTATGAGCTGGTAGAATGTCTCCACAACCTTAAATTCTTAACATTTTCTTAACTTTTCCATTAAAAAAGCATCCCCATTGCCAATCTCCTCAAAATCCCATAATTTTGTTCTCACGTCGCGACAGCGATCCTGAAACTGGTCATTGACCAGCAACCTTCTTCCAAAAAGCTTCCAGACGAAGCGACTCTTCAACATCAATAAACCGAATTCAAACCTATGGCTGGGTGTGGAGGACTTTCAATCTTCTCCACATTGATCCTTTATTAAATTAATTTTTTGACCCAAGTCGAGAAAAGGAAACGCATGGTCGATTTCCACTCTTTGTTGCGGGTCTATCATTCAAACTATTAAACCATGAGAAAACAAATTGTAAAAGCGCTATTGCTGGCGCAGCTAATGCTTTTTCCTTTTTCCCTTCAGCTTTTAGCTCAGGACGATTGTGATCCCGTCAAAAAGCTAAGGCAACTCTACAACAATTCGGATGAATTTCGCTGTACCGTAGACCAAATGTTTCAGCATATTCAAGACCTGGCGGATGGCACTAAGAACCCATGGCAGAACAAAAACGTAGAGGACCTGTATGCCTTTATGAATGAGTGGTTCTATTTTCTACCCAATACCGATGACGGACTGGACTATATCCTGGAGTTCTCTTTCCTGTATTACCGGAACCCCCACGGCATGAAATTTATATTGGAGGAGCCAGGTCGAAGTTGGTCGCTGAACTTTGTAGAGGAAAGAGGTCGATATATGGATAGTGCAGCATCTGCCAGCAGGGTGATGGACTGGTTACAAGATCCGGAGTTGAACAACAACGATTTTGTACTCCCATTAGAAGGATTCCACTCCTTTAATGAGTTCTTTACTCGTAATTTAAGGCCTGGCGCCAGACCGATTGATGGCATCCATGACCATTCCGTTTTGGTTGCGCCTGCGGATGGCGTCATTAATATGATCAACAACGATTTAAAACTCGATTCGGAGATCCCCACGAAGGGAGGTAAAACACTGGATTTAGTGGCTTTACTCGATTCTTCATCCTATTGCCCGAAGTTCGTTGGTGGAACAGCCTTGGCCGTCTTCCTCTTACCGACCGATTACCACCATTTTCACGCCCCGGTGACGGGCACCATGGTCGAGTCCAAACAGGATGTGGGCGACCGGCTATTCGGCATGCCCGATATCCTGGATATTATCAATGACGGCAACATTGCATACAATAAAGATTACAGCGTTTTCCAAAATTTCCGGCACGGATATTATTTGATAAAAACGGAAGAATACGGCTATATTGCAATGATCCCCATCGGACTCCAAACCATTGGTTCGGTTGTTTTTGAAGATAAGTTTCGAGACATTCGAAAGGAAAGTGCCGTAAAGGTCTACAAAGGAGAAAAATTGGGCCATTTTGCTTACGGCGGCTCTACCGTGCTGCTGCTGTTTGAAAAAGACAGGCTGGCGTCCGTCAGTGTGCGGATGGGACAAAAAATCGGAAGTTTGAAAAAATAGTAAGCTTGATTTATCGCAAACAGTCTCCGGAGGAGGGATTAAAGGAAATTGTGAAGGACTTTTGGATGGTGGAAAGTGGACCGGACGTGCCGTCCGAAGTAGAAAAAATCATTCCCGATGGCTACCCGGAGTTGATCTTCCATTATGGAGATCCTTATCGTACGAATATTTCCGGCCAGTGGTCAGACCAACAGCGTTCACTGCTGGCCGGACAAATTAGCCATTATTTTTTCCTCCGGAATACCGGGCAAAAAGGGATGTTTGCCATCAAATTCCAGCCTTGGGCAGTTAGGGAATTACTTGGAATCAATATGTTCTCTATCAAGGACCGGGTCGTTGCTGTCGTCGGTCCTCCTTTCGAAAAACTGTTGCCGATCCAAAAAGTTGCCACTAGTAAGTGGTCCTTCGAGAAAAAAATAAGGGAAACTTCATATCTGCTTCAAGCCATAGAAAGGAAGGAGGAACAACAAAAAAAGGGTAAACAAGCAGTAAAAATGATCCTCGAATCCAAAGGAGAAATAGCCCTGGCAACCATCCGGGAAAAACTCGAGATCAGCGAAAGAAGTCTGGAACGCTACTTTAAGCTTTGCATTGGATTATCTCCTAAATTCTACAGCCGCATCATTCGCTTCTCTCATATTTTCGCTTTGGTCAATGATGACTTGTTCAGATGGACAGACATTGGCTATCTCAAAGGCTTTTACGACCAGTCGCACTTCATCAAAAACTTTAAAGAATTTACGGGAGAAGAACCTTCCAGATATGGATTCGATGCAGAGAACATGGCCAACTTTTTTCTAAAGAAGTAGGTGTCGGTTTTTTACAATCACATCCCATGTCCTCCCCATAGCTTTGAGGCAAAAAAATGAAAAAGAACAACTTCAACATCACAATCCTCCTAGTCTTGCTACTGCTTACGATTTTTACTACAACCTGCAAACAACGGGAAATAATGAAACGCCTCCATTTGTTGCCCGGTACCTGGAAGGTAGAAAACCAGGATACCTACGAGACGTGGCAAAAAGAGGACAATCGCACGCTAATTGGATCGTCCTACAAGATCGTTGGAAAAAAGCAAAAAGTACTCGAAACCCTGAAGGTTAGAAGAGAAAAGAACGAAGTTATCTACGAAGCAACGGTCCCCGACCAAAATAATGGGCAAACAATCCCGTTCTTATTGAATCAACAGTTGACGGACCGACTTTCCTTCGAAAATCCCGATCACGATTTCCCAAAAACAATTCAGTATACGGCCATAAATGATCAGAAATTGCTGGTCGAGGTAATGGGTGATCAGGGGAAAGGGTTTTCCTATTATTTAATCCGACAACTGCCTGAGAACGGATCAAAATAGCAAACTAAAGCAAAAACATGAGGATATCTGCAACGATTCTAATCACGGTATTTCTATTCTTTTTTGGCGTTTTAGAAGGTCAACAATTCTTAAACCTGGACTTTGAGCGCAAGAGTGCAGAAGGGGCCAATCGCGCCTGGGGGTGGAACAAACACCCGTGGGGGCCGACTACCTTTGTCATGGATAGCCTCGTGGTCATGAATGGCAACTTCAGCATACGCTCTACTTGCGGCAAAGGGGAAAAAGACTGTGTAAAGGCAGGATATGCTTTTGGCATCGAAGCTTATGAAATCAAAGAAAAAGAATTGTTCTTTTCAGCGTGGTTCAGATCTGACAAACCCGGAATTAGAGCCGGCGTCTCAATTGAATATGAATATACGGATGAGAAGACCGGCAAATATGGAAAAAAAACGATTTCCGGAACCCTTCAAGACGAAGCCTTAGACTGGACCAGGATCACGGTCGAAACGGTGCTGCCAGCCACAGCTACCAATGTGCAATTGATTGTTCACCGGAAAGGAAAGGGAACAGCCTGGTTTGACCAGTGTTCACTTGAGATTGATGGCAGGGAGAAACGAAGTGTTCTGGTAGCGGATGAATTTACCAACAAACAGATTAAATGGCTGCAACAACAGGTATCTCCATTTGCAAGTCCGCTTCCCGTCGCCAATTTCGATACTACGGCAGCTTCAAAGCTGGATTTCTTAAAAAAGGCTTTTGAAGGCAGTACGATTGTCGCCTTGGGAGAATCCACGCACGGAACCAGTGAGTTCTTTTCTCTCAAACACAAGATATTACAATATGCGGTGGAGGAATTGGGATTCAGAGTATTTGCCATCGAGGATCATTTGGTCAGTTGCCAGAAGGTCAATGAATATGTCAAGGGCAGTGGCATTTCCAGAAAGGAGGCCATGGCAGGAATGTTCAGTGTTTGGATGAAACAGGAGGTATACGATCTGGTAGAATGGATCCGGACTTATAATGAGACGCATCCGAATGACATGATTTCGTTTATTGGATTTGATATGCAAAATGCGGTTTTGCCAATCGATCATCTCAAGAAATTCCTCCTTGCCAGGGATCCTGAGTTTTACGATGAACACCAGGAATTGCTCGCAGAGTTAAAGCAGCAGGGACAACAGGCATTTACCTTAACCGACTCGCTTAAAGCCGACCTTCTTCAAAAGGCAGAACGCTTCAGCGAAGCCGTGAAGTTTCGCTCCGACCGGTGGGCCAGAGATTTTCATGATGCCGATGACTTACGTTGGAGTAAATATGCAAGCCGATATGCCATTTTGATCAAGCAGTTTTTCACGGAGGCCTACCACGGCGGTTTTGCACTAAAACGAGACCAGGCCATGTTCGATAATTTGACCTGGTATTTGGAATACATCTACCCCAGGCAAAAAGCCATTATTTGGGCCCATGATGTACACATCAGCAGAGCGGATCATTCGAATGAGCGCCACAATTTACACCTTAGTCTGTCCATGGGTTCTTTCCTGTCGAAAAAATACGGGGATAAATACCGAAGCTTCGGCATTTTTACGCATCGAGGTACTTTTAGTGCTTATCCCAGTTACTCCAATTTATCACGGATCGTTCAGGATGAATTGTGTACCAGTCCCAAGGGATCCTTATCGGAGGCATTGCACCAAGTTGCCAGCAAAACAGGAAATAGACATCTGTTCTTACCCCTTTCCAGGGAAGTAGATTGGCTAAACCGACCACTGCCGATTAGATTTGCCAATCACATTGCCGATGACTACGGTTTCTACATGCGGATTCGGGTCCCCTACCAGTTTGATGGCGTTTTCTTCATCGACCAAACGACTGGAAGCACCGTGGTAAAATGACTCTGAAGTCGCAAATTATTTAATCCTAACTGGCCTTTCTGACTTCCTTGGGCTCTTTAGCCAGGTTAATCTGCTTGGCGGCATCCTTTGTTTTTGCATTGGTCCGAATGCTAACGCCCATTAATGCACTGAAAAGTATGGGAACAGCTAGTAGTGCCAAAGGCCAAACACCAGAGAATCCAGCGGCGATGACAACAAACATCATTAGATAAAAACGTACTACGATTCGTCCTGGATTTAATTCTAAAAGCTTGAAGGTCATAATACCTATATTTTTGATTGAAATGACTTAATGTTGAATTCAAGTCAAAAATGCAGGTTATTCTCAAGCTTGAGGCTGATTCAAGTCATACCCGCCGATGATTTTAGTCAGTGGCGCTCACGGCATCGTACACAATGACCTTTTCCCAAAGGGAACTGGCATTTTCCACAAACCGTAAATGGGCCGGATGAGCCTGATATAGATCCTGATCCTCCCGGCTATTGAAAGTAGCTACCAACGAGTAAGTATAACTGCTGTCGATGACCGGCCGGTTTGTATCGGCCGGTGTTCCGATGTGTTTAGAAACAATAACATCTACTTCATTAGTGTAGGCGGTGAGTTCCTTGAAAAATTTGGTTCTGTCTTCTTGGTTGTCCGGATTCTTCAACCAAAAAAATACAACGTGTACAAAGCTTCCCTTGATCGTATGACTCATAATGGCAAAATGACGATTTAGTTTGCTGTAAACCTAATGAAAAAAAGGCAAACCCCATCTGGGATTTGCCCATCGTTTTTCGTTCCGCCGGTTGGATTAATTGTCGGTTAAAGTATAGGTTATGGTTAGTGTAGTTGCGTCGTCGAAATCGGTGCTGGCTACCGCATCTTCATCTCCCGCGAGTACCAGGCCATAGGTAAGTTGGTGACCATAATTCTCACCTGTCTCCGTATAACAACTGCCGATTGCAGAAACCAGATCCGTAGCTGTTTTTTCCAGTTTCACCCGGCCTACCGGAGTACCAATCGTTCCTTCTCCGGTAGCGGCAGTGGCTGCACTGACATACAATTCCATTCCACTAGGCACGGTACCGTTGGTGATGGCTACCGTTACTTTTCGGCTAGGCTCGGTAGTTGAACCCACTACAGAAGAATAGTTGAGCCACAGGCTGTTGTCGGTAGCATTTGAAAAGTCCAGGAATTCGCCCGCTTCGGTGGGTGCTTCTGGTGACAGGGTAACGCTGTTGTTGGCCGGTTCGATGTCGAGCAAAGCCACCTCGGGAATTTTGATGGCAACATCGTGCGCATCGTCGTTATTATCCTGGGCAAAAACAGATGTGGTGAAGATGGTTGCTACTGCTGCGATGATAATTGTGATCTTTTTCATAATGAGGACATTTTGATGGATGAATAAAAATTTGTGTTGTTCTAGTGTCCCTTTTATGAAATCTTCATTGCTGATTACGTTTACAAAAGTAGTCCATTCGAGGACTGCGGAAGGGGATTTTCGTTTTTTGGTAGTATTTTATTGTTTTTTGGAAGCATTTGCATCATTTTTAAAGAAACGCCAATGAAAGCTGCAATTCATTTTTCAGTTGACCGCAGGAAAATTAATCGACCTCTCTGCTTGCTTCTAATGCTCACCTCTCTTTCCCATTGCAAAAATGAAAATGCTCAGAAGTATTCGCAGTTAGAAGCCGAACGGATCTTCATGGCCTATAACGCTGACTTCGAAGTCGTAGCCAACTTTATAGAAGAAGAATGTGCGAGGAAGTACAATTTCGCATCTGTCGAAAATGCTCCTACTGGATTCGATGTGCGCTTTTCAATTGACGGAACGCCTGCTGAAGAAAAGATACTGAAACAAGATGTCCTCGGAGGGGCTATGGGAAGGGTATTTGGCGTAGGGAAAAGCGGAACTATGATTTTTAGGACCGATAGCTTACTCTACTTTCAATTGGCCGCTTCCAAAATTCACGCCGTGCAGCGAGCCTCGGGTATCGTGAAGGTGTTGAAAGGTGAAGAACCTCGTATGGATTTGATTTGGGTGGAGGATTGGCAGACCTTTCGCCTCAGTGGCGATTGGTATTACTTTAGTTATTGAATGCTTAATCTTTCGAGAGCTCCATCAACCTTTTAGCATTGGCGACAATGATTTCCTTGCGATTATAATCAATGATCTTTTCGTGTTTGAGTCTGTTAAAAGTCTTGGTCACCGATTCGCGGGAGGTAGCCAATAATTTAGCGATGTCCTGGTGAGACAAATGATTGGGAATGTGTACACGCTTATTTTCCAAGTACAGATCGTTGATAAAACTGATGATCCGCGTTTCGACATCTTTGCCAACCAACAGTTCGAGGCGACGCTCGACTTTTCTGAGCTTCATACTAATCAGCTTATAAATTCGAGTTTCGAACCGGTGGTTAACGCGCATGAGCTCTTGCATGGTTGGTAATTTCATTGCGCATACTTGCGTTCCATTGCTACACGCCACGGCATATTCGTCCCGACTGTTTTCACTCAAGACAATTTTTTCTCCAAACAGTTCTCCCTTGACCAGGATATGTCGGACGAGTTCATTCCCATCCTTATCGTAATTGACAATTTTCACTTTTCCTTTACTGACTAGGTAAACATTATTATCGTGCTGATTTTCCGAATAAATGATGTCTTGTTTGGAAAAAGTGTTACCGTGAATCTTCGAATAGCCATCCAGTTTATGTGGGCAGAGAATTTTATAAAGATCGATATTCGAGAGTACCCAGTGGCTTTTCATAAGAATTGCGAATTGCTTTTAGAATTTCTGTGCATATATACGAAAACGAAATTGGCAGGTTGTAAATTTGTTCAAATGCCGACACTTACTGAAGTTGTTCAAAGTTTCTCTTACGGCTGCAAAATCCAGCTAAATGAACCTCAAAACGGCTTTTTTTATCACCGTAGCGCTGCTATGCAGAGAAAAAAACCAGTTCTGAGAACCATTAATCT
>JANQRV010000646.1 GCA_028284395.1 Saprospiraceae bacterium
CCTGAGCCGGATAGAAACGACGGTCCGCACCGGCAACTTCGAAATGCGTCAGGGCACCGTCCTGGGCAATCAGTCCGCCATCGGCGTATTGGAAGTAAATGATGGCCTGGCCTGGCCGGGTTTCCAAGGCGGAAAAGAGTGGGCCACTAAAGGCGATGTTTTCCTTGCCGTAGGTTTTGGCCAATGCCCAATTGGCCAGTCGTTCTCCCACCGGTTTTTTGTCGATCGGGTGGATGTCCTGCAGGTCGCCCACATCGGTCGTAACGACCATACCGGTTCCCGCAGTCGTTTCCATCGTATGTCTTTGCGCATCTCTGACGATGGCGGCATCGAACGGATCGTCCGCATCGTACTTGTAGGGAGCAATTTGTACGAAGTAAAAGGGAAAGTCCTTTTGCCAGGCTTTTCGCCAGGATTGTATCAAGAGCGGAAAAGAGCGATAATAGGAAAAGGGGTTGACCCGGTTGGATTCTCCCTGATACCAAATGGCGCCGGCAATGTCCATCTTCAGAAGCGGATGGATCATGGCATTGTAGGTCTTCCCCGGTTCGGTTGGCCACATATGGTGCCGCCCGATCTTTTGGGCAGCGGCACTCAGGTAGTGATCCCGACTGATGAGTGGTTCCGGAATCCAGGTTTCGATAGGAGTACCGCCCCAATTCGTGTATATGAGACCAATAGGAACCTGCAATTCCCGTTGCAGTTTGCGCCCAAAAAAATAAGCCACCGAACTGAATTGCTTCATGGTTTCCGGTGAACACGCTGCCCAGTGGCCCGGGGAATCATCCTGGGGATGGTCTGCAGTATGCTTGGGTAAAAAATAGAACCGGATATCGGGATGGTTGGCCGTGCGGATCTCTTCTTCTCCGTTTAAAAGGCCCTGTGGCGGTGTCCATTCCATATTCGACTGTCCGGAGCAGACCCATACTTCACCGATCATGACATTATTTATTACAATGGTTTCGTGCGCTTGTATGGTAATGGTATGCGGACCACCGGCCTTTGGAGTGGAAAGCAGTACCTGCCATCGCCCCTGGTCGGCTACGCCGGCTACCGGTTGTTGGTCCCAGGAAGCGGTGACGGTAATTTTTTCTCCCCGATAGGTATCGGTCGACCAGCCGTAGATTTTGGCGGTCGAATTCCTTTGTAAAACCATATGATCGGAGAGGTGGGCAGGCAGCCAAATTTTGGCCGGACAGACTTGGGCCCAGCATAGCAGAAGGAGCGGAAGTAAGATTTTCATTGTAGAAAGATAAAAAACTCCAGGGTTTTCGAGTAGTTGGAAAGAGGAGAGAGGGGTAAAATCCTTTTATTATTGGATAGATTACTTGAAGTCTGCAAGCCCCTTCAATCCGTATATTTAGCTTACAATTAGGGGATTACATCCATAAAACTTCTTTCACAACAAAAAAATTAGTTCAATGGGCATTTCGAGACGGCAATTTCTGGGCACTTCGGCTATCGGCACTGCCGGCGTATTCGTCGGTTGCAGCGATCAGAATCCTCCTGCTGAACCAACCAACCTGCCACGCAATAATCCACTGGACGGCATCGGGCGCGAGGCGCTGAAAATTACCGATGTTCGCGTGCGACTCTTCTCCTGTGATTATCCGATCGAAAAATGGTGGTACGGTGCCGGCGTCACCATCCTGACGGAAATTGAGACCGATCAGGGCATTGTTGGAATCGGTGGGCCCAGCCCATACGGCGGTCCCGAATTTGTGAAGGAATACACCGAAAAACACATCAAACCACAACTCCTGGGGAAAAACCCCTTTGATGTCGACATCATTGCCCCCAGTCACCGGGAAACGAAAAAGGCCATGGCCTGGGCGGGTATCAATGTTGCCTGTTGGGACATCATCGGGAAAGCTAAGAATCAACCCATTTACCAACTGCTTGCCACCAATTGCGAACCCGTTACCAAGATTAAGCACTATGCGAGTTGCGGCACCATCTGGGATTTCGACAAGCGCCCCGAAGATCTTTATGATGAAGCCCTTCGCTATAAAGAAGAGGGCTTCTATGGGTTTAAATTTCGATTTGCCGAGCATTTCGAGCAAAATATGACCATCGCGAAATACCTGCCCTTTCTGGAGGGATTGCGGGAGGCCGTGGGCGATGACTTCGATCTGATCCATGAATTCAACATGAGGGTGACGGTGGATCAGGCTGTGGAGCTGGTACCCAAATTGGCGGAACTAAAATTTCAATGGGTAGAAGAACCCGTGAATCGGTGGGGCCGGGACCGATCGATATCCGGTCCCCAAGACGAAGACCTCGAACGGGCGATCGACTGGCATCTGCGCATCCGGGAGGCCGCCAACGGTATGCCGATCTCCGGAGGGGAAACCATGACCGATCGCTTCGAATTTAAGGACTGGATCGAAAGGGATGCCTACGACATTGTTCAGCCGGATTGCGATACCACCGGTCTGAGCGAAGGGTGGTATGTAGCTCAGCTGGCCCACTTGCACAACAAACCTTGCGTGCCGCACAACTGGCACGGCGATCTTACCTGGATGTCCAATATTCATCTGGTAGCGGCAATTCCGAATCGACTCGTACTGGAGTCTTGCCGGCACTACAACCCCTTTAGAGGAGGTTTATTCAAAGAGCCCATTGTGGTCAAGGATAGTTATGCGGAAGTGCCGCAAGGGCCGGGGCTGGGTGTGGAAATCATTGATGATGCCGACAAAAAATTTCCTTATGACCCCAACAAACATTGGTTGAAGACGCAGCCCAGCTGGTTACTTTGAGTTGGTGGCTAAGGGTCTACATGCTACTAATCGCAAACGTCAAAATCTATGGCTTCCAAAATGATGGTCGACCCATCGATGTTGTCAAATACCAGTTTGAGGAATCCGACGTTGGGGTTAAACCAAAACTTTAAATGGGTATCGTGTATCCTGTTGCTACAGTCCGCGATACCCACCAGGCACTCGACGACGGTTTTACGATCCGTCATGATCCAATTTTCCTTGCTCAAAAATTCGTACGCACACTTGTTTTTAAGAGGTCCCTCCCAAAATTTGATCTTGCCCTCAAAATTCTCTTTGGGATTGTGCCAAACCGGATCCCAATTCCAGGCATGTCCAATGGCAAAGGGCACTTTTACAAAGGGCCAGGGACTCGCCTGTAGCGTTTGCAGTAGGAGCGATCGGGGAGGGTGCAGCCAGACATTCTCCTCGTTATCGATTAGCCCGGTGTATTCATCTCCGATAAATACACCTTCGCGCGAATAATAGGCGTACTTAATTTCCGTTTGGTGGTATTTTTTGGTGCTGTAGTACCTTCTAAGTTTGCCCGGTTCTACCAATACCTCCAATTCTATTATTTCCATCGGTACTTTTTTATTCGTTGTTACTGTATCGACCGTGGCCCAGCCGGTTACGTAATTCGTAAGGGAATCCAGCAGGGCCATGACGGTCACGGTATCCCGGTCGATCAGATAAGTGAAACGATAGACAATCTTATTGCCGAGCCGATAGGTAAGGTTATTTTGGGAATAGATGTTAGCATCCTCAACATCGTTTTTGGGTAAAGAATCATGGACGATGCCATTCTTTTCGTATAAGGAAAGTATACTCTCCAATGTGTTGCCGGTCATTTGGGGTTCCAGTGTGATGAACGCTCCTGCTTCCTCGCTTTTTGGTTGATCAGCAAGTTCAGAAGTGCAACTGAAATGCACCCAGAAGCAGCTGTAAAATAGCATAAACTTGCACCAATCCAGCCCGCGAACACATTGTAGTGAATACATGTCGAGTGATCTTTTTTAAAAGAAACAAAATGCGCGGCAAGAACCATAACCATTTGTCAATAATGGCGATAAAATGACGGTTGGGGCAGATCTTATTGGTTACCACTTGTATTTCATCCCCAAGCGAACCACCTGCGTTTCATAATAATTCTCATAAAGAGCGGTAAAGTCAGATCCGGCGATTTCCTGCCGGATACCGTAGTCGTTTAGTAGGTCGGTAACCGACAAAGTGATTTCGCCTTTTTGTTGCCAGATCCTTTTCTGAATTCCCATATCAATGGACGATCGAGACAATTGACGGCCCTGGGGAATGTTTTTTGGGGCCAGGTATACACCGGTTAATTGAATCCGGAGGTTACCCGGCAAGTCGATCTGATTGCTGATTTTGAGATCCCAGGTTCGATCACTGCTTTCGGCGATGCGAAATGAACGCTCGAATGGAAAAATCAGGTTGCCTTCAAACGATTCGATCCGATTGTCGTACCAGTTAAGGCTGGCGGATACCCGCCAGAAGTCCCGAATGTTTTGTGAGAACAGGAACTCGAACCCAAGGTTCGAACCACCTCCTACGTTTTGGTAAATCTTGTTGATGATGTTGTAATTGGGGTCGGAGTCGTCGATGTCAAAAATACGCAGGAATGGATCGTCGATTTGCCGGTAATAAGCAGCAAAAAAGGCGGAGCCGGTTTGCCAAATCCGCTTATAAGCTGCCTCAAAGGTTTGGGTAAACTGTGGCCGAACGTACGGATTGCCGACTTTGAGCAATTCGGGATCGTCGAACTTGGGGAAAATACGGAGATTGGGCTCACCCGGTCGGTCCACGCGGTTGTTGAAGAAGAGGGACAGATTGTTGGCTGGGTTGAGCTTAAAGGTGAGGCGGATGTTGGGATAGACCCGAAAATAATCATAGGCATCGTTTTCGGGATAATATTGGTTGGAGGGGTCGATGTTGTAGAAGACCTCGGTATGTTCGGTTCGCAACCCTCCTTCCAGTTCGAAAGATCGGGTTTCGAGGATGTAATTCTGGTATAGGGCGTAGATGTTCTCGCCCCAGTCCGACCAGTCACCTAATCCCCGGTAGATCACGGATTGATCCCCCCTTGTCACTTCGTAAGTAACGGGTATGGTTCGAAACTGGAGCTTTGATCCGACTTCGAGTCGACCGCTACGCAATGGCTTCACGTAGTCGGCAGTGATTGAAGTTGTGTTTTCCTCGGCGATCAAATGGGTGGCGTCCGTAGATTGACGCACTGCTGAACTGTCATTGAGAAAATAAGCTTCATCTTCCCATCCTCTTACGTATTGGGCGGCTACGTTAAGTTCGTGTCCCGGCTGTTGAAAAGCATGCCGGTAGTGAAGCCGGAAGTTGAGGTAGCCCGTCACTTCGTCCTCTTTCCAGTGCCAGTATCGGTACCGTTCGTTGGTGTTGAGGTCAATGTAGGGGATTTGGGCAGTATCGATGTGACTTTCGTAGTCCCAGATCGAAGAGAAGTGCAAACTGTTGCGTTCGTTCAGGTGATAGTCGACGCCGCCCTTGACAATGTAATGGGTTTGGGTCCGGTTTTCCGGAACGGCGGAGAGGGTGCGACGTCCTTCGCGGTAATTGCGGGTCGTGAATTCATTATTGGGTAGTTTGCGTTGTTGCAACACTTCAGCTTGGAGGAAAGTGGTTGTCTTCGGCGTGCGGTAATTAAAGCTGGCGCTGGGAATGTACTTGGGGTTGCGGTCGTATCGTCCCAGCTCCGTGGGCAAATCAGCGCGCCGTGTGGTGAGCTCGCCCAAACCGAAAGCCATGCCGAGTTCGCCGTTGAAGCCCTCTTCTTTATCTTTCCGATAAATGATGTCGATGATGCCTGCCATACCGTTAGCGTCGTACTTGGCAGAGGGGTTGTTGATGATCTCGATCCGTTCGATGTTGGCGGCGGGAATGTTGTCGAGCCCCTGCTGAGAACCAAAACCCGTCATACCTGATTGTTGACCGTCCAGGAGAATGGCGACCTGGTCGCTGCCGCGCAGCAGAACCTTGCCTTCCTGATCGACCGTTATGCCGGGCAGGGCTTTCATGGCATCCAAGACCGAGCCGCCGGATTGAGCAATCTGGTCTTGTAAATCGAAGGACTTCTTGTCCAGCCCGGATTCCACTACGGCTCTTTGAGCGCTGACGGTGACTTCTTCGAGTTGTGCGGAGTTGGCTTCCAGCATCATCTTTCCGAGATCGTAGCGATCGTTTTTTTGACCAACAAGAACGGGCATTGTCAAGGCGGCATAGCCCAGATAGGAGCAGTTGACAATAAAGTCACCGCGACTGGTAAGATGGAGAATGAACTGACCTTCCTCATCGGTAATGCTGCCCGTGATCAGTAGTGAATCCACGCCGGACATTAAAGTGACGGTCACAAAGGGCATTGGCAGGCGGGTATTCTGGTCCATTACTTTACCGGAGATGGTGATGGCTCCCTGTCCGTAGGAGCTGATGGAACAGATCAGGGAAAACAGGAATGCTAGGTTCTTCATCTTGCAGTGGGTTGACTTAATTTGAAAGCTAACATAAATTTCTGAACAATTATTCGCATCGACGCAACCAATGACACGTCTGGCTTCGTATTCGTTGGCAAACGGAGTATTTAATGAATACCATAAATTTCTGTCGATGAAACCATTCCTAATTCTCTGCAGCCGGCTTTCTGTTTATGCTTGCCTTGGCAACGGATGCATCCGCGATCGGGTCACGGGATCGGATCGCAGACCTGTTGGCCCCTTGTATTTGATGGCGAAGAGGTAAAGATATGGCGTCGAATGATCTGAATTTTCAGTTGATTATTGACAATTGTCGACGAGGAGATCGCAATAGTCAAAGAGTCTTGTACGAATATTATTTCGGCTATGGACTCAACATTTGTCTGCGCTATACCCCGAATCAAGAAGAAGCCAAGGAAATGCTCAATGATGCCTTTCTGAAGATCTTTACCAAACTGGATCAGTACGATTCCAATTACCCCTTCAAGAGTTGGATCCGCCGCATATTTACCAATGCTGCGATCGATCACTACCGGAAGGGCCGTAGACTGATTCGGACGGTCGCTTTAGAAGAGCTCCCCGAAATTGTAGATACGACGGAGAGCGATCCCTTTGTTACCCCGCAAACCGACGTGTTGCCGGTTATCCAGCGATTGCCGCCCATGTATAGAATGGTATTCAATCTCTACGTAATGGAGGGGTACAAACATCACGAGATTGCAGAAATGTTGGGGATTTCCATCGGCACTTCCAAAAGCAACCTCTTGCGGGCTAAAAGGAAATTGCAACGGCAACTGATGAAACGAGAAAATCTGGTGAAGCAAACATCACAATAACCATGGATGAATTTTATAAGGGATTAAAGGAACATTTGGAAAACCGACCCGAACCGCCTTTTGATCCGAATTCCTGGGCTGATATGGAAAGGCGGCTGGACCGATCTGAGAAGCAGCGGACTCCACTTCTGTGGTCGCAATTGATGCCCCTGGCCAGTCTTCTGCTGTTGTTGTTATCGGGGATCGGCAATGTCGTCTTATCCAGCCGAGTGCATCAGCTCGGCGAAAAAATTCAGAGGCAACAGTCCGATCGGTTTACCCGGCTCGTAATACGGGATACAATTTACCTGGACAGGGTAGTGGTGAAGGTGGATACCGTTTATCGAACGAACAAAGTACGCTTTGTTTCCGCATCCAATCCGCCGTCCGCGTTGCTTCCTCTGCTTCCTCTGATTCCCCCGGGTGCGGGCGGCGTTCCGGCGGTGCCTTCGAAGGAGTCTGCCAAACTGGAAAAAGCCGTTGCTTTCCAGTCGTTGCCCGGTCCCGATCGTACCCGGCTGCTTCATACGGCGGACCGCACGTTGATTGACCGGCGGTATTATCCGACACCGGACACCGACCCTTCTGTTCCCCTCTCAGGCTACCTGGTGCCGACCGGCATTGACTTAGGGCTTTCTTTTGGTCCTTCGGTCTCCGTCGAGGAACAGTTGGAAGCCGAGCCCGGATGGATGAGCGGAGTTCAGGTAGAACTGACTTTCACGGAAAATTTGCGCCTTTGGAGCAGTTTTCAGTATTTGAAAACGGTGTTCGATGCGGACCAAATAGATGCTGCCCTTGGCATCCCGGTGGTTGCGGCACCATCTGATCAATATCGCTTTTTGAAGGCCCAGGTCGATCAGCGGGCATTGCAATGGGCTGCGGGAGTGAAATACGTCTTCGGGCGGGATCGCAACTGGCGGCCCTACCTGGCGGCGGGTTACGGCGCATTGAAGATCCTTCCCCATGAGATCGATTACGAGTACCGTCATCTGACCGAAAACCTGGAAACCATTTCCCAAAGAAAGGTTTCTGCCGAAAGTTTCTCGTCTGGCCTTGTTCTTATTACCGGCGGCGTGCAATGCGGGTTATCGGACCACTGGTCCTGGAAGTTGGCTGCAACTTATCGTGCCAGGTGGAAACGGCAGTCAGTGTTCGCGCCCCGGTTGTTTGGACTTCAGTCCGGCCTGAGTTATCGGTTTTAGGCCATGGGGTTCCTTCTTCACCAATTGTTGTATATTTAGATCGATATCAGTTTGTTGTTTCGGGTCATCTGAATAAAGACTTCCTCATGAATGCATTACAATCCGTTACACCGGTCTTGCTGGCACTCGTTCTTTTCCTGCTGTGCGCTTGCCAGGATGAAGGGGAACCGACAGGGGTCAAGTTGGAATTCGACATCAATAAAACGGTTATCCAATTGCGAAGCCCCGGAGATTTGCAATTTACCGATGGATTCATCACCATCACCGAAGTGGTTTTCGACGGTGATCAGGTCGATGGAGCATCCGTCAGCATCTCCCATTCAAGGACCGTGGTCTATGATTTTGCCTCCGGAGCATCAGAACCTGCGGATGATGTCATTGAAATCCCCGCCGGAACCTACAATGACATTTACCTGGGTATTGAGTTACTGGATGAAAATGATGATCCGACGATGGTGCTGGAAGGTACTTATGAAAAATCTGACGGACAGATTTACCCGGTGCGATTCGAATTTAATTCCGGGGAGGTTTTCGAAGCCGAGGCGGCAAGAGGTGTCGTTCAGCCTAATACAACGGCCATCGCAAAAATAACTTTTGATCCGCAAAAATGGTTTGCAAGGGTTCGTGCGAATAGAATGGAAAATGCCAAAGTCAATGCCGATGGGGTCATCGTCATTAGCGAAACCAGTAATGCCGGCATATTCGATCTGGTTGCGGATGGACTTGATCGGGCCACGGATGCAGTTTTCCAATAGCGACGGAACGCTGGGTTCAAATTTGGTTATGATCCCTACAGGTCAATACCGGGCGGAAACCATGAACTGCTCCAACCTTCGTATATTTTCTTTTTTCCCCGGCTCAAGGGTCTTCCGCGCATAGTCTGTGAAATATCGATGGGCTCGCATGAAAGCGAGATTCGATTCATACCAATCTGCGTCGGAGTAGTTTTGTTTCAACGCTGTTTCCCGCTCCAGCCGCAGCCGGTACAGATCGCGAAAAAAGTATGGACTTGACAAATGTTGCAAATCGGCATCGCATAAGATATTCTGTAAGATGCCGACCGGCCGCTGCGGAACAGTCGTAGCTCCGATGCAGGCACATACCAGGTCAATTTTATCGGAGGACCAATGATCCATCAAAAAACCCCGGGCAAAGGCTTGACTATTCTCTTTGTGATGTTCATAATCGACGATGAATCCGGTGTCGTGAAACCACGCGGCCGTCAAAAGTATCTCCTCCAATCTGCTATCCAAATGCAGATGTCGGGCCATCCGGATAGCGGTACGGACTACCGTGCTGGTATGTTCTAAATTGTGAAATACGATTTCCGGCCGCAGCCCGTCCTTTAACAGAGCAGATACGTAGAGTGCTACTTTGGAGGATAATCCTGGATTTCCTATTTTCATTATTCTGCATTTGTAGCTAAATACGGTGGTTTGGTTGATCAAGGTTGCGTACTATGCGCATTAATGGTGTTCAGTTGCCAAAGTCCGGCGATACCGCCAATCCTTCCAGAAAGCAACGACGCCAATGACCGTCAGAATGCCCACGGCATAATAAACAAAGGCGGGGATTGGCACCGGATCCCCCGCAGCATAGGAATGTAAACCTGATAAATAATAATTCACGCCGAAGTAGGTCATAATGACGGAAGCCCAGCCAAAAAGCGATGCCACATTAAAGGCATAGGCTCCTCTCATCCCCGGAATGAAGCGCATATGTAAGATGAAGGCGTAGATCAAAATCGTGACCAAAGCCCAGGTTTCTTTGGCGTCCCAGCCCCAATAGCGGCCCCAGGATTCGTTGGCCCAGACCCCGCCCAGGTATGTGCCCACGCTGATCATGAACAATCCGCCGATGAGGGTCATTTCGCTGATCTGGGTCATTTCATTGATGATGCGGTTGACATTGACGGCATTTTTTTGGTTTCGAAAAATGATGAAGATCAGGTTCAAGACGCCAATTAAGGCCCCCAGCATCAGAAAGCCATAACTACCGGCCTCCAGGGAGACGTGTATGGTCAGCCAGTAAGAACGTAGTACCGGCACCAGGGGGGTGATTTCCGGATCGAGCCAACTCAGCCCGGCTACCAGTAAGATGGTGGATGCCAGCACATTGGTCGCCGTCATAGCTCCCAGTGATTTCCGGCTGAAGAACAATCCGGCCAGCACAGTCGTAAAAGCAATGTAAATCATAGACTCATAACCGTTGCTCCACGGCGCACGGCCGGAGACATACCACCGTAACCCCAGGCCTAAACCATGGAAAAGGAAGCAACCAAGGAATAGGGTTTGTGCTGCAATGGTGGGTACTTTAAGATTCCAGCGAAG
>JANQRV010000651.1 GCA_028284395.1 Saprospiraceae bacterium
CCCGATCGTACAAGTCAAGTCAAGAAACCATCAGTCACAAGTACTCAACGACAAAGATCCTGATGTCGAATGGGATGGTCCTTTGGTGGTCATGGTAAATAATTTCAGTGCTTCGGCCTCCGAAATCTTGGCGGCTGCGCTTCAGGATTATGGCCGCGCCGTAATCGTGGGTAGCAATTCTACCTTTGGTAAAGGGACTGTGCAAAGATTCATCGATCTCGACCGAGCAGTAATGGGACTGGATAATATTAAACCGTTAGGCCAGGTGAAACTCACCATTCAGAAGTATTATCGGGTTGACGGCGGATCGGTACAATTGAAAGGGGTGTCTCCCGATATTATTCTTCCCGACAATTACTATTATTTGGAGACTGGCGAAAAAGAAGAGAAATTCCCCATGAAGTGGACGGAGATTAAATCTGTCGATTACGATCAAGATGTTTTTGTCACATCGAAAGATATGATTAAAGATCTGAAAGCAAAGAGTGAAGAAAGAGTTGCCGCTAATCCGGTGTTTCAGAAGATAATGCTTAATGCGAATCGCTTGAAAGAACAACGTGAATACAGCAATTACTCTTTGAGTTTGACGAGTTATGATCAATACATGGAAGAGGTAGAGAAAAATGCCGAGACCTTCAAGAAATTGTTTGACGCCGAAGTTAATTCTGGAATTAAAAACATCAATGCTGATCTCGAAGCCATCAAAGGCGATAAGACGAAAGAAGCTCGTAATGAGGAGTTTATTGAGACGGTTTCCAAGGATGTTTACATCCATGAAACGGTGAACATCATGCATGACTTAATTGCCAGCAAATAGGCAAAAGATTTTATACCCCTGTGGGGGCGGAAAGACCTTTTGAATGAATGCGATTCAAAAGGTCTTTTTGTTTATTTTTGGACTTTACAGCGAATACTGACGGATCATGAATTATCTCACACTTGAGGATGTATCGAAGACTTACGGTGAAAAAATACTATTCGACCGGATTTCCCTGCAAATTAGTAAGGGGCAGAAAATAGCGCTAGTGGCCAAAAACGGTACCGGTAAATCAACATTGCTTAGGGTGATTTCAGGCGTAGAGGCCGCCGAAGGCGAGACAAGTAAGGTGACCGTCAGTAAGCACATTAGGGTGGGAATGCTTACGCAAGAAGCTACCTTTTATGAAGAAGATTCGATTCTCGATGCTGTTTTGGAGGGAGATAATCCGATGATTAAAGCCATCAAGAAGTATGAAGAAACCACTTTGCTGAGTAAGGACGATAAAGCGATTGAAGATGCAGTGGCGGCCATGGACGACTTGAAAGCCTGGGACTTTGAAGCCAGAATCAAGGAAGTGCTCTTCAAGTTGAATATTCAAGACCTGGATCAAAAGGTAAAACGCTTATCCGGTGGGCAGAAAAAAAGATTGGCGTTGGCCAAAGTAATTATTGAAGAGCCGGAGTTTTTGATTCTTGACGAACCTACCAACCATCTGGATCTGCAAATGATTGAATGGCTGGAAGAGTATCTTCAGCGACCCAATCTCACCTTACTCATGGTGACGCACGATCGCTATTTCTTGGAACGTGTTTGTAATCACATCGTTGAGCTGGACCGCGGCCGCCTATTTCGATATCAAGGCAACTATTCTGATTTTTTAGAGAAGAAGGCCAATCGACACGAATCGGAGAATGCCGAATTGGACAAAGACAGAAAGCTCTTTAAAAAAGAACTGGCTTGGGTAAACCGAATGCCAAAAGCCCGTGGCACAAAGGCTAAGTCGAGAGTGGATGCCTTCTACGATTTGAAAGAGAAAGTGTCGACCAAAAAAGTGAACGATGAGATTCAGATTGATATCAAGGGGCAGCGCTTAGGCAAAAAAATCCTGGAGACCCACAATGTCGGTAAGAGTTTTGGAGACCTCAAAATTGTCGAAGGGTTTGATTACAAGTTTAAGAAGAAGGAAAGAGTAGGCATTGTCGGACCCAATGGCGTTGGAAAAACTACCTTCCTCAAGATATTAACCAAAGAAATTCGGCCGGATACCGGTAAAGTCGTAGTGGGAGAGAATACCGTATTTGGGTATTATACTCAGTCTGGTATCCAATTAAAGGAGGACAAGAGGGTCATCGACGTAATTCAGGACATCGCTGAATACATTCCTTTGGAGAAAGGGCAAAAACTGACTGCTCCGCAATTACTGGAACGTTTCCTTTTCAGCCGGAAACAGCAACAGGTTTATGTGTCGCAGCTCAGTGGTGGCGAGCGTCGCCGGTTACATCTACTGGCCGTGTTGATGGAAAATCCAAATTTTCTCATCCTCGATGAACCTACCAATGATCTGGATATTGTTACCCTCAACATATTGGAGGAATTTTTGCTCGATTTTCCAGGTTGTGTCATCATTGTAACGCACGATCGCTATTTCATGGATAAACTCGTCGACCACTTGTTCGTTTTTGAAGGCAACGGTGTTATTCGGGACTTCAATGGTGATTATACCGAATTCAGAGTGTTGCAGAAGGAAAGGGAAAGAGATCAGCGCCGGCAGGAAAAGCAATTAAAAAAAGAAGAAAAGAACAAATTGGCGGTGGCAACAAATGCAAGTGCCGAGCGAAAATTGACCTATGAAGAAAGAAAAGAACTGGGCCGATTGGAGAAAGAAATTGCCAAATTGGAGCTTAAACGCAACCAATTAGCAGACCAATTCAACAATACTGGAATCACCCCGGAAGACATTCAAAAATTGTCAAAAGAGTTGAACGATATCAATGCGGCCATCGAGCAAAAAGAAGAACGTTGGTTAGAACTGGCAGAACTAGCGTGAGTACCAATAATTATTTACCTTTGCAGCTCGATTTTAAATATTCCAAAATTCACCCATGAAGTTTAGCAATCTCTTTAGTAAGACCCTTCGCGACGATCAAAAAGATGCCGATGTGGTCTCGCACAACCTACTGCTAAGAGCCGGTTATGTCCGGCAATTGGCCTCCGGTATTTTTAGTTATCTACATTTTGGTCAGCGTTGCATGAGAAAGATCGAGCAGATCATTCGGGAGGAATTGGACAACATCAATGGAGATGAGATTTGTATGCCGGTCGTGCATCCGGCGGAGATTTGGCAGAAAACCAACCGCTGGTACGAGATTGATGATTCTATGGCGCGGTTTAAAGATCGCAACGATCGCGATATGGTGTTGGCCATGACCCATGAGGAAGTCGTTGCCTCATTAGCGAGTAAGGAAATCGATACTTATAAACAATTGCCCAAACTGGTTTATCAGATTTATACCAAATTTCGAGATGAGCCACGCTCCCGGGGTGGATTGATCCGGGTTCGTGAATTTACAATGAAGGACAGTTATTCATTGGACCGTGACTGGGAAGGCCTGGAAAAACAATACGAAGCCCATTATAAAGCCTATTTCCGGATTTTTGGCCGGGCCGGCTTACCAGCAATTGCTGTATTAAGTGATACGGGTATGATGGGAGGAAGAATCGCTCATGAATACATGTATGTTACACCAATTGGTGAGGATACGATTTTTGTTTGTGAGAAGAGTGGTTACAAGGCCAACAAAGAAGTTGCCAAGATCCGGAAAATATATACCAAGGAGGAAGCAAAAGCATTGGAAAAGGTACACACTCCAGAAAAAGCTACCATCGTGGATCTAGCAGAATTTCTGGACATAAAAGAAGAACAAACCGCAAAAGTTGTCTTTTTTCATGGTACCATTGATGAATCTGCCAAAGTGATTGTAGCGGTCGTCAGAGGAGATATGGAGGCCCATCAAATCAAAATTCAAAAACTGACCAAGGCTACCAATCTTCGTCCCGCTACCACCGAAGAGATTACCGCTATTGGAGCGGTGGCAGGTTACGCTTCCCCCATGGTACTGGATCGCGAGAAATGCCTCGTCATTGCCGACGATCTGGTTGTCCATACTAATAACCTGGTGACCGGCGCTAACGAAAAAGATTATCACTACATCAATTCCTGTTACGGAAGGGATTACGAAGCGGATATGACCGGAGACATCATTTCTGCTTTTGATGGCGGACTTTGCCCCATTTCCGATGACGATGAGGCTGTATTAAGCTCCGTACGTGGTATCGAAATTGGCAATATCTTCCAATTGGGGACCAAATATACGGCAGCAATGGGAGCCCTGTTTACCGATGTTGATGGAAAGGCGAAACCCATTGTTATGGGGTCATATGGTATTGGTGTCGGTCGTTTGTTGGCTTGTCTGTGTGAAGAATACAATGATGAGCAAGGATTGTGCCTGCCCATCTCCGTGGCGCCTTATCATGTGATTATCACCGCCCTGTTGGATAATGAAGAAGTCTTTGATGCTGCCACCACGCTCTACGAAGATATGAAAGCTAAGGGCATAGAAGTCATTCTCGATGATCGGGATAAGAAAGCCGCTACACCCGGTGTCAAATTCCGCGATGCCGAATTGATCGGTATCCCGATTCGACTGACCATATCCAAACGATCGATCAATAATGGTGGAGTGGAGTTCAAGCTTCGCAGCGGGCCGGGTTCTGATTCCAAAGAACGCACCATTGTCGCTTTGGATGAAGTCATTTCCCTCGTTCAACAACACATAGAGCGTTTAGTCTCGGAAATAACCGCGCAGGTGCCGGAGGTTGAAGAGGTCTTATAAGTAAGTGATCAAAAATAGTTGTAAAGATGATCTGAGGTCATTTTTTTGCTGGCCAATGCCGCACTGAAGGATTATAGCTGCGCTACATGACTGAAG
>JANQRV010000010.1 GCA_028284395.1 Saprospiraceae bacterium
AACATAAGTTGAACATCACTGAGATTGCCGCAATGGTCCACTTAAATGGCCGAAGTTTTTTAAGGCGGTTTAAAAAAGCAACCGCCAATACTCCGCTGGAGTACATTCAACGGGTAAAAATCGAAGCGGCCAAAAAAAAGCTGGAATCCACTACGGCAACCATTCTCGAGGTCATGTTCGACATCGGATACAACGATGAGAAAGCCTTTCGGACGACGTTCCGAAAATATTCGGGACTATCTCCCAAAGAATACCGGAGAAAATACAATCGTGAAATGGCTTTTTCCTAAAACTTAAATTCGCCAACCGCTTTCTCACATCCTTCCCAATTGATTCGAATGTTGGCATCATCGTACAGCAATTCCTCGGGAGTCAGCAGTTCGGGAAAACCTTGCCAACCCTGCCCGGACGGACCGTAGAAATCACCCGATTTGGCATTGGGATCCATCGCAGCTCTGATGATGCCGGCAGCGCCATCTTCAGCCGATTGCGCCATGTTCATAAATTCGGCATTTCCGTCCATGCCTCCATCAGCGGCAGTGGTCACCTGAAGATTGGTGAGCGCCAATCCCGGATGCGCCAGCAAGGGCAAAATATTGGTGATGTTATTGGCTTCGAGTTTCTGTTTAAGGCCGTAGGTGAAAGCGCAGTTGGCCAATTTGGTCTGGTGATAACGCTGCCACCTCGGGCCGCTAAAACGGAGGTTTTCCTCTTCGGTTCCGTCACCACCTAAGTTGCCTCCATTCTTACCAAAATAAGCTTCTTCCAATGGCCTACCGAGCCTGGCCATGGAACTATGGTTGACAATTCTGGCCTGGCCGCTTTTTTTCAGAAGTGGGAATAATTCGTTGGTGATCAAAAAGTGAGAAATGCAATTGGTCTGAATTTGCACGTCGTAACCATCCTTGGTAGCCATATCTTTCAAGGCCATCACGCCGGCATTATTTACCAGCACGTCGATCACGTCGTATTTGGATTTGATGGTTTCGGTAGCTTCGCGAACGCTTTGGAAATCCTGAAGGTCGCAGACTATGGCATCGAAAGTGGCGTCCGGTGCAGCTTCCTGAAGTTGCCGTAGGGAATTTGCGGATCTTGTACTTGCGCGGTTTAACAATAAGACGGTCGCTCCTTTTTTTGCCACCTCCCGGGCACAGATGAAACCAGTACCGCTCGTAGTCCCCGTGATGGCTACAATTTTGCCTGTCATATCTTGTGAATGGTCGGCTAATACTTTACCTAAGTGGAGTGTTTTTACTTGGTTTACCATGTGTTTTGAAGAAGTTTTCTGGTGAATAGAATGGTGATGAGATGTTTTCAATTGACGGCTTTATTCACCGCACATATCTTGGAAACCATTCTTTGGATCAAAAGTTTAGTATGCAAATGGAAACCTACCTTCGTAAGTAATCTATCATTTTCTTTCCGTACAAATTCAATAAAATGAATCTAGAAAAAAGGCTGGCCGAACGACCACTATCAAACCAAAGCTAACCACTTTCTCAAGAAAAATCGATAACGACTACCTAATCCCCTACCGAAGCTTAGGTATTTTTTTAGTAGGAATGATTTTTGTTGCCCTACTTTAGATTTAGTCTAACTAAATTCAATCAAAATTTCATTCATGAGATTGAGCGAAATAGCGACTGGCAGGAAATATACCATTGCCCGTTTTGACGAGTCCAAGCCGGAGATGCACCTGAAGTTTCTATCGGTGGGCATCAAACCAGGAAGCGAGGTGGAAGTAGAAAGAAAAACCACCTTCAGTAAAACCCTGTTTATTAAGGTAAATCAGTCCTCTTTCTTTGCGATTCGGTCGAAGGAGGCGAAAATGGTTATATTGGACCAAAACAAATAAGCAGAGTTTATGAGCAAGGCGTTCAAGGTAGCGCTGATGGGCAACCCCAATAGCGGTAAATCTTCGCTGTTCAACCAACTAACTGGGTTGAGGCAAAAGATTGGTAATTATCCTGGAGTAACAGTCGATAAGAAAACGGCCAATATAGTTATAAACGATACCAACATCGAGTTGACCGACCTTCCCGGTGCCTATAGCCTGTATGGTACTTCTCAGGACGAAAAGATTGTGGCCAAGGTACTCACTTCGCATACGGAAGAACTCCCGGATTTAGTTGTATATGTCGCCGACTGCAATTTTCTCGAAAAACAAATGTTGCTCCTGACTCAAATCAGGGACCTATCCATACCCATTATCCTGGCACTCAACATGTCGGATCTGGCCGAACAAAACGGCTTGCAAATCAATGGCAAAGCCCTTGCCAAAAAGATGGCATTGCCCATAACCAATATCAGTGCCCGAACCAATCAGGGCATTGCCGAACTGAAAAAAGAAATCTCACAGGCACTCGCCAATTTGCCCGCCAACAATGGAAAAAGCACGGTCTTTTACGCATTTTCGGACATCGAAAAAAGGGTGGCCGAAAAGATCAAAACCGTCGTAGGCCTGGACAATGATTATCGTGCATTACTGACGGCCCATCATCATTCGTGGTTGGCGGCCTTGAGCAATGAACAGAAAAAAGAAATTGAGGATTTCAATCAGGCGACCAATTTCGACAGTACCGGCATGCAGATTCGGGAAACCATGCAACGCTACGACCGGTTTACGCCGATCCTAAAGCAAGTTATTTCCCAAACGGGATCCGGAAATGCACTCACGCGTAGACTGGACGCCATCTTGACGAACCGCTTCTGGGGCGTTTTGATCTTTTTCGCATTGTTGTTCCTCATGTTCCAAAGCATTTCGGTACTCGCGGCTTATCCAATGGACTGGGTAGAAGCGGGGTTCGCTTTTGCAGCCGACCTGGTCGATGGCGCCATGCCCGACAGCTGGATCAAAAGCTTATTGATCCACGGAGTCATTGAAGGATTGGGCAGTGTACTTGTTTTCATACCACAAATTGCCGTTCTCTTTCTCTTGCTGGCCCTGCTCGAAGAATCGGGATACATGGCTCGTGCCGTTTATTTGTTCGACGACGTCATGCAGCGGTTCGGTCTCAACGGACGTAGCATGGTGGCACTGATCTCTGGCGTGGCCTGTGCCATTCCTGCCATTATGTCGACCCGTACGATCAGCAACTGGAAGGAACGCTTGATCACCATTCTGGTCACTCCCTTTATGAGTTGCTCGGCCCGCGTACCGGTTTACCTGATCTTGGCCGGCGTGCTGGTTTCGCCCGACGCCCGTTGGGGACTGTTCTATGTACAGTCGATGGTCGTGATGGGCATGTACCTATTGGGGACGGCCGGTGCCCTAGCAGCAGCCTGGGTTTTCAAAAAGATCCTACGTTCCAACGAAACTAGTTTCCTCATGCTGGAATTGCCGGATTACCGCATGCCGGTAGCTCGAAACGTGGTATTGACGGTCTGGGAAAAAGTTAAAACCTTCGTCGTAGAGGCCGGAAAAATCATCCTGGTCTTGTCGGTCATCTTATGGTTGCTAGCCAGTTATAGCTTTCCGGGTCAGATGGCCGAAGCAGAACAACGGGCAGTAACGACCGCCCAGGAGCAACAATTAGATGACGAAGGTACCGAAGCCTTGATTGCGGCCAATCGCATCGAAGCTTCCTTTGCCGGCAAACTGGGCAAAGCCATCGAACCGGCCATCGAACCATTGGGTTTTGACTGGAAGATCGGTATTGCCTTGCTCACCTCTTTTGCTGCCCGGGAAGTATTTGTCAGTTCCATGGGTACGATTTACGCGCTCGGTGAAGTGGAAGAACCGCAAGCTCGCGAAGAGGTGAAACGCAGCCGCGTCCATCAAAGACTTAAAAATGAATATTCTTTTGCCACTGCCCTATCCTTACTGATCTTTTACGTATTCGCCATGCAGTGTATGAGTACGGTAGCCGTTGTCAAAAGGGAAACCAATAGCTGGAAGTGGCCCTTAATTCAGTTGTTTTTTATGACGGGTTTTGCCTACCTGGCGAGTCTGATCACTTATCAGATTTTGAAATAATCACCAACAATACTGTCTCCGACCTTGTATCTTTGTTTCTATGAATCTACCGGGTAATGGTGGCAGTACGGGAGAGGCCAGTGCCTTCGACAGAATTCAGTCCCGGGCCTACTACGATGTCATTGAATGGATTGCCAAGCAAGACTGGTGTGATGGCAATGTTGGACTTAACGGAGTGAGTTTTCTCGCCATTACCCAATATCACGTAGCTGCATGCCGGGATTACGACAATCAACCTCCCGAAGCACTAAAATGCATATCGCCCTGGGAAGGCATCACCGACATGTATCGCGACATAGCCAACGCAGGAGGTATACCGCAGGAGGGCTTTCCCGCCTTTTGGTGGGTCACAGAAGTAAAACCCGCAATGACGGGCAAGCCCCAAGTGTTCATCGAAAAGCAAGGAGGAGTTCCAGCCGAGTGGACTCGCCAACATCCCTTCTTTGATGATTTCTGGGAGGAGAAAAGAGCTCCCGTCGAAAACATCGAGATTCCCATTCTGACCTGTGTGTCTTTTTCGGATGTAGGGCTCCATTCCAATGGTGCTTACCGCTCTTTCACCGATGTCAAAAGTGACGACAAATGGATGTATACCCACCGGTACGGCAAGTGGGATGTTTACTACAGTCGGGAAGTCCAAGAGCTCACCCTGCAGTTTATGGACTACTTCCTGAAAGGGAAAAAAGACAACGGATGGAACGATACCCCACGGGTGAGATTAGAGGTGAGGTCTAGCCGAGCGCAAATTCATGAAGTCAGGGGTGAGCACGAATGGCCATTGGCGCGAACGCAATATCAAAAGTACTATCTTTCTTCGGCGAATAAACTCGCCTTAGTCAGCGAGGAACGGGAGCAAATGCTGTCGTACCACGGTAAAAAAGGGAGTCAGGTCTTCAGCATCAAATTTACCGACGACACCGAGATTACCGGACATGCTAAACTCAACGTATGGATGGAACTTAGATCCGGCAACGCAGGCCAAAACGATTTCAACGTATTTACCGTTTTGAATAAATACGATGAGAAAGGTAATCGAGTACCCTTTTATGGAACCGTCGGCAACACACAAGATGTAATTACCAGGGCCTACATGAGAGCTTCTTTGAGAGCATTGGATGAAGCAAAATCAACCGACATTATTCCCTACCATTCTTTTTCAAGCTATCAAAAGCTGCTTCCCGGTGAAATCGTGCAGTTAGAGATCCCATTTGCGCCGACCTCCGTCTTCTTTCACGCTGGTGAGACCTTGAAATTGACTTTAGCCTCCTACGAGGTTTTTCAAAGCGCTCCATTCATGAAGAACAATTCCTTAAACAAGGGGGGCGAACACGTCATCCATATGGGTGGGAAATACAACTCTTTCTTACAACTTCCAATCATTCCAAAATAATCGCTGATCGCTACCCCCCACGTTGCCGCGCCAACCACCTCTGATAAGCCGCTTTCCCCTTCGAAAATCCCGAAGCAGTGGCATAAAAATGATGCGAACCGTCATTCTTTTCCACATTCAATACGTAGTATAAATAGTCCGTCTTTGCCGGATTAAGCGCTGCCTCGATCGCCGATTTGCTGGCAGAACTGATGGGGCCCGGCGGTAGTCCATATACTTTGCGGGTATTGTAAGGATGATCGATCTCGACATCGCTCTTGTGAATCACCCCATCCCAGCGGCCAAGCAACTTGGCTATGTAGACATTGGTGGCATCGATGCCCAGAGGGATGCCCCGTTCGAGTCGATTATAAATAACGGAAGCCACCAACTTACGCTCGGCATCGACTTTAGATTCGTTCTCAATGAGGCTGGCAATGATGACGATTTCGCGCTTACTCTTTCCGATTTTTTTGGCCAAATCATCCCATTCCGGCTGCCAGATGGATTTAAACTGTCGCACCATTTTATTGATGACCGATTGGGGGTCCTCGTCTAATTCAAATTGGTAAGTAGTCGGATAAAGATACCCCTCCAGATTGTTTGCCTTTGGATCTAGATCGCGGATCAAACGGACGTCATCCATCATTTTCAACACCTCTTTTTCCGAAACTTGTGTTTCACCAGGAAACTGGTTAGCGACTCTTTTAGCGATCTCGAAGCGCGTCCACCCCTCGGGGATCGTCAGTGCTTTGGTGCGTCTTTTCCCATTTTTCAAAAGATTGAGCACCTCCATCGGGCTGATCGGCGAAGGAAACACATAATCACCCGCCTCCAATTTTGCATTTTCCGGGAAGAGGCGTAAATAGATCTTAGTGGCCAGGGGTTCCTGAATGACCTGCTGCTCCTCCAATAGCTCGAGGATGCGATACGAAGCCATCCCTTGTTCAATGGTGATGTATTGCTCAGCGTGGGGATGTACAGCGGGCGAATGCAAAGAAGAATACAACCAAAAAGCGAATCCTCCGGTAACCAGGACTGTATATAAGAATAGTCGGTGGATGAACTTCATAGCAATACGATGTATTTGTTGTTACATAAAACTATTTAAAAACGGTAGTCCGGTCATCTATATTTGAAAATATTAGTAATGAACCGGCAAAAAATAGACATTATTCTGAAATGGTTTTATGAGCTAAAAAGGATGGATTTTAATTTTGATCAAGGCATTCAAAAACGTCGCATCCTCTGTGGCTGCAAGCTT
>JANQRV010000011.1 GCA_028284395.1 Saprospiraceae bacterium
AAGCTTGCAGCCACAGAGGATGCGACGTTTTTGAATGCCTTGATCAAAATTAAAATCCATCCTTTTTAGCTCATAAAACCATTTCAGAATAATGTCTATACTCTAAAATAATTTCATCCGTATGTCAGAACGCAGATCCTTCCTCAAAACACTGGCCGCATTGACGGCAGCTTCAATGATCCCCCATGAAACGATCACCGGGGCAACAACTTCGCCTCGCGACCGCTTTGGAGAAATCCTTCCCCAACGCAAGCTGGGCAATACCGGAATTAAGGTAACCATGCTCGGAATTGGTGGTGCGCACGTTGGAAAGTCCGATGAAAAATTGGCCCAGCAATTGATTGAAGCGGCCATGGAAAACGGCATTCGCTTCTTCGACAATGCCGAAATGTACAATGGTGGGTTGGCAGAGACCCGCTACGGGCAATTTCTGGTGCCCAAATACCGCGATGTCGCCTTCATCATGACCAAAACGACGGCCAGGAATGGACAGACCGCGCAGCAGCACCTCGAAGATTCCCTCCGCAGAATGAAAACCGATTATGTAGACCTCTGGCAGATCCACGCCATTAGCAGTCCTGGAGACGTCGACAATCGCATCCGCGACGGCGTTTTGGAAGTGGCTCAGAAAGCGAAAGAAAGCGGCAAAGTCAAACACATTGGATTCACAGGACATACCGACTACAAAGCACACCAGCGGATGTTGGAGCGAACCGATGTTCTCGAGACCTGCCAAATGCCCATCAATTGCTTCGACCCCAATTACAAGAGCTTCATCAACAACGTTTTGCCGACGCTGGTGGACCGGAATATGGGAATCATCGCCATGAAAACCCTGGGCAACGGCGGATTCTTTGGCGGCACCCGGCACTTCCAGGGAGGCGATAATCCCAGAATCGTACCGAAGGTAGCTACCGTGCAGGAAGCGCTTCATTTTGTCTGGTCGCTACCCGTCAGCACCATTGTCACGGGGCCGGATGACGTAGCCATGCTGGAAGAAAAGGTAGCCTTGGCGCGCTCCTTCAAAGAAATGAGCGAAAAAGACCGCCTGGCATTGGTAGAAAGGGTTGGCAATGCCGGATTCGATGGAAAAAAGGTGGAGTTTTATAAAGCTTAATTCACCATAAACGCGCTCAACAATTCACCGATCTTCTCCGGTTCGTCTTCCTGTAGGAAATGTCCGCAATTGGGCAGAGAGGTCACTTGGGTGTGTGGCACATCCTGTTTGATACGGGTCATTGTCCGGGCTACTTTGGGCAAAATTCGGTCGTTTTCGCCGTAGATGGCCCGAACGGGAACTTTGAGTTCGGGCAATTTTGCTTCCATTTCCTTAAAGGCGTTGATGCTGAAGTTGCTGGCACTCTTTAGCAAAGCACTTCTGGCGTCTCTGGTCGCGAAGGGACTTTGGTAGTTGTTCAGCAAAGAGGCCGTAAGTCGGTCCTTATTCCAAACGCCGATCCGCATCGCAGCCGCAATACCTCTCTTAGAAGACAGCCAATGGTTGAGCACAGGTGCTTTGACGGCCAAAGTGAACAGTAGGACAGCCCAACTGAAATCGGGATAGACCAGGGTATTCAGAAGGGCCAATCGGTGCAGTTTATCCTGATTTCTCAATGCCCATAGCACGCCAATTGGTCCGCCCAGGTCATGAACAACCAAATTGATTTTTTCAACGCCAAGGCCACTCATAAAGCCGGATAGTAAGTCACAGTAAAAGTTCAAGCTGTAGGAAACATCCAGTGGTTTATCGGATTTACCATACCCGGGTAGGTCGATCGCGATCGCCCGGTGGGTTTCCGCTATCTTCGGCATAACGTTCCGCCACAGATAGGATGACGTAGGAAAACCGTGAATCATTAAAACCACCTCTCCACTCCCCGCTTCCAAATAGCGCAGGCGAATGTCGTTAACGGTCATGAAGTTACTTGAGATACCTTCTGGGATTCTTGCGGAGGGTTTGCCGGGTGTCATGGATGTAGATTTTTACTGGTTTTACAATATCACTTCGAAGCATCATCGATACCGATCGGTATTCACTGGTATAAAAAAATCAGGGAGTCAATTCCGGAATGACTTTGAATTCAATCCAATTGAGTGAAATTTCAAGAAAGCGACTATCCTCATGCAGAAAAGCGAGGAAAACAGCGCCGTCTATCTGGGTATATATCAACTTAGCGTACTGTTCGGCCTGGATCAGGGCACTGATCTGTCCGCGGTCGATTCCGTCCTGAATCAGCCGGATCAATCCATTGATCAATCTTTTCGAGATGGCTTTGGATTCGTTAAAAAGTTTGGTATTAACGTGTTTTGTATCGATGCCAACATTCAGGATGGGGCATCCCCCGATACTGATAACTTTTTGATAATAAGTTCGATAGTAGTCAACAATAACCCTTATTTTATCCAAGGCATTTTCCTGCCCATCAATCTTTCGGAGCAGAGGATTAATGTACTTACCGATGTTCCACTTAAAGGCCTGCAAGGCGAGATCCTCCTTGTTTTCGAAGTTACTATAGATGGCTCCTTTTGTCAGGTTAGTCGCTTTGGTCAAGTCGGATAGACTGGATCCAATGTATCCCTGCCGGTTAAACACCGGAGCGGTCTTCTCTAATATAAATTCCGTGGTACTTTGCTCATTTTGCATAGAAAACCCATCTTGATCGGGAATTAAATATACAAAAATTCAAGTTCAATACCAATCGGTATCCAAAAGAAAAGGCGATTCGCGGTGGTGCAAATCGCACTTTCACCATTTGGGATCGATGGGACTGCAGGCCCCAACTTCCGTTTCAATCATTTCTGCTATCCGGAGGCATTTCTCTTCCGCAAACCTGGCCGCCATGATTTGAATGGATTGAGGAAGGCCGTTGGCATTGTGTACGGGAAGGGATACGGACGGCAACCCCAACAGATTAGCGGTTACGGTCAAAGCTTGTGATTCCAAGATTTGTCGGGCTTGTTCCTGCCCACCCAGGTCCGATCCGACCCGAAATGGTTGTCGGGAAGAAACCGGTCCAATCACCGCATCGAAGTATTCAAAGGAGGTATTCCATGCTGCGGCAATACCATTTACCCGCGCCAAACCATTCACAAATTGGTTGATGGATAGCGGAGGATACAGGGCTAAAAATGCCTCCACAAAGTCGATGGCAGCACGGGATGCATGCTGATTGATCACATTCCAAAATACATGCCGAATATCTGTAGTGACAATTTGGGCCCACAGTCGTTGTGGTTCGCGCAAGGCGACGGAATCGATCTCTTCTACTGCAATGCCTTGGCGCTCCAGGATCTTTCCCGCTTTTTCGACGGCCTCCTTCACCGAAGGATCAACGCCGAAATTGCCGGGATCGAGTATGAGACCTACTCTCGGTTGCGCTGAAAGGGCACCGGTAATGGGCGTGGAAACCCATGCCGGATCCCGATGATCCGGTGTGTTCATCGTGTGAAGTGCCAGACGCAGGTCGGCGATCGACCTGGCAATCGGTCCCTGTACGGCAAACATCTTTACCGAGTAAGGCACGTTGTTGTAGGGGATCGAAGAAGAAAAATAGGGTATGCGTCCCCGGCTGGGTCGGATACTGCAAACACCGGTACACTGTGCGGGGTAACGCAAAGATCCCCCATAGTCATTACCCAGGCCAATGGGCACCATTCCGGTCGCTACGGCAACAGCATCGCCTCCGCTCGATCCCCCCGTTGTCAAATCCGCATTCCACGGATTCAATGTCGGGCCATTCAAGCCACTATCCGTATGATAACGGAGCGCAAAATCCGGCATATTTGTACGCACCAAGGGAATGGCTCTCCCCCTTTTGAAGGCAGCTACCTGCGGCGCATCGGCGGCAGCTATGTTGTTTCGAAACGCTTTGACGCCATCGGTAGTAGCGAACCCGGCCAGATCGATGTTGTCTTTAATGGAAAAGGGTACCCCCCCTAAAGCAGTTACTTTTTTGCCTTTAGCAAGTTCCTGGTCAAATTGATGTGCACTTCGAAGGGCACTTTCCTCCAACGTCGCGGTGGCTGCATTTACTTTCGGATTTACAGCCTGGACCCGCCTGAGGTGCGCTTTTATCAATTCAGCGACCGATATTTTCTGTTGCCGAACCAATTCGACCATTTCGACTGCAGTGAAGCGCCATAGCTCCGTTGGTAGTTGTGAAAGACCAGGAGTACTCTTGCCCGGTCGGTTTCTTGCCACGAGCAAAGTAGCAGCAAGCGTTTTAGCACTGTTTGATACAAATCTTCTTCTATTCATTCAAATTGCTTTCCAACGTCAACTCCATGATCGGCAAAAAACGCCCGGGAATGGACGTCTTTAAGCGACCGATCACACCGAATCCAAATTTTTCGTAGAAGGCTTGCGCACCGGGTTCAGCATCGAGTCTGAACGTTCGCGCTCCTTCCCGTTGGGACCGTGAAATAAAATCCGCCATCAATCGCTTTCCATAGCCCTTGCCAATAAACCTGGGCCAAAGAAAGAGGTTGTCCAATTTAACATGGCCCTCTTCTTCGGGAAAATAGGAGTAGTAACCAGCAATGGTTTGGTCGACGATCCCCTTAAAGACACGGTGCTTTTTGATATAGTCGGGACAAATCGTCAATTCTTTTTTCCATGCTTCGATCTGATCCGCACTATAACCCCAGTAGGCTTTGGAATCGAGCGTTAGATCGGTCAATACCCGGTGGTCTTCCACGAGCGCTCTGATAATCTGCATGACGGTCTACTTTCATCAATAAGTTTCAATCAATTTTACCGAATATCCAATTATTTGCTTCCATCTCAAAGAAGTATTCGACAAAACGGCAACAACCGTCTTCTTGTCCGGGCGAAGCATCAATTGTGCCGCAGCTCCGGTTTGCTCACCGCCGTGGCCAATAACTACATTTTCCTGGGATTCAGGTCCGTATAGATACCAGCCTAATCCATACTTATTACCTTCCTTTTCCGGAAACTGGACCTCGGTCATTAAGGCGAGGCTTTCTTCACTGATGAAAAGGTGACTGACCACCCCCTGGCCGAATTTGATCAGATCCAACAGGGTGGTTTGAATCCCCCCTCCGGGTATCCGATTGCTCAGATTGTTTTTTTCTCCGAGGCGGCTTTCTCCCTTCTCGTAATGATAAAATTGCGACTTGTTTTCGTAGGTCTCACTGAATTTTTCGACCGAAGTACGGCTCATACCGGCCGGTCCCCAAATGTGCTGTTGCATGTACGTCTCATAGGACAATCCGCTTACTTTCTCAATGATTAGCCCCAGGACAACATAACCGTACGTGGTGTAGTAGAAGGACGTTCCCGGCTCGAAGCGCAGTTTTCGTTTTTTGAAGACTTCTGCAGCAGCGGTCAGATTGTCGTATTCCTTTTGGGTTTCCGTTTCCCGGGCATTTTTATACTGAGGGATGCCCGACGTATGCGATAAAAGCTGACGGACTGTAATGCGTCGATAATTTGGAAAGCCAGGCAAATAATCGACGATGGAAGCATCCAGGTCAATCATTGCTTTTTCGACCAACTGCATGATGGCAATGGCCGTCATCGGTTTCGCGACGGAAGCCATCCGAGTGAGCGTAGTTTCGGTAAACTTAATGCCTTTTTCCCGATCCCCATATCCCGCCATTCCCTGCCATTGAACCGCATCGTCAACTACCACGGCGGCCGCTACCCCAACCACCTGCTCTTCGGAGACCAATTGATCCAATCCTTCTTCTGCCGTCCGAATCTGATTTTCATTTTGTCCAAAACCAGGGATAGAAAGACAGAATAGGGCCCAAAATAAAATGATATGCTTGGTCATGTCAACAAATTTAAGATGATTTACAATGACTCAAATCTATCGGCATGCGTGGTCAAAAGCCAGCAAATTCAGGACTTCGGGACGAAACCCACGTTTTTAGGGACGACTCATCAGGGCCTCCAATGCTCCGCGATAGGTTTTTGTGGTCGGTATTTCAATTTGAGTCAGTACGAGCACATTCGATTGTTTCCATTCGATCAGGTGCGCCGGATTGATCAGATGCGAACGATGTACTTTCAGAAGTGTTGGCACATCCTGTTGAATATTCTTCAAAGTGTTGCGAAGTAACTTTTTTTGTAACACCTGATCTACCAGGTAGTTCACCTCGACGTAATTGTCGGCGCTGGAAACGCAAACCAGATCGGAAAGGTCGATTTGGAGCAAATCCAGCTTATTGTCTCCGGTCAGCGTAATTTTCGGAGTATCCGGAGTTGTTGGTTTTCGAAACAAAAACCAACGTGCAAATACCAACATGGGCAGCAGCAAAAAGAAAATGGGGTAATAAACACCAAATGTGAAATGTTGAAAACTGAAGGTGCCGTTGACGATGGAAGTCCGGTAATAAGCAAAACAGCCCGTCAGACAAACAAGATTGAACAGCAATATAAACAATACTTCCAGACCAATATTCCACTGCTTGAAAATCCGGTACAGCCAATTCTGAACCGGAATCAGCATCATGTAACCCAAAAAAGTAATGACTCCGTAAAAAGGCAGGATGATCAGACGTTGCCAAAGCCCTAGGTCGGATACATCAAAAGGGCCGATGATCACGAGAAAAACCACGAGCCAAACCGCTAGTAATAAACCATTTATCGCATGCACTTTGTAAGATCGGTTTAACCACATGTCGTCTATTCTTTCGTACGTCTTGTTTCAGCCCCCACTTGCTGCAGATAAGCTACCAATAGTTTCTCCAACGCTTCCTTTTTTCCGGGCATTGTCTTGGCCAGGTTCATTTCTTCCCCTACATCCTTGGACAAATCGTATAACTCCGTGGTTTCCTCTTCCCAAATTTTAACCAATTTATAGTTGCCCTGCCGAATGGCAGATTGAGGTTTTCGCCCTACAGCCTGGTGAAAAACCAAGAAGGGTTGATTACGCTTCACTTCGCCGACACCTTTGTTGTGGATAATCGATCGAATGCTCCCTCCGTCCAATACCGGTGGCAACGAACCCGGATATTTTGCCAGCTCGGCCAGCGTTGGCAAAATATCGACGCCGCTTACTGGAACGTGACAATAACTATTCTTTTCGACATTTGGTCCGGCCACAATAAAAGGAACGCGAATGCCCCCCTCGTACATCGAGCCCTTTCCATCTCTGAGCGGATGATTTCGAGCCTGTTCCTGTTTACCGCCGATTGGCTGAGCGCGTCTCCCGCCGTTGTCCGACAAGAAGATAATGTAAGTATTATCCGACAGCCCCAATGACTCCACCCTATCTAGCAACAAACCAATCCCGGTGTCCATGTCTTCGGTCATCGCAGCAAATTCCGGAATGTGATGTTTGCTACCGGGCGACTTAGCCTGATACTTTTGCAAGGAGCGCTGTGTATAAGTAATGGCCAGGTGTACTGCATAGTGAGACACCTGTAAATAAAAAGGATTCCCGGCTTTGACCTGTTGTTCCATGAATGCTCCCGCTCGTTCCGTCAAGCTAAAAATCAGTTTTGGGTCCTCTAACGCGACGGGCCATTCCACATTTTTCTTTCCACCCCCCGTATTATTACCCGTCAGTCCGTCGCTAAAGTCATACCCCATCTCTTCGGGGGTTACCTGGTCGTATCTGGCGTCCCATTTGCCGAAATGGGCCGTTCGATACGCTGGATTAGCCTTCTTCAGCAATTGCGGGATGGTGAGTTGTTTGCGAAAGTTTTTGGTCCAATTGGCCCGGTCTTTTTGATATTCGTGGCGAGCCGGAGTCTGACCGGTCAGAATACTCTTCCGTGTAGGACAACAAAAAGGAGCGGGAGCGTAGCCATTGGTAAATCGCATTCCCTTCCGGGCCAGTCGTTCCAGGTTGGGTGTTTCGTAGTAATCACTCCTGGACCGGGTGTCTTCGGGATTGGCGAGAAAGGAAGTACCTACCCAACTTTGATCATCCGTTAGAATCACAATGAAGTTCGGTGACGACGATCCGTTTTCGGGGATGTCGGTGGCCGCGAAGGCATTCACTAACACCATTGTGAAAAGTAGAAAAAATGACAATATCGTAATTCTCATTGGTCGACCGCTGTTTCAACAAACTTACCGATTTTTATCAAAATGCGATTTTCTCCCAAAACCTCCCGAAGCCATGGGTCTTCCTCTTGTTTGCAAACATTTCAGTCAAGTAAATTAGCGTCCCGAAAAGGAAGCTCCGGTTTATGTCCGAAGCGATTTTTGAGTGTTCAGCACCAGATTTATTAAAAATATTCAGTGTCGGTGAAACATTTATTCTTATTTTTGTTTAACATTGTGTAACTAAAAATTAAACAAAATTGAGATCACCATGACGATCAATGAATTTTATTCCAATTTCGACAAACTTTCCAAGATCTTGCAGGATCTTGCCTGTAGCCTTACCAAAAATATGGAAGACGCCAGAGACCTGTATCAGGAGACAGCTTACCGCGCCTTCAAGAACCGGCAGGATGCAGGAAATGATAAAAATTTCCAGACCTGGTCTACCAATATAATGAAGAGCATTTTCAGCAATCGCAAGTCTCGTAGATGAAATCCGATCCGATAATTGGGCTCGTTCTCTCCGGCGGAGGGTTCAGAGGGGTCGGCCACGTGGCATTACTGTCCGTACTCGAAGACCTGGGCATTCGCCCTTCCGTTATTTCTGGCGTCAGCATTGGTGCCATCATCGGAGCACTTTACGCAAAGGGAGATTCGCCCGCCCAAATTCTGGATACCTTAAAAGACACTAAAATCTTTCGCCCTTCTTCGATCTCCGTTTTCAAACCGGGATTCCTAGACAGTCGTACCAATCTGAAATACTTCCAATCACATTTTCCCGACAATGACTTCGGCACCCTGCAAAAGCAATTGTATGTGACCACCACCAATTTGCAAGAATCCAGGCATGAAGTCTTTTCGAAAGGGCCGCTTATTGAACCACTCATGGCCTCTTCCGCCCTACCTCCTTTGTTCTCTCCCGTCACGATCAATGGCCAATACCACACCGACGGCTGTATCATGAACAGCTTTCCCGTCGAGCCTTTGCTCGATCGCTGCGACATCATCATCGGCAGTTCAGTCAATGAAACCAGACCCATTTCACGACAGAGCATTCGCACCAGTTTTGGGCTCTCCATTCGCACCGCCCGACTACGCATGTTGGCCGATGCCAAAATCAAATATCCACTTTGTGATTACATCTTCGCCCCTTCCGGCATGTCTTCCTTTAACGCTCTTAATCGCCGGGCGATCGATCGTATTTATCGCTTTTCTCATCAACACGTCCAACGGGACATCGAACAGATCAAGCAAGTTTTTCCTGCATTATTTCCCAGCTTCGCTTAATTTTGGGAGTTAAGGTTTCTACAATCAAAGCTACTATGAGGTTTTCAATAACAGCATTGCTGCTCCTTGTTACCTTTCAACTGGTGGGGCAGGAAAAGAGGGAATACGAGACCAGAACCCAGGAAGAACAAGTTCCGGTAAACGCTCGCCAGTGGTTGGCCGAGACTTTTCCACCCATTCGCAAGAAGAAGTGGTATTTTGAGCAGACTTCCGGTAAGCAAAGTTACGAAGCTAAGTTTTCCCAACGTGGTCAGCGGTATAGTGTCGAATTCAACGTCGATGGCACGATTGAAGATATTGAGATCGAAAGAAAGTTGCGAAAATTACCAAGCGACATTCAGGCTGCTTTAAAGAAAGGCTTTGACGCGATCCCCAAAATTCGGGTGAAGCGAATCCAGGAACAATGGACTGGCACGGAGCAACAACTCCAAAATGCCGTTAAAACCGGATCGACCCGGGCCATAGTAGTCCGTTTTGAAATTGAGTTTACCGGCATCCTGGATCAAGCGTATCAATTTTGGGAAGGGACTTTTACCAAGGACGGGCAATTGATCTCCTACCGCAGAATCATGCTACGGCCCAGCGACAACCTCGACTTTTAATGATTAGGATTTGCTTCATATGCCTGCTATCGATCCCCATATGCCTTGGGGGACAGACCTCTTTCACCTCCGGAATTTTGTCGAAAGTGACCGGATCGCACTCCTTGAATAAATCCTGGAAGCTCACCGGGCAAATCGAGAACATTCAACAAATTGGGCCGGCGGCAGGGGTTCTGCGAACAGATTTCACACTACTTATTTCACGTAAAGTCAGCCCCGGATGGGCGGTGAGCAGTGGATATCTACACCGGGTCAGCGATGCCAGACCCGTCCGGCGTCTGCTTCAACAGGTTGCCTTTAGTCAGACTCGCAATCGTTCCCGTTTGGGGCATCGCATCCGGACGGACCAAACTTTTTCCTCAACCGGACCGGTAAGATTTCGACTTCGCTACCGATTTTCATCAGAAATTGCGCTGCAAGGAGCCACGATCAACGCTCAGGAATGGTACCTGGTCATGTCTTCCGAAGCCCTACTCAGTCATCGAGATTCCGAAACGGACTTTGAACAACGATTGGTTGCCAATTTGGGACACTACTTTGACCGAAAGCACAAAATTCAATTGGGATTCGATTATCGATTGGATCGTTTACTGGTCGGTCCTTCACGACACCGGCTCTGGTGGGTCGGCACCTATTTCACCAACTTTTGATCCAATCGAATCGCAATTCGGTCTCCCCATAAATCTACTTCAACTCCAGGGCCTCGGTCTTGCCGTATTCTTTTCCGCGGATGGCTTCAAAGGCGGCGATCATTTCTTGTAATTTCTCGGGGTTTGCATCGGCCAGATTGCTTTGTTGGCCGAGATCGTCCTTTAAATTGAAAAGTAGGAATTCGGAGGAATTCCCTAATTCAATGTTCACCTGCTTATTGACAGCTGGCCCGGCATACGGAGGAATCAATGCCCAATCTCCTTTGCGAAATGCAGTTCTGGTTGTCGCCTCCAGGATCAATTCATCCCTGCCTTCCTGACTCTGACCCATAAAAACATCGAGTAGGTCCTGGCTATCCTGACCGCGCGCCTCACTTTTAACCAAGGAAGCAAAAGAGGAAAAAAAGTCAACCTGGGAAACCAGCGCATCCGAAACCCCCGGATTGATCTTTCCCTTACAATAGGTAATGAAAGGAACTCTCGTACCGGCCTCAAACAGGCTG
>JANQRV010000013.1 GCA_028284395.1 Saprospiraceae bacterium
GACCGGTATTCAAGGCCACCGCCAGGTCCGCAATGGTTGTATCCTCCGTTTCTCCGGACCGGTGACTCATGACGCTGGTATAAGAATTTCTCTTGGCCAACTCTACGGCATTGATCGTTTCGGTCAAAGTTCCGATCTGATTCACTTTGATCAAAATTGAATTGGCAGCCTTTTCATCAATCCCTCTTTGCAGCCGAACCGTATTTGTGACAAATAAGTCATCACCGACCAATTGCACCCGATCACCAATGGTGGCGACGAGGTTCTGCCAACCGCTCCAGTCGTCTTCATCCAAACCATCTTCAATCGAGAGGATCGGATATTTATCACACCATTCTTTCCAGTATGCAACCATTTCGGCTGAAGTTAATTTTTCGCCGGTTGACTGATGAAAGTGGTAGACTCCTTCCTCTGCATTATAGAATTCAGAAGCAGCAGCATCCATGGCGATCATAATCTCTTCACCCGGCTTGTAACCAGCTTTCTCAATCGCCGTCAACACCGTTTCAATAGCTTCTACATTGGATTTGATATTGGGCGCAAACCCGCCTTCATCGCCCACATTTGTTGAATAGCCATTTGCCTTCAACACCTTTTTTAAATTGTGGAAGACCTCCACTCCCATCCGAAGCGATTGCGAAAAAGTCTCCGCTCCAATGGGCATGATCATAAATTCCTGGAAGTCGATGCTGTTGTCCGCATGGGATCCGCCGTTTAGAATATTCATGAGCGGAACCGGTAAAATGTGGGCATTGACACCGCCAATGTAGCGATACAAGGGTTGGCCGCTTGCCTCAGCTGCTGCCTTAGCAACCGCCATAGAAACGCCCAAAATAGCATTGGCTCCCAGCTTGGATTTGTTGTGCGTTCCATCCAGTTCGATCATCAGGTTGTCGATGGCCACCTGGTCAAATATATCGACCTGACCAACCAAGCTTTCCTTTATAGTCGTATTTACATTTTCAATCGCCTTACTGACCCCTTTACCCATGAATTCATCTCCTCCGTCTCTAAGTTCTACTGCTTCGTATTTGCCCGTTGAAGCCCCTGAAGGTACCGCTGCACGCCCCATGTAACCACTTTCACTCAGTACCTCTACTTCCACGGTCGGATTGCCCCTTGAATCAAGGATCTGTCTTGCAAAAACATCTAATATTGTACTCATTGTTGTATGTAAGTTAGTTTTTTCGAAATTACAAAGAAAGCGCTTTGCGAGCTGATATCTCGCACCCGTAGATTAATTCTGCATTAATTCTACAAAACCATCAAACAAATAGCGGGCATCGTGCGGACCGGGAGAAGCTTCCGGATGGTACTGGACGGAATAAGCTTTTTTATTGATCACCTTAATCCCCTCGATTGTTTCATCATTTAGGTTCACGTGCGTAATTTGAACCTTATCGCTATTGGCACGAATGGCTTCTGGACTCACGCCAAAACCGTGATTCTGACTGGTGATTTCGCTTTTGCCGGTGATCACATTCTGAACCGGATGATTGATTCCCCGATGGCCGTGGTGCATCTTATAAGTCGGAATTCCCATTGCCAAAGCCAGTAACTGATGTCCAAGACAGATGCCAAAAAGTGGTTTATCTACCTCCAAGATTTTTTTCACCGTTTCAACAGCATAATCCATAGGAGCAGGATCACCAGGTCCATTAGAAAGAAAATATCCGTTGGGGCCCCAGGCTTCCATCTCCTCAAAACTGGTTTTAGCAGGAAATACCTTAATGAAACACCCCCGTGAAGACATGCAACGAAGAATATTCTCCTTAATACCAAAATCCAGCGCGGCTACTTTAAGTTTGGCGTCCGGGTCTCCAAAAGTGTACACTTCTTTTGTACTGACTTCAGAAGCGAGTTCCAGTCCTTCCATATTGGGAACTTCTTTCAGTCTTCGTTTCAATTCTTCGATATCCAGTATCTCGGAAGAAACAATGGCATTCATTGCCCCTTGAGTCCTGATCTTTCGAACGATTGCCCGTGTGTCTACATTGGAGATGCCAACGACGGTTTCCTCTTCAAAATAGTCCTGAATAGGCTGATCCGCCAGAATTCGGGAGTACTTATTGGTAAAATTCTTGCAGATCAAGCCTGCTATCTTAATGCTGTTTGATTCTGTATCAGAGCGTTTGGTACCATAATTTCCAATGTGGGCATTGGTTGTGACCAACAATTGGCGGTAGTAAGATGGGTCAGTAAAAATTTCTTGATAACCAGTCATTCCGGTGTTGAAGCATAACTCACCGGTTGTCGTACCGATCTTTCCTGCAGCTTTTCCATAATACACAGATCCATCTTCCAATAGTAAAACGGCTTCCCGTTTTTGAGAATCACTCATGTTCCGATTTTTTTTAATTCGCACAAAAATAAAAAAACTTTAATATTATGTAACGGCAGTATTCAATTGGTGGTTTCAAAACGCAAATTTCTTCTGTGATACTGGCCTACAATGGTACGATCTTCAATGTGATAAACAATTTGGCCCGGAAAATGGCACCAAAATCATGCAAAAATCAACATTTTGATCCCTACAAATGAAAAGGCCTTTAAGATTGGTTGATCCTAAAGGCCCTTCTAGTCACGGAAAAAGAAAATCAATTTATTCTTCTTTCTTTTCTTCTTCTGGCGACGCTGTTGTTTCTTCGTCGGATTCCGTTACTTCGTCCACTACTTCTTCCGCAGCATCAGCGGCATCCTCAGCTACTTCCTCTACTACATCTGCTACTTCTTCGACAGTTTCTTCCACTTCTTCTTCCACCTCTTCGACTACTTCTTCTACTGTCTCAGCAACTGCAGCTTCTTTTCCTTTACCGGAACCACCTCTGCGACGCCGTTTTCTCTTACCTGACGATTTTTCATCGACTCCGACATTGTATACTTCATTGAAATCGACAAACTCAATCATAGCCATTTCCGATGCGTCACTACGGCGGAAGCCGGTCTTGATAATACGGACGTATCCACCGGGGCGATCGGCAACTTTTCCGGCGATAGGGCCGAAGAGCTCCTTGATGGCGTCTTTATTCTGGAGGTAACTAAAAACCACCCTGCGGGAATGCATGGTATTCGTCTTTGATTTGGTAACCAAAGGCTCGATAAAGCCTCGTAAAGCCTTTGCTTTTGCCAATGTTGTATTGATCCGCTTATGCTCGATCAGGGCAATGGCCAAATTCCGCAGCAATGCTTTACGGTGGGCAGACTTACGCCCCAGATGGTTGAATTTTTTACCGTGTCTCATTTCAAATGAATTATCTTCGCAACACTTCGGCTCTGGGTCATGCCCGGCAACTAGTTATTGCAGTTTTGGAATCTAAATTAATCTTCGTCCAACTTATATTTAGATAGGTCCATCCCAAAGGTGAGACCTTTATCTTGCAGTAATTCCTCGATCTCAACCAAGGATTTCTTACCGAAGTTTCTAAATTTGAGCAGCTCGTGCGTATCATACCGGACCAATTCGGCCAGGGTATTGATCTTAGCTGCTTTCAGACAATTGTAGGCACGAACGGAAAGATCGAGATCTTCCAGAGAAGTCTTGAGTAGTTTCCGCATGTGCAAGATATGTTCATCGACGATGTTTTCTTCGCGAACGGAAGCGTCATCGAAAGTGATGTTTTCGTCGGTAATGAGCATTAGATGCTGGATCAAAATCCTTGAGGCTTCCTTGATGGCATCCTCCGGGTGGATCGTTCCATCCGTCTTTACTTCAATACTCAATTTCTCGTAGTCCGTTCTCTGTCCCACCCGCGTACTTTCAATACGGTAGGCAACGTTCTTGATCGGCGTATAGATGGCATCTACCGGAATCACACCAATTGGTGAATCCTTTGGCAAATTCTCATCGGCTGGAACATAACCGCGCCCCTTGGTGATGGTCAATTCCATCTCCAGGTTCACAAATGGTTCCATATGACAGATCAGTTGATCTGGGTTCATTACTTTGAACACATTGGTGTGTTCTTCGATATCTCCTGCTCTAAATTCTTCCTTACCACTGATCGTCAAATAAACTTTTTCGTTTGCGATCTCTTCCTCTGCAATCAGTTGTTTAAGTCTTACTTGTTTCAAGTTCAAAATGATGTCCACTACATCTTCCACAACTCCTCTAATGGTGGAAAACTCATGCTCCACTCCTGCAATACGAACGGCGGATATAGCAAACCCTTCCAAAGAAGAGAGCAATACCCTTCTTAAAGAATTTCCTACTGTTTGGCCGAAACCTGGTTCTAAAGGCTTGAATTCAAAAAGCCCTTCAAAATCGTTTGCCTTTTGCATAACGATCTTATCAGGCTTTTGGAAGTTTAGTATACTCATATGATGAAATTGTACTTTGAAAAGAAAATTAACGCCCGGAAAAAACAAGTCGCAACAATCTTCTCGCAGATTGTCTATTAATTACTTAGAATACAATTCGACGATCAGCTGCTCATTAATTTTCTCCGGAATGTGTTCGCGTTCTGGATAGTCGACAAACACTCCTTGCATCTTATCCGGGTTGAACTCCAACCATGGATATTTTCTCACATCAGATTTTGCACTGATGCTATCTCTGATGGCGCTCATACCCTGAGATTTACCACGGACACCAATGATGTCTCCTGGCTTTAACTGGCAGGAAGGGATGTTGGTAACAACGCCATTGACCGTAATGTGCTTGTGCGTTACAAACTGACGAGCCGCCCGGCGTGTGGGAGCAATACCTAAGCGGAAAACGGTATTATCAAGACGAGCTTCTAAGAACCGTAGAAGGACTTCACCGGTAACACCTTTCTTACGGCTGGCTTTTTCAAAAAGATTTCTAAACTGGCGTTCCAAAACACCATAGAGGTATTTTGCCTTCTGTTTTTCCATCAACTGCAAAGCATAATCTGATTTCTGACGTCTTCTACGGTTGTTTCCGTGGCTTCCGGGAGGGTACTTTCTCTTCTCGAAAGCTTTGTCAAAACCAAAAATTGCTTCGCCGAATGCACGTGCCTTTTTCGTCTTTGGACCAGTATATCTTGCCATTATAAAAGATCTATTCTAAAATGCTTCTTAAAAAATTGAATTTATACCCTTCTTCTCTTAGGAGGCCGACAACCGTTGTGAGGAACAGGTGTAACATCCTTGATCCGTAAAACCTTAATACCAGCGGTATCAATAGCACGAATCGCAGCCTCCCTTCCGGCGCCAGGGCCCTTAACAAAAACTTCCACAGCGCGAAGACCAGCTTCATGTGCTTTCATTGCAGCATCATTTGCAGCAATCTGAGCAGCGTATGGTGTGTTCTTTTTAGATCCTCTAAAGCCTGCCTTTCCCGCTGAAGACCAGGAAATAACTTGTCCGCCTTTGTTACAAAGAGAAATAATAATGTTGTTGAAAGTAGCCTGGATGTAGGCCGTTCCTTCCGGCTCAACTTTTACATTTCTTTTTTTCGCTCTCTTAGTCTTAGCCATTAGTATGAAATAGTATAAACTTGAATATAATTATTTAGTCACTTTCTTCTTTTTCGCTACGGTCTTACGCTTTCCTTTACGAGTACGGGCATTGGTTTGTGTACGCTGACCGCGTAGCGGTAACCCTTTCCGATGACGCAACCCTCGGTAACTGGCAATATCCATCAACCTCTTGATATTGAGTTGAACTTCGGAACGCAGCTCTCCTTCTACTTTATATTCCTCCTGGAGAATTTTTGAAATCATCCGTACATTTTCATCCGTCCAATCGGTCACCTTTACGTCTTCATCGATTCCCGCTTTATCAAGAATTTCCAATGCTCTGGATTTTCCTACACCGTAAATGTAAGTCAAACCAATCACACCGCGCTTATTTCTAGGTAGATCTACACCGGCAATTCGAGCCATCTTTACTTTGATTTATTGAATTGAAAAAACTTACTCAATTATCCCTGACGTTGCTTGAACTTAGGGTTCTTCTTGTTAATTACATAAACCTTACCCTTCCTACGGACAATCTTACAATCGGCCGAACGTTTCTTAACTGAAGCTTTCACTTTCATAATTCGTATTATTTTCTGAGAAATAAGCTAAAACAAAATGCCTTACTTATATCTGTAAATAATTCTCCCCCGAGATAGATCGTAAGGAGACATTTCTACGGATACCTTATCTCCCGGCAAAATCCGTATATAGTTCATCCGCATTTTACCGGAGATCGTAGCCACAATCTGGTGATCATTTTCAAGCCGGACCCTGAACATAGCGTTCGAAAGTGCCTCTTCAATAATACCATCTTGCTTAATCAGATTTTTTTTAGCCATATTTCAATTAAAAATTCGGAGTGCAAAGATACTAATTATCTTTAAATTTTATGTGCCTGTTAGAAAAAACTTCAAACAATTCATTTTCAAGACCTCCGGACCTATTCCATCCTCACACCAAGCTCTCGACCAAGGGCAACACTTCTTTCAGATTATCATTCGCACGAACGGCCGCCTCTACCCCAGTGTGATCGGATAGTATGTCTGGCTTCCCCTTTTGAATGGCAATGGTATGTTCGAAATGCGCAGAAGGTTTCTTATCTTTTGTAATGATGGTCCATCCATCATTGGCTTGTGTTACTTCTTTCCGTCCGAGATTGACCATTGGTTCGATTGCAATCACCAATCCTTCTTTCAATTTGCTACCTCTACCTCTTTTACCAAAGTTGGGCACCTGTGGATCTTCGTGTAACTCCCGTCCCAAACCATGTCCTACCAGCTCACGAACAACACTGTAAGGGTGTACTTTTTCTACGAAATGTTGAATGGTAAATCCGATATCGCCCAGGCGATTACCGACCTGTGCCACATCGATGCCTTTATACAGGGAGGTATTGGTGACTCTTAGTAACTTCATAACCGCTTCTGAAACATCTCCAATTGCAAAGGTGTATGCAGCATCTCCGAAGAAACCGTTCATAAAAACACCGCAATCAACGGAAACGATGTCACCGTCCTGGAAAACCTGCTTTTCGGAAGGAATACCATGGACAACACTATTGTTAACAGAGACACAAAGAGTGGCGGGAAACCCCCGGTAGCCTTTGAATCCAGGTTCAGCTTTATGATCTCTGATGATCTCCTCAGCCCTGGCATCAATTTCGGCACCAGTAATTCCGGGTTTCAGAGCACTTCCAACGTAAGTCAGGACTTCACAAACCAACAAGCAGCTTTTCCGTATCAGTTCTATCTCTTCTGCTGTTTTGTAGTAAATCATAGTACTCCTGAAAATGGATAAAGTATTATTCGAGTCCGATCAATTACATATTGGCACCAATGCTCTGCACCTTACTTCTACCTTGAATTCGCCCGGATTTGACCAGACCATCGTATCGCCTCATTAACAAGTGACTTTCGATTTGTTGCAGCGTATCCAACACGACAGCCACCAGAATCAATAGAGAAGTTCCTCCGAAGAACAAGGCGAAGGCCTGATTCACACCAAACCAAACGGCAAAGGAAGGAATGATCGCAATCAATCCCAAAAAGATCGAACCAGGCAATGTAATTCTGGTCGTGATGGAATCGATGAAATCAGCAGTGGATTTTCCAGGCTTGATGCCAGGAATAAATGCGTTCTGGCGCTTAAGGTATTCCGCATATTGCTGCGGATTTACGATGAGGGCCGTATACACGTAGGTGAAGACAACTACCAAAAGAAATGTTATAATGGAAGAAGTGACCGAAAATGGATTGGTCAATTCCCGCATGACAAAACTGGTGTTAATATCGGCATCTTGTCCGGCAATAAGTGGTGCAATCGTTGCTGGCAAAAACATTAAAGCCTGAGCAAAGATGATGGGCATTACCCCTGCTGCGTTCACTTTTAGTGGAATGTAATCGCGTGCACCGGAAGCTGGCATCGCTGAATTCCCTCTACCAACCATTCGCTTTGCGAATTGGATCGGAATCTTTCGCACACCTTGTACAACGAGGACCGTGGCCATCATCACCACAAAGAGGATTGCCAATTCCAGAACAAATAAGATCAACCCGGCATTTTCAAGCTGTGATTGAAATTCAAAAATGAATGCCTGGGGTAAAGAAGCAATGATACCAATGGTAATCAATAAAGACACACCATTTCCGATTCCTTTATCGGTGATCCGTTCACCCAACCACATTGCAAAAATGGTTCCTGTCGATAAGATAATAATGCTCGACAACCAAAAGATCCCGGGAGGAATCGATGGATCAACGGCACCTTGAGAACGAATGTATGCCAAATATCCTCCACCCTGTACTAAAGTGATGGCCACCGTCAAAAGACGAGTAATTTGACTTAATTTCTTTCTTCCGGATTCCCCCTCCTTTTGTTGGAGACGCTGGAAGTAAGGTACCGCAAAACCCAGCAATTGAATGATAATCGATGCTGTGATATACGGCATGATACCAAGAGCGAAGATGGCAGCATTCTGGAATGCCCCACCGGTAAATATATTGATGAGTCCCAAAAGATCACTGGGAGCCCCCGTTTGTTGGTTTTCCAAAGCGGCCGGAATAACTCCTGGCAGAACCACATATGAACCGAATCTGTAAACCATTAACATACCCATCGTGAAGAGAATCCTGTTCCTCAATTCCTTGATCTTCCAGATATTTTGTAGGGTGGTAATTAACTTTTTCATACTTTTTCGATTCTTATTTCAAAAAAACTGCCACAATTCTCAATGCAATCGAGTCGGCATCAAAACTCCTGATTTGCTTAATTATCAGTATTTTGAGCAGCCCCGACAAGTGTGATGGATCCTCCTCCGGCTTCAATAGCCTTTTGGGCAGAAGCTGAACATGCGTGTGCAGTAACAGTAAGTTTACAATTTAACTCCCCATTACCGAGAATTTTTACTTTATCGGTTTTACGGACAATGCCGTGAGCAATCAAAGTTTCCAGATCAATGCTGGTCAGATTGTGTTTTTCTGCAATGGCATTTAAGCGATCCACATTAATTGGAACGTATGCTACCCGATTGATGTTTCTGAAACCTCTCTTTGGCAAACGCATTTGCAGTGGCATTTGTCCACCTTCAAAGTTACGCTTACGTTTATATCCTGAACGGGATTTTGCACCTTTATGTCCGCGGGTCGATGTACGTCCCTTACCAGAACCAATACCCCTAGCTATGCGCTTACTCTTCTTTACCGAACCCTTTGCCGGCTTTAAACTTTGAAGTTTCATTCCACCTAGATTTTGCAATCTAAAAAATTAATAAACTAAATTATCCTCTCAGATCATTTTGCATCTTCCACCTTCACGATGTGCTGAACCTTTGCTACCATTCCCAAGATTTGAGGAGTCGCCTCGTGTACCACAGAATGGTTGATCTTTCTCAAGCCAAGGGCTTCGATCGTCGCCTTCTGACGCTTCGACTTATCAATGATGCTTTTAACTTGTGTTATTTTGATCTTTGCCATGTTCTTTGACTTACTTGGTTATTGAATTAACCATTAAAAAGTTTTTCCATACTGATGTTCCTCGCTTTCGCAATGGCAAGCGGACTTCTCAATTTAGAAAGTGCATCGATGGTCGCTTTAACAACATTGTGAGGATTTGAAGAACCCTGTGACTTCGCCAATACGTTTTGTACACCGGCCATCTCAAAAACTGCACGCATGGCACCACCCGCAATTACACCGGTACCATCGGAAGCTGGTTTGATCAGTACTTTACCAGCACCATACTTCCCCTTCTGCTCGTGTGGGATCGTCCCCTTATAGAGCGGAACCTTAATTAGGTTCTTCTTGGCATCGTCAACAGCTTTAGATATCGCTTCAGAAACATCACGCGCTTTCCCCAATCCATGGCCAATGGTTCCATTGCTGTCCCCAACCACAACAATTGCAGCAAAACTGAAGGTACGTCCCCCTTTTGTCACTTTGGCAACACGATTCAGATTCACCAACTTTTCCTTCAATTCTGTCTCTGAAGGTTTAATCCTACTTGAATTTCTGTTGTTGTTCGACATTGAAATCTAATTATAAATTATAACGATAATCCGGCTTCTCTGGCGCCATCTGCTAGCGCTTTAACTCTACCGTGATACAAATATCCACTGCGGTCAAACACAACGGTGGATACATCTTTAGCCTTGGCGCGCTCACCGACCAATTTGCCGACATGCTGAGCCTGAGCAACTTTGTTTCCATCTTTCGGTACACCCGCTTCACGGGAGGATGCAGCAGCAATCGTGACGCCATTGACATCATCGATCAACTGACAATAAATTTCTTTGTTACTTCTGAAAACGCTCAATCTGGGTTTCTGAGCGGTCCCCCTCACATTTTTTCGGATCCGATAACGGATATTTCTTCTCCTATTAACTTTTGAAAACTTCATTTCACTTTCTATTTCTGTCGTTAGTGAATGGAAATCAACTTCCAAACCCAAGACGCATGGTGAATTCTATTTAGCAGCTGCTTTACCAGCTTTTCTTCTAATTTCTTCTCCAACGAAGCGAATACCTTTGCCCTTATAAGGCTCAGGCTTACGGAAAGCACGGATTTTTGCCGCAATCTGACCGATCAACTGCTTATCGATGCTTTCCAGCTTAATTCGAGGGTTTTTCCCTTTTTCGGAAATGGTCTCCAACTTTACTTCCGGTGGAAGGGCAAACATGATCGGGTGGGAATATCCCAACAATAATTCTAATAATTGCCCGGTATTATTCGCGCGATAACCAACCCCTACCAATTCAAGTTCTTTTACATAACCCTTGGTCACTCCGGTTACCATATTGTTGATCAACGAACGGTATAAGCCGTGCATTGCACGATGCCTTTTCTGTTCGGTTGGTCGTTCTACCGTCAGCACTCCGTCCTCAATTTTTACCGACAGATCGGCATCGATTTGCTGCATCAACTCTCCTTTTGGCCCTTTGACGGTGACCAAATTCCCTTTGCTGACATTAATTTCAACACCTTTTGGTAAATCGATCGGAGCTTTTCCTATTCTGGACATGGTAAATGAATTTTCAACTGATAATTTTAATAAACATAACACAACAACTCCCCTCCCACATTCTCAGCACGAGCCTGCTTGTCTGTCATCAATCCCTTGGACGTAGAAACAATAGCAATCCCCAAACCATTGATGATCCGAGGCACTTCAGTAGCTTTAGCGTATTTACGCAAACCTGGTTTACTGATCCTACCCAATTTCCTGATCACTGGCTTCCGGGTGACCGGGTCGTATTTCAAGGCAATCTTGATCACCGGTCTTTTACCTCCTTCATTCTCGTCGTCAAACTTATACTTCAAAATATACCCCTGATCGTACAGAATTTCCGTAATTCTTTTCTTTAGCTTAGAAGTAGGGATATCCACGATGCGATGCCCCGCTTGTTGAGCATTGCGAATTCTGGTCAAATAATCAGCTATTGGATCCGTTACTACCATTTTATTATGCTTATAAATTCTTTACACATTAAGTTTTAACCGGCAAGAGGGATGCTACCAACTTGCTTTTGTCACACCCGGAATTTTTCCTTCCAGGGCCATTTCACGAAACTTTACCCGGCAAATCCCGAATTGACGCATGTATCCTTTAGGGCGTCCAGTCAGTCGGCAACGGTTGTGCAAACGGATCGGATTCGAGTTACGTGGTAATCTGTCCAATTCGTCCCAACGGCCTTCTTCTTTTAGCTTCTGGCGTAAATCTTCATATTTCTTGCACAAACGTGCTCTTTTTCTTTCTCTTGCAACAACTGACTTTCTTGCCATGTCTATTGTTTTTATGAATTACGTTGATTCTTGAAGGGCAATCCCATCAACTTTAACAAAGCCAATGCTTCCGCATCCGTTTTTGCCGAAGTAACAATGGTGATGTCCATTCCGCTAATCTTGTTTACCTTATCGATGTCGATCTCAGGAAAGATAATTTGTTCTTTAATTCCTAAAGAGTAGTTTCCTCTTCCATCAAAACTCTTATCGCTGATCCCACGGAAGTCACGCACCCGTGGCAGAGCAACGGTTACCAATCGTTCCAGGAATTCGTACATCTGATTATCCCGAAGCGTCACTCTGGCACCAATGGTCATTCCTTCTCTCAGCTTAAAATTCGATACTGACTTCTTTGCTTTGGTAGGAACGGCCTTCTGACCGGAAATAGCAGACATTTCTGCCAGGGCAGTATCGACCAGTTTCTTGTCCTGGGTCGCTTCTCCCACTCCCTGATTCAGACAAATCTTTTCCAGTTTCGGAACCTGCATCACCGAGTCATACTTGAACTGTTCAAGCAATGCCGGAACGACCTCTTCTCTATATTTTTTCTTAAAATTCGGATAGTAACTCATCAGTCTATAGTTTCTCCTGATTTTTTAGAATATCTGACCAGTTTCCCACTTTCCAGGCGCTTTCTACCGACGCGAGTCGCTTCGCCAGTCTTCGGATCAGCCAGCATGATGTTCGAAACGTGGATGGGTGCGGGCATTTCTTTAATACCACCTGCATCATCCTGTGTTGGCTTGGTATGCCTTTTCACTATATTCACACCGTCAACAATGACTCGGTTCTTGCCGGGAAAAACTTCCAAGACTTCCCGCGAACGACCAAGATCTTTGTAACTACCTGCAATCACAAACACCTTGTCTCCTTTCTTGATCTTAAGCTTGTGCTGACTTTGTTTCTTTTGCCTTGCCATTTCTTAATGAATTTTTAGCATGCTACAATACCTCCGGCGCGAGGGATACAATCCTCATATAGTCCTTTTCTCTCAATTCACGGGCAACCGGTCCGAAGATACGGGTTCCGCGAGGTTCATCAGCAGCATTTAATAAAACCACTGCATTGTCGTCGAAACGAATATAAGACCCATCTCTTCTTCTAATTTCCTTTTTGGTCCGAACGACTACCGCCTTAGTCACCGTACCTTTCTTCAGTCCACCCGGACTGGATTCCTTAACGGTTACGACGATGGTATCGCCAATACTGGCATAACGGCGCTTCGACCCCCCCAATACTCTTATACAGAGTACTTCTTTTGCTCCGCTGTTATCGGCAACTCTGAGTCTTGATTCTTGCTGTATCATCTTTCAACAATTAATATTGGAATAAATCTATTTTGCTCTTTCCACGATCTCTACAAGACTCCAGCGTTTCCGCTTGCTCAAAGGTCTAGATTCCATGATCCGGACCTTATCTCCTACATTGCACTCATTCTTCTCATCATGGACCATAAACTTCTTGGTCTTCTTCACATATTTACCGTAGATGGGGTGGCGTAGTCTTCTTTCTACACTAACGGAGATCGTCTTATCCATAGCAGTACTAACCACTACTCCGGTTCTTTGCTTTCTAAGTTTATTTTCTGCCATTTTAAATAACTTAACGTTTATAGTCCTTGATTTACTTCTGGCGCCTTCTACGTGCTCTAATCCGAGAACGATTGGCCAAATCTTCAGCAGAACCTGCTTCCAACTCGCGGCGACGAACCTCTGTTTTAATCCGGGCAATATCTCTGCGCACTTCTCTCAAAACCAATGGGTTATCCATCCCTTTGATTGCGTGATCGAAACGCAATTTCTGGTATTGGGCTTCCGTCTGTTGCAACTCGCTGGCCAATTCTTCATTGGAAAAATCCTGCAATTCTAAATATTTCTTAGATGCCATTTCTCTAAAGATTTATTTAAGGTTTTCAACCAGATCAGGTCTGATAACCACTTTTGTTAATACCGGCAATTTTTGCGCAGCAAGACGCAAAGCCTCAGCCGCAGTCTCGTAAGGAATACCGTCGATTTCGAACATTATTCTTCCCGGCTTGATTACGGCAACGTAATGATCCAAGGCCCCTTTACCTTTACCCATCCTTACTTCCTGAGGTTTTGCAGTAATGGGCTTGTCTGGAAAAATCCGGATCCAAACCTTTCCTTCCCTCTTCATATATCTCGTCATCGCAATCCGTGCTGCTTCGATCTGCCGGTTGGTAATCCGCCCGGAAGTGAGTGCCTTCAAACCATAAGAACCAAAGGAAACTTTACTGCCTTTATAGGCAAGTCCTTTAATTCTTCCCTTCATTTGCTTGCGATACTTAGTTCTTTTCGGTTGTAACATTTTTTATTACATTTTACTGTTAGGCCGCAACAACGACCCGAAAAAAGCGCGGCAAAGTTAATACAATTCTTCGACTAAAACTAGCCTCTGCGATTATTTCTTTGACCTCTCTGATTTCGTCCACCACCACGGCGGTTTCCTCCACGTTCCCGGTTTCCTTGACCGCCAGATCTACGTTTGTCTTTCTTGGCGACGCCAACGTGGGGGGAGAGATCGCGTTTTCCAAGTACTTCTCCTTTACAGATCCAGACTTTGATCCCGATCTTACCGTAGATCGTCAGTGCTTCCTTCAAAGAATAATCGATGTCGGCACGGAAAGTATGCAGGGGTGTACGCCCTTCCTTGTATTCTTCAGAACGAGCCATTTCTGCACCATTCAACCTACCGGAAATCCTCACTTTCACTCCTTCTGCCCCCGCTCTGATGGTAGACTGAATAGCCATTTTGATTGCCCGGCGATAGTTGATTCTGGCTTCCAATTGCTTGGCAATCGACTCGGCAACGATGGCGGCATCCATTTCCGGCTTACGGATTTCGATGATATTGATCTGCACATCTTTCTTGGTCAACTTCTTGAGTTCCTCCCGGATCTTATCTACTTCCTGACCTCCCTTACCAATGATGATCCCCGGCCGCGAAGTGTGGATAGTCACGGTAATTCTCTTAAGGGTACGCTCGATGATGATTCGTGCGATGCCTCCTTTGTGGATACGTGCATTCAAATAGGTTCTGATCTTATCGTCTTCAACCACTTTGTCTGCATAATTCTTTCCACCGTACCAGTTCGAATCCCAGCCACGAATGATCCCTAAACGGTTACCTATTGGATTAGTCTTTTGACCCATACTATAAATTATTAATTAATTCATTTCTGATTTTACTCTTCTTCGTCCGCTGCTTCTTCGTCGATTGGCACTCTATTTTCAACTACGATGGTTACGTGGTTGGTGTGCTTGCGGATTCGGTGTGCCCGTCCGTGCGGTGCTGGGCGAAAACGCTTCAACATCGGCCCTGCATCCGCAAAAGCGGTTTTGACATAGAGGTCGTAATCATCCGCATCCATATCCCCTTGTTTGTATTCCCAGTTGGCAATAGCGGAGATGAGTACTTTCTCTACCCAGACCGCTGCCTCTTTTTTGGTGAAGCGCAAAATATCTAACGCTTCTTCGATGTCTTTGCCTCTGATGTTGTCAATAACCAACCGCATCTTTCTTACGGACATCGGACAATTTTTCAACTTAGCAACAGCTTCCATTTTTTATAATTTATATCAAGTTGAATTACTTATCTACTTTTTGCGATTACCGGCGTGGCCTCTGAAATTCCGCGTTGGGGAAAATTCTCCCAATTTATGTCCAACCATGTTTTCGGTAACGAAAACCGGAACGAAGGTTTTGCCATTATGCACCGCAATGGTCTCTCCTACCATATCCGGAATGATCATGGAAGATCTTGACCAGGTCTTGATCACGACTTTCTTATTCGACTCCTTAGCTTTAGACAGTTTCTTCAAAAGCTTATAATAAACGTATGGACCCTTCTTTAATGACCTAGGCATAACTATTATTTTTTAGAAGATTTTCTCTTAGAAATAATCAATTTACTGGAATGCTTCTTCGGGTTCCGGGTTTTCTGCCCTTTCGCCATGATTCCCGTACGAGACCTTGGATGACCACCAGAAGCCTTACCTTCACCACCACCCATTGGGTGATCAACGGGGTTCATCGCAACCCCTCTTACGCGCGGACGTTTGCCCAACCAGCGCTTCCGCCCTGCTTTACCCAATACCTGTAAACTATGATCTGGATTGGAAGTCGTGCCAATTGTAGCACGGCAAGTCACCAAAATTCTTCTTACCTCACCGGATGGTAATTTTACAATGGCGTATCGTTCTTCTCGGTTCATGAGCGTGCAGTAAGTTCCGGCGCTCCGTGCCAAAACCGCTCCTTTACCGGGCTGCATCTCGATGGCGTGGATGGTAGAACCCAACGGGATATTTCTAAGAAAAAGGGTATTTCCAACATTTGGAGCAGCCCCTTCGCCGGAAACGACCGTATCACCTACTTTCAATTTGTCGGGCGCGACGATGTACCTCTTTTCTCCGTCAGCATATTCCAGTAAGGCGATAAATGCCGAACGGTTTGGATCGTATTCAATGGTCTTCACCGTTGCATTGATGCCGTCTTTATTTCTTTTGAAATCGATGACGCGATATCTACGCTTGTGGCCACCACCACGTTGACGGACGGTCATTTTTCCCGAGTTATTACGGCCACCGGACTTCTTCAATGGCTTCAACAAGCTCTTTTCCGGCTTACTAGTCGTAATTTCCGTAAATGCGTTCCCTACTCTGAAGCGAGTACCAGGAGTTACCGGACTATATTTTTTAACTGCCATTTCTTCTGATTTTAATTAAATATCGCTAAAGAAATCGATCTCTTCGCCTTCGTTCAGGGTAACCACCGCTTTCTTGAATGTAGGTTTACGACCTCTCTGCATACCGGTTTTGGTATAGCGGGTCTTGGTTTTCCCCGGCATAATCAAGGTATTGACAGACTCTACCGCAACGCCGTACATCTCTTCTACTGCCTTCTTGATTTCGATTTTATTGGCTTTTCTTTCCACCAAAAAGACATATTGATTCAGATCACTAGAAAGCATCTCTGATTTTTCTGTCACAATCGGCTTGACTAAAATATTCTTCTTTGCCATTTTATTAAGCTTAAAAAGTTATTGTCTGCTGTCTAAGAAAATGAAGCTGTTATCTTCGCTACGGCTCCTTCGGAAAGAATCAAAGTACCAGCATTCAAAATCTGATAGGTATTCAGATCCTCCGCTCTGGTCACCGACGCTTTCGGCAAATTCCGACTCGAGAGATACACTTCCTTTTCATGGTCCGTAGTAACAAAAACGGATTTAGAAGTATCTGAATTCAGAGATCTTAGAATATTCAGATATTCAGCGGTCTTCGGCGTATCAAATGAGAAATCTTCGACGATGACAATTTCCCCTGCAGCGGCCTTACTGGAAAGAGCAGACTTCCTAGCCAGATCTTTAACCTTCTTGTTCAGCTTAACATTGTAAGCTCTGGGTCGAGGACCAAAAATGCGACCTCCTCCACGGAATACAGGGTTGTTCATACTACCGGCACGAGCAGTACCAGTTCCTTTTTGACGTTTCAGCTTACGAGTAGAACCCCGGATCTCTCCACGTTCCTTGGACTTATGCGTACCTTGTCTTTGGTGAGCCAAATATTGCTTCACTGCCAGATAAACAGTGTGCTCATTGGGTTCGATTTCGAAAACCTCCTTCGGTAAATCAACCGATCTCCCCGTCTTCTCGCCTTGAATATTAAAAACATCCAGTTTCATCGCTCTTAATTTATATTTCAATAATTGTATAAGAGAGCAGCATCTACTTCTCTAAAACAATGAATGATCCTTTATGACCCGGAATGGCGCCCTTTACTAATATGAGATTTCTATCCGGTAAAATTCTTACAATTCTAAGGTTCTTGATTTTTACTCTGTTGCCACCGGTGCGTCCTGCCATCCGCATACCCTTGAATACCCTTGCCGGATAAGAAGCGGCACCTATCGACCCGGGTGCACGTTGGCGATTGTGCTGACCGTGCGTCGCATCGTTTACCCCGGCAAATCCATGTCTTTTAACAACCCCTTGAAAACCCTTCCCTTTCGAAGTACCAATTGCATTGACGAAATCTCCCTCCTCAAATACTTCATCTACTTTTATAATTTCCCCCAATTGCTTCTCTACGATGTCAAAGTCTCTGAATTCCACAATTTTACGCTTGGGGCCGGTCTTTGCTTTTTGCAAGTGTCCTTGTTGAGCCTTAGAAGTATTCTTGGTTTTAGCTTCACCAAATCCAAGTTGAATTGCATCATACCCATCCGACTCTTCTGACTTTATCTGAGTTACAATACAAGGGCCTGCCTCTACAACAGTACAAGCCACGTTAATCCCATCTTGATCAAAGATGTTAGTCATCCCGACTTTTCTACCGATTAATCCATTCATCAGTAAAAGTTTTTACATGATAGAAGACTATCACAAATAATAAAAAGAGAACCATTCGAAAGTGAAAACGAAATCAGGCAGGAAGGCACAGGGCCAACCGTACCGGCATCACACCCTCCTTGTCTACGTCAACTTAACTTGAATATCGACCCCGCTGGGCAATTCCAACTTGGATAACGCATCGACCGTCTTCTGTGTAGGCGTGTAAATTTCGATAAGACGCTTGTGCGTGCGTAACTGGAACTGCTCCCGAGATTTCTTGTTGACGTGCGGCGAACGCAGTACGGTAAAGACTTTCTTCTCGGTGGGCAGCGGAATCGGACCAGTTACAACAGCACCACTATTACGCACTGTTTTCACAATTTTCTCCGTTGACTTATCTACCAAATTGTGGTCGTAAGAACGAAGTTTGATCCTAATCTTCTGATTCATGCCAAATTATATTTATTAATACTAGACAATGGGGCATCCACAGGACGCCCCAATATCAATCTTTTTATACACTTACTTCTCCCTTCGCTTTCTCAATTACTTCTTTAGAAATACTCGCTGGCACTTCTGAGTAATGAGAAAACTCCATGGTTGAACTTGCTCTACCGGATGTAATGGTACGCAAAGTTGTTACGTAACCAAACATTTCTGAAAGTGGAACATCCGCCTGAATGGCGATGGCACCACCGGTACGAGGCTCTTGACCTTTGGGAAGACCACGACGTCGGTTAAGGTCACCGATAACCGGTCCTACGTATTCTTCAGGCGTAACTACTTCGAGCTTCATGATTGGCTCCATGATGACCGGCTTTGCCTTATGGGCAGCAGCTCGGAATCCTTCTTTTGCACACAATTCAAAGGCAATTGGCTTTGAATCCACCGCGTGCATAGAACCGTCAAACACCCGTACTTTCATACTGTCGATGCCGTACCCGGCCAGGATACCGTTGTCCATCATGGCAGTAAAACCGTCTCTGATCGGCTTTTGATAGTTTTTATCAATAGAACCACCGACAATGGCCCACTCGAACTGCAATTTCTCCTTTCCGTTTTTGAAGTTGTCGCTTTCGAGGAATTCCTCGTCAGCAGGTCCCAATTCAAATTCCATATCGGCGAAAAGACCGGAACCACCCGTTTGTTTCTTCAAACGCTCACGGTGAGAAACCGAAGTAGTGAGAGCTTCTTTATAGTTTACCTGGGGTTGCCCCTGGTTACATTCAACTTTGAATTCGCGTCTCAGGCGATCAACAATGATCTCCAAGTGCAATTCTCCCATACCGCTGATGACGGTTTGGTTGGTATCTTCATCGTACCGTACGCGGAAAGTTGGATCTTCTTCCGCCAACTTTGCCAACGCCATACCCAATTTATCCAAATCCTTCTGAGACTTAGGCTCTACGGCAATACCGATTACCGGATCGGGAAAAGTCATACTTTCTAGCACGATCTGTTTGGATGGGTCACAAATGGTATCACCGGTCTTCAAATCTTTGAATCCAACGGCAGCAGCAATATCTCCTGCTTCAACCCGGTCAATCGGGTTTTGCTTATTGGAGTGCATTTGATACAGACGGGAAATCCTCTCTTTCTTGCCAGAACGTGTATTCATTACATAAGAACCCGCATCCAAAGCACCGGAATATACACGGAAGAAAGCCAAACGACCTACGTAAGGGTCGGTAGCGATCTTAAACGCCAATGCAGCAAATGGTTCATCTACGCTTGGCTTGCGTACCTCCGGATTGTCGTTATGAGGATTGGTACCTTCAATCGCATCGACGTCCAATGGTGAAGGCATGAAGGCGCAAACGGCATCCAATACCGCCTGAACTCCTTTATTCTTGAAAGCAGATCCGCACATGATCGGCATAATACTCATATCGAGAACCGCCTCGCGGATGGCTGCACGAATTTCTTCAGCAGAAATTGAATTGGGATCTTCAAAGTACTTTTCCATCAATGTTTCATCGTACTCTGCAACCGCTTCTAGCAATTGTTCCCGCTTTTCAGCGACAACATCCACCAAATCAGCAGGTGTTTCAATGACTTCGAAGGTCATTCCCATGTCGTGCTCGTTCCAAACAATTGCCTGGTTGGTGATTAAGTCGACAACACCTTTGAAACGCTCTTCCGCTCCAATCGGCACCTGTAAAGGAATGGCATTGGCTCCCAGCTTATCCTTAATGTCTTCAACAACATTGAAGAAATCTGCACCAGAGCGATCCATCTTATTGACGAATCCGATTCTTGGAACCTTGTAGCGATCCATTTGGCGGAATACCGTTTCTGATTGAGGTTCCACACCACTAACTGCACAATATAGAGCAACAACACCATCCAACACCCTTAGAGAACGCTCTACCTCCACCGTAAAGTCAACGTGGCCGGGAGTATCGATGATGTTAATTGAATAATCCTGATCTTTCCACTTCCAGCTGGTCTTGGTAGCTGCCGAAGTAATGGTAATACCGCGTTCCTGCTCCTGCTCCATCCAGTCCATGGTAGCGGCACCGTCGTGTACCTCACCAATCTTATGACTGATACCCGTATAATACAACACCCGCTCTGTCGTCGTCGTCTTTCCAGCGTCAATGTGGGCGGCGATACCAATATTTCTTGTAAACTTTAAATCTTTAGCCATGATAAATTCTACTTTTCAGGGATTGTTAAATTTTAAACTGATTTGGTTGTAAAATTTTGATATTCCAACAATTAAAAGTACTAAACCCTGAAGTGAGCGAACGCCCGATTCGATTCTGCCATCTTGTGGGTATCCTCCTTGCGCTTCACAGCAGCTCCTTCTCCCTTACTAGCTGCGATCAACTCTGCGGCCAATTTTTCAGCCATTCCCTTCCCACTTCTGCCACGGGCAAATTTGATCAGCCACTTCATACCGATCGAGATCTTGCGTTTTGCTCTGATTTCCGTAGGTATTTGAAAAGTAGCCCCTCCAATTCGGCGGCTTCTTACCTCAACCTGCGGCATTGCATTGTTTAAAGCTTTTTTCCAAATGCCATGTTCGTCCTGTTTGGTACGTTCCTTAATGATGTCCATCGCATCGTAAAATACCTTGAAGGCAACACTCTTCTTTCCTTGCAACATTAAGTTATTGACAAACTGGGTCACCATCGGATCTTTATATCTCGGATCCGGTTCTATGACTCTTAACTTTGGCTTTCTTTTTCTCATGTTTTTACATTAGAGGTTTCTAAAATGAAACATAATTAATCATTAGGATTTAGGACGCTTAGTTCCGTACTTAGAACGACTTTGCAAACGGTCGGTAACACCGGCAGTATCCAATGCCCCCCTTACGATCGTATATCTTACCCCAGGTAAATCCTTGACCCGACCTCCACGCACTAGTACAATAGAGTGCTCTTGAAGATTGTGGCCCTCACCGGGAATGTAGGCGATTACCTCCAGACCATTCGTCAGACGCACCTTGGCAACTTTACGTAAAGCAGAGTTCGGTTTCTTAGGAGTGGTCGTATAAACCCGCGTGCAAACACCACGTCTTTGTGGATTGCCGTCTAAGGCCCGAGACTTACTCTTCGTCACAATTTGCTTTCTTCCTTTACGTACGAGTTGATTTATAGTAGGCATAAATCCTTATTAATATTGAATTTGCAATGAATTTACATACAGCTTTTTCCAAAGCGAATGCAAAGGTATTATTTTTAGTTTGAAAAACAAAGCTGTAATTAGGATTTTAATAGCAGGCCAGTTCCGACCCCTAAAAAGGTGCCGATAACGTATCCCAGGACTCCGATCAATACCGCAGGTGTGACGGCTTTTTTCATACCAAAAGTAGCGGCCATAGGAGCTGAAGTGGAAGGACCACCGGCATTAGCGGCAGAGGCAACCGCGATCTCTTTTAAGCTCATTCCCAACATCTTCCCCCCCAGCAGACAGACGAGAAAATGAACGATAAGTGTAATCATCGCAAAAAGCAAAATCGCAGGCGTAGCAGTGAACATTTCGCGAATGTCGGAAGCGGCTCCGATCACGCCAAGAAATACATATAATAATAGCATACCCAATTCATAGGCCTCCGATTCCATTTTTTGGAGCCATTTGGGGAACACATTGGCCAGTATCAGGATGAGGAGCGTCACGACCAATAGGTCCAGATTGATTTCTGTTCCCAAGCTTCTCGATATCAAAGGAGACAAAAAAAGTCCTACAGCGCAGATTATACTGCTTATAGCCAAGACAGTAGCAAGTCTTTCCATCAAAGTTGGACCAACCGTGTCGTCGGATACCAATTGACCTACGTTGACGGTTTCTAATTCCGCCTGGTAATCCGGAAACCTCTTAGCCAGCCAGGAAAATGCCGGTAGGAAAAATAGAAAGGCTATATAGATATTGGTAAATACATTGTCTACCGCAATCGTCGCCGGAAAAAGAGGGTTTTCCAGAAAATCAAGAGTGGCAGCAACCGCCATAAAATTTACACTCCCGCCAGTGTAGGTACCGATAAAAGTACCGGCAACTTTATGAGTTTCCGCTCCCAAATCAAAAATGAAAGATGCAACGACGGCACCCAGAACAACTCCAAGCGAACCAATCAGGTAAATCCCCAATAATCGGCCCGACTCCCGTACGATCTTTTTTAAATCGGCACTGAACAGTAAAAGCGGAATCGCAATCGGCACTACATAAGTAAATACAAAATCATAGACCGGTACTTCCAATGTTGAATCAGAAGCCGAAGGTACCAACCCGATAGAGGCAAAAACCCCCATAACCAATATCACCACCAGAGCCCCGGAAATGCTACCAAACCAACCTTTTCTTTCCCCAAAAGCACATACGGCCGAAACTACGACCAAAATAGCCCATAAGACAAAATGACTATCGGCCAAAATTAAACTCTGCATGATTTATATGAATTGCTGATTCAAGATATCGAAATCTATCGATGCGGAAAGGTAATAAAAGATTTTGGGGTTGTTAAGTTGATGCTGTGGTGGTTGCAATAGTAGCAATAGTAACCAAAGAAACAAGCCCCCTCAATTCACCAGCAAGACCTGGCCTCGAATCACTTCCTGGGTACCATCGATCAGTTCGGCAGTAGCAAAATAGACGTAAACTCCGGTGGGCATTCTGTGGCCATTCATTTTACCGTTCCAGCCACTTTCCAGATCGTTGGGAGAAAAGTCGGCATTTTCAAAAATCAAGGTGCCCCAACGATCAAAAACCTGAAAATTTTTGACGGCGGTCACCTGCCACGCATTCGCGAATACAGTCAGCCATTCATTGCGGTCATCTCCGTTCGGGGAGAAGGCATCCGGAACAAAGATTTTCACATCTCTTTTTACCTTAACGGTTGTTGATGCCGTCCCTGAACAACCAAATTGATCCACTACCTTGAGCGTATAAAACTCGTCTTCGAGCGGAGCGATGGTTGGCGACAGGCAATCACCACAGCTCAGGAAGGTGTTAGGCGACCATACGACGTCGCTAACTAATTCTTCGGGAATGCCCAATTCCGGGGTCACGGCATAATTTTGACCGATGTCCAATCGGATTTCCTTGGGAATATCAACCATCTGGGTAAAAGGCGCCGGCATGGTAAAAGACTGACTGAGCAAGCACTGCTTGCTATCTTTGACGGTGAGGTCATAGCTATTACCCGGCACTAGATTTTGGAACAATTCGTTCGACTGAAAATTGGTTCCATCAATGGCATAAGTATAGGGAGCTTCCCCTCCTGAAGCTTCTACCTGAATGATACCGCGGCTGAGGTCTTCGCACCTGAACCGGACTTGTTCAATTGGGTCCGGCCGGCCAATCGAGGCAGAATAAACCTTTTGGCAGCCCTCAGAATCCGTGACCGTAAAAGAGTGCTCCCCTGCAGAAAGATCAACTGGATTAGTCGTATTACCATTGCCCGAACTCCAATCAAATCGGTAGGGAGGGCTCGCACCTTCAACCTCTACACGAATCATCCCATCGGCCTTTTCAGGGCAACTAACCGGTGTCGTTTTCCAATCGGCATCGATGCGCTTTACGACCACTTCGGCCGAGCCACTATAATCACCCACACAAATGCTATCGGTAAAATTTATAATGTTGTAGATCCCTTCGCCGGTAACCGGCAATAGGTATGGATTGGTTCTGATGTTGCTAATGGTCCTTTCGATCACATTATTTCGACCGTAGGTGATTTCGTAAGGAGGATCCCCTTGGAAAGAAACCGGTAACAGCGCGGTGTCGCCCTCACAAATTTCCCGGCGGCCATCGATAAATACTGCAGGGGCTTCTTTGACCCGGACCCGGACGCTGCGTTCCAGAAAGTTTTCGCAAGCATCCGTAATGGTCACGTCGTAATTGCTGGAAACCTCTGGTGTTACCGCACGAGCACCGCGGCTGGTACTATCCTCCCATAAATAGGAAAAAGGAGGTGTCCCTCCTTCGATGCTCGGAGACAAGATTGTCTGATCGCCTTTACACACCAACATATCATTCAACTCGACCCGAAACACAGGTGAATCCTCAATGATCATTTCTGCTACTCCCGTGTAGCAGGCACAGGGAATATCCAGTTCAAGCACCAATTTCTCAGCACTTTCCCGGGTAAAATCATTAAAAATTTTGACCGGTAATCGAGCCTTGGTCTCTCCGGATGGAATGGTAATCGAGGGAGGAAGACTATCGTAGTCCATACCCTCTACAGCTGTACTCAAATCACTCCTTTTGAAGTTGACAGTGAGTGGAAATTGTAATGTTGACAGGTCTGCTCGTTCAAAAACAAAATAACCGGTATCACACCCTTCTTGCACCATGTAGGAAGTTTCAGGAGGTGCATCTTCGGGCAGGTCAGCATTCAATAGCACCTCCCCGCCTAAGTTAAAGCTCCCTGCCTCCAAAAATACTGCAGAATCGTAAAAGTTATCTCCAACATCTCCGACGACGAAACGGATGTGATAGGTCTCGCAAGGAATGAGCTTTAAAGTAGCCTCCAATACCGTAGTGAAACCGTCGTATTCAATCAGTTGTAAATTTGGGTTATCCTGAAATTCGATGTTGCAGCTAGAGGCATCCGCCGAGGTGGTATTATTGATGTAAAAATCTTCGTTCGTTCGGTGATTGACGGAGTTGATGGCCACAAAATCATTGGTTCCCGGAATCAGGGCCACATTTTGCGATTGGTTGGAAAAAGTACCATCAATACCGGGGCCGCTGACGAAAAAGCCAAAGGCATCATT
>JANQRV010000016.1 GCA_028284395.1 Saprospiraceae bacterium
AGCATTCGTATCTAGGGCTAGTGCACTGCCTCCCGTAGCCATTTCATACCAGTCAATCGTTTCACCGCTGCCGGCTGTTGCCGTTAGGGCCGGTATCGGTTCACCAGCACAAATTGTCTGATCACCACCGCTGACCGGTGGTGCAACATTCTCATTTTCACACCCGCAATTTGGAGCGGTAATCATTTCTTCGATCGTACAATTGCCGCTGGTATCTTCAACAGTTATGGTTATGTTTTCGCCCGGAGGTATGTTCATTACGGTGTAGGTGCTGTCGCCCGTTTTATTGACTGTGCCATTAGATGCGGCTACATTTGGTGCATTGCTGATGAACGAAATGCTATAGGACAATAAGTCATCCGCACAAAGAGGGCCGTCAGCGTCTAATGTGAATGTAGGGGTCTCGTCTACCACTAAGGTGATGGCAGTACGCTCAGGACTCGTACATTCATTCATTAATACTCTTGCGGCCGCATAGAAAGTTCCCGGGCCATCAGGCATGTATGAGGTTACTCCACTAGCCAATAGGTTGCCATTAATGGAGGCATCGTACCAATCCGCGGTTTGCCCGTCAGGTACAGTAACTGTCAATGCAGGAATGCCATCTGCCGAACAGACTCGTTGGTCTCCTCCACTAACCGGAGGCATGACTTCGACCATATCGCAGCTGCAATTGGGAGGCATAATGGTTTCCTCACGGCTACATCCGGTGCCAATATCGGTAAGCGTGATGGTAAGATCCAGGCTGGTGTCAATACCGGTGACTATGTAGTTGTTTTCGCCATTGCTGTTCAGCATACCGGAACTTACGGCAATATCGGAGACATTTGTAGTAAAAGCCACGCTGTAAGTCAGTAAATCATCAGCACACATTGCCCCTTCACTAGTAAGAGAAATATCTGGCAATTCATTAATGATCAGCGTAAAGGGGGTTCTACTCAAACTGGTACATTCATTGGCAATAACTCTGGCCTCAGCGTAATAGGTGCCCGGAGTAGTTGTAATGAAGGTCGTTGTGCCGGCAGCCAATAGGTTTCCTCCTATTGGAGCATCGTACCAATCCACGGTTTGTCCGTCTTCTACAATGGCTGTTAATGGCGCAATCGCATCCCCAACACAGTTGCCAATATCTCCGATACTGACCGGTGGATTGACATCTTCGTTGGCCTCACAGCTACAGTTAGGTGAAGTGATGGTCGTCTCCAAAACACAAATACCGGAGTTGTTGCTGTAAGTAATTACAACGGAATCGCCGACCATGAGGTCTTGAATGGTGTAGGTATTTCCACTCACACGTTCGATTTGGCCAATACTGCTTTCCAGCATTGGGGCGTTGGTCGTAAAAGTAATGGAAAAGGATTCAAGGTCTTCAGAGCAATCTTTCGAATCCATGTCGAACGTTAATTCATCCATACAGACCCCTACATTGTATTGAAAGTCCCGCCTTGTTCGCGATAGAAGTCTACCCGTTTCCTGATCGTATTCATCAATACAGATCCCCACTACGAATTGCCCTTGGATGGTGGGTATTCCCGTAAGCAACCCGGTTTTCTGATCAATTTGCAGCGGCTCGCCAATTCTGGGATCGCCGATACCCATCATATTTTCCAGGCTGTATACCGGGGATTTCCAGATCAAGGTATCGAAAGGGGGCGGATTTTCCGGTGGGATCGGTTTGGGATCGTCGAAGGTACCGCCAATCTTAGGAGTGCACAAACGATATACAATCGAATCATTGACCGAATCAAAGTCATCTGCGGCGGAATGATCCCATTCGATCGGTGTATTGACGCAGATAAATATCGGCGGCCACTCGTTAATGACGGGACTGCTATTGCACAGACGCATGGCTTCTTTCGTCAACATGATGTCGTAGACAGCACCAGTATACAATGGATCGACAATGTTGGCAATGGTTCCATTGCGGCAACAACGCGTATAGGCGATCTCGTAAAATCCTCCAACCGGATCGGGGTCCAACTGGACAGTTCCGCGATAGGTTGTACGATGGACGCAGATATTGCTGGGAGCCACTAGGCAGGTGTCAAACACCCCTGCACTAAGCGTATCATCCTCCATGAAGTTGATGATCAGTGTCTTGATGAGCGTATTGGCTCCATCATAAACTGCAATGTAGGCGGGGTCGTCAAATGGCTCGACGCCAGTGTCGCAGTCGCGGTATACATTTAGTGTAATTTCATACCGATTGTCTCCCAGGCATTTATATCCAATTTCTCCTCCGACAATATGTGTAGCTTTGGAAACCACGGGAAGTAAGAGAATGCCAAGTACAGTGGAAAACAATATTTTAGCCAACTGGAGCTTAGAACTTGCCCCGGGGCCGAGCAAGTGCAGCGTGTCGAGACTTATCCAATGTAGTCTTCTTTTTTTCACTGTTCTAAATTTTGATAATGATTATGTTCAAAGGATTATTCTTCTTTTACGTTAGGAACTTCTAGTTTTTTAACAATGATTTCCACTCTTCGCTCTACGGAGGCAATCACACTGAAGATAGAGTTCTTGCGGTCGCGTAATTCATCACTGATATCGGCAGCAGCGGTGGATTCACCGTAGTTTTCCGTTCTGATATTAAGCTGTCCTGATTCTTGAAAAGGTTTCAATGCACCATTTTCGAAGGAATCGAGATAATTCAAGACACTGGTAATCCGACGACTACTCAACAATTCATTGTATTCATCTTTACCTCTTGGGCTAGCGTATCCTCTGATATTGATTTCAAAGTGATGCCCCATTTCGAGGAATTTCTGGAGGCGAACGGCAAACCTGTTTAATTCCGCTCTGCCGATTGTCACATCCCGCTCAAAGAAATTTCTGGATACTTGTCCTACGGTAAATTTTTGATCTTCGGGTAAATCGATGGTGAAATTTTCGATGTATTCTTCTTTTCGTCCAATATAGGTATCAAGCAACTCATTGTAGATAGCAATGGTTGCGTCATTGGGGTGGTTACCAGGTACATCATTGTCAAAAAAGAGCCGGATGTCGGGAAAGGGATCTTGCTCGAGGCATCCTTCCAAAATAATCCGTTCGCCGTACTCTTCATAATCAGCATCGGTAATGATAATCGTGTCGGTCCTTTCAAGGTAACCTTCCTTTCGCAAGACCAATTGATATTGTTTGTTGAGGTAGGCTGTAAAGATCATATCGGGATCATCCATACTGTTTTCCTTTTCCGCTACTAAAGTGAGATCTCCTGATTCGTCGTCTATTAGATTGAGCAGTGCTCGCACTCCAAATAATGGGACTGCACCATCATCGGTGTTTCCACATGGCTTCACAACCAGTAGTACTTTGATCGGATCCAGGTAGATGTCTTTTTTAACCTTTTTCGGATAATCAAATTCCGAGGGGATGTCGTCTCCAAATTCTCCTCCAAACTCGGATAAATTCAATGGAATGGTGGAGGTGCTGAAACCTGGTCGAGACGTTACTATCGTATATTCTTTACACCTTTCCAGTTGAATGCTAAAGTCGTTGCTGGTCGGGTTTTTGATTTCGGCAACGGGGTCTTGATCATTTCCTACCTCATAGATCTTTATGGTGGCACCTTCCAGATTATTGTTGTCCTCACTGTTGAAAGTAAATGCCTCTAATTCAATCCCGAGGTCGGTCACCACGGCATATATGTCGTCACAGCAAGTTTCTTTGGCTTCGATTAGGTATATGCTACCTTCGCGGTTTGAGGCGAAGTAGCCATCCGAGCAATCACTGCGGAAATAGTATTTTTCATCGTAGCTGGAATTGAGGGGAGCACCCATATTGTACGGTTCACTCCAACCAAAACCTTGCTTTTGTACATTATAAATATCGAAGCCTCCGTAGGTTTCATAACCATCAGAGCTGAAATACAGTCTCTGGGAGGGCGTATGAAAGAAAGGCGTGATATCATCATTAGGAGTATTGATACCTTCTAGGTTGAAGGGATCCCCGACTTGCCCTTCTTCATCGATGTAGGCGGCCCAAATGTCCTTTCCGCCTTTTCCACCAGGACGGTCAGACACAAAATAAAGTATTTCCTGGTCCGCTTCTTTGTCCCAGCCCACGGTCGGATGCGTACTGGTATATTCGTATTGATTAAGGTTCAAGATATTCGCACCAGCCCATTGTCCATCTGGCAATCGTTGTTGATAATAGAGGTCACATTTGAGATCGTCATCTGTTCGATAATCACAAACAGTATAAAAAACGAGTGACCGATCTTCATTGAACGCCATGTTGGCCACGTGGCGGCCTTCGACGTTGAAACCCTTTGGTAAAAGGACTCCAGGTGCTTCATTGATCGAGTTCAACACTTTTGCGTAGGGGCGGGGAGGAATGTGTTTGTCTTTTTCGTAGAGAAAATTCAGTGAGGAATAATATAAAGTATCGCCAAGAACAGAAGGAGCAAACTCTGAATCCGGCGTATTGATCAGGGTATCCAGGTGACGAATGTTAAGGTCTTTAGGCATTTCCAGCTCTACGATGGCGTAGCGGCAATTCTCAATCCCAACATCGGCAAGATCACCAAGTGCAGACAATGAGTCAGGCATCTCCTGGAGAAAGCGATCGTACAGCATTTCCGCCTCTTCATATTTTCCTTGGCGGTGTTTGGTGTAGGCTAGCCAGTAAATGGAGGCTTTGTCAGTGGCATCGTTATTGACAACCATCTGAAAAGCAGTATCTGCATAGGCATAGGCCTTCAATTTCATTGCGGATTGCGCATATCTGCGCCAAACATCAACTTGAGATTCGTCAAACTCCAGCGCCACTTCATAATATCGCATAGCAGCGTGCCAGTATCCTGTTTCAAAAGACTCATCACCTTTTTCCAGAAATTGGTTTAGAGTTTGGGAGTGTCCTGTGTTTACACCAATAAACAGGACTAAAAACGCGGACAACAAGAACTTATCCATGGTTTTTAATTTTTCCTAGGATGAAATAAATGATTGGAATGTAAATATGTATGTAGATAGGTGTCTTATCTCAGAACTGCGTTGATGTATATTACATCAGTGGGCAAGCTCTGAATGTCTGTAGCGATCGAACTTTACGGATCATATGGCGAATTGACAACTCCGGACCTCCACGTCCGTCAGTGGCAACCTTAATATTTGAAACATTGACATCGTAGGTGAAGCCGATCAACCAGCTATTATAGTGAACTTCAATTCCCGGAAAGTAGGAATCTCCGAACAATTCGTTGAAACGGTAGCCAAAATCGAGTTGTACTGACATCTGACGTCCTAATTTCCGGCTTAGGAAAACCCGTCCTCCGCCCATCAACACAAACTCGCGGTAAGGTGCCTGAAACTGAGCGAGTCCATTGGCGATGATGTCAAAGTCATCGGTCAACTTCAGTGTTCCTTGAGCATACGGGCTGATCCGCATGGGCAAAAGACTTTCATAACCATCGATGAAACTTTGATCGGGCATTGTGATGTGGAAAATACCTAGACCGATATCCAACTTAGAGCGGTGTTCGAGACGGTCGACTAAAGCTGCATTGTCGTTACTTTGAAACCTTAGATTAAAGCCGGCACCAAGATCAAAAAAGAAATTGCTTTGGTTGCCAAAATCTTCGTTAATGCTTCTGTTGCCGTCAAAGATACCGCGGTTGCTATCGTATTGGTCATCAAAGGTAAGGTCGTCCAATTTGAAAGACCTTTGATTGGCACTTACCTGCAAACCAATGGTCGTGTAAACATGAGGAGTTAATTTTTTAGTATAGGAAGCGCTTAATCCAATATCGATACTTCTGAGTCTCGATAAACCAGCCTGGTCATGCGTCAACATGATGCCACCCGAGAAGAAACCTTCCTTGTAATACCTTTCGATGAATTGCATATCTGCCGCAATGGAATAGGTCGTGTAATTTACTGGTACGGAGCTCCACTGGCCACGATAATTACCCATTACTCGTATGTCTCCTCTAGCAATCCCCGTTAATGCGGGATTAATCTCAAAAGGAGCATTGTGAAACTGAGAGTAATGGATGTCTTGGGAGTGAATAGCAGTAAGGGAAACGAAAAAGGTCAATACCGGAAGTAAGTTTCGTTTTCTCAGAAGTACGCTGCACAGAAATAGCAATTGAGTTTTTACCTTGGGGTAAAATTGCTGCATGTTCATGGATTTTAATGAATAAATTCAAGCTCAATTTACTAAAATAATGCTATATCTCATCACATTTATCTTAGCAAGGTGACCTTGTATGCATGAAATGACTTGTAAATCAAAATTTTAGAGGACTTGCTGTACATAGAATCACCAACCGTTCGGATTAAAATCAAAAATCCTTAGAATATTCTGACGTGAGAACTTTAAATAGGAGATGGATAGCTGCGCAGAATCAGTTGGTTCAATCAAGAATTAGCAATGATAGCCTTAAGGAGGATTTTTGTCTATACAAAATCCTATCTTATTTGGAATAGAAGAACAATTATTCTAAGGTGCTCCTCTCGGGGAATTCTCCTAATACGTTAAGGAGAGGTATCCCTTTTAATGCTTAATTCTCATGAGTACAATACGGGGTTTTGCAAACCAAAGATACATTACTATTAGATCAAATGAAACAAGAATTGGCAGAATTAACGATTTTTTTTGTCGTTTAGTCCTTAAAAGTTGATTTTTTTTACTAACTTCATAAGGAATCTAGTGAGACTGCAATAGGTCAAAAGATTTATTTGAAAAAAAATAATACATTGTTTGCAAATTTAGAATTTATAGCTATATTTGCACCAGGCGGAAGAGAAATTATGTCCCAATGATTTTTCTCCATCTCTGTGAAACACGCATTTTGTATTATCCCCTGTTGTACATCTTTACTAGTTATATTATATCTAATTAATCCTAATGTCCCAATTAGCCGATTAAGAAGATAATTTCACTTTTCTCACTTCCATGTACGTTAAAAAGTGAAGTAAAATCCAATGTTTTACTAATTGCTTTCCAATTATTACAGCTTTCGTTTGGCATTTCTTTGCTGTAGCGATCTGTTATTAATGTTTTCCCAGACATTATAGCAAGTACAGATCAGCTTCACCTGAGACTTATTGATTTTTACCAACTTCGAAAATTTACTAGCGTGAAAAGGTTCTTAACTACTTTGGCAGTATCGTTGATAATAGTTCAACTGAGTGGATTTAACGGCTCTGTATTTTATGTAAAGGCGGGTAGCAACGGCAATGGCGATTCTTGGTCGACTGCATTTGGTGATTTAAATCAGGCTCTTGCATTGGCAGAAGAAGGCGATCAAATTTGGGTTGCCAAAGGAATTTATCACCCAACCAATGAAAACGACCGCAACGCCTCTTTCAGAATAACTTCTGGAATTGAGATCTACGGAGGATTTGCTGGTCACGAAAAAGATATTTACGCCCGTAATGCTGAATACAACACTACTGTTTTAAGTGGTGAGATTGGAGATCCAAATAGTAAGGAGGATAATTCTTACTCAGTTGTATATGTAAAAGACGCTGGCGAAGCTACCATAATCGACGGATTCACAATCACAGGGGGTTACGCCAATGGAACTGGCGAGAAAGGTGATGTGACAAGAGGCGGTGGAGGAATGTTCAACGATGGATCTGACGGAATGTCAAATCCTACTGTTCAAAACTGCATCTTCAAAAGTAACTACGGCAGAGATGGAGCTGCCATTTATAACTACGCTTTTAATGGGGAAGCAAGTGCGACCATCATGGATTGTTCTTTCATCTTCAACAAAGCGGATTTAGATGGAGGCGCTATTAATAACAATGGCAACTACGGTGTTTGCAATCCGGTTATCAAGGATTGTACCTTCACCAATAACGAAGCTACTTATGGAGCCGGCATTCTTAATCAGGCTGAATATGGTGAAACTAGACCACTGATCGTATACTGTGATTTCTCGGGAAATACATCTTACATCGAAGGGTCTAGTGTCTATAATTTCAGCCAAGGTAACGGAACGATCATCCCCATCATTAAGAATTGTAGCTTTAAAGATAATATCTCTAGCCTCGGTTCTGAGATTGGAGGATCTACTTCTTCGTCTTCTATCAACAATGACATTCAAATTGAACCTACAAAGTCTCCCCTGAAATTAAGAGCAGGTGGAAGATAATCTACATTATAATTTTCGAAATTGAAAAAGGTGATGATCGCACGATCATCACCTTTTCAATTTTATAGTACTTGATGATAGAATCAATCAATTCAGAAATGGTAATTTCGTTAGATCAACATTCCCGCCTGTAATTACAATGCCAATCTTTTTGCCGTAAAAGCGGTCCGGATTTGAGAATACAGCAGCAATCGGTACGGCACTGGAAGGTTCGATAATGATTTTCATGCGCTCCCAAACCAATTTCATTGCGGATACAATGGCTTCTTCCGTTACGGTAAGCACATCATCCGCAAATCGGTAAAGAATATCAAAGGTCTTTTCTCCTAAATTAGTTCTCAGTCCGTCGGCAATGGTATCAATCGTTTCATTGGTTGCAATTGCTCCGGATTTAAAAGAGCGGAAGGCATCGTCAACTTCCAGCGGTTCCGTGCCAATAATTTTTGTTTTGGGAGAAAGGTAGCGACTGGTCAATGCGGTTCCGCAAAATAGACCTCCTCCCCCAATTGGTGTCATAATGATGTCCAGTTCATCCGTATCTTCAAACAATTCTTTAGCAGCTGTAGCCTGTCCGGCAATTACGTTGTAATCGTTAAAAGGATGAATGAAAGTGGCGCCGACTTTTTCTACCACCTTTTCCAAGGTCTCGGTTCTTGAAGTAATAGTGGGCTGACAAAAAGTAATATTAGCACCGTATCCCTTGGTGGCTGCAATCTTGATTTTCGGAGCATCTTCAGGCATGACAATATAGGCGGGCACACCGAGGGTTTTAGCACTTAAAGCCACTGCCTGAGCGTGGTTTCCAGAAGAATGCGTTGCCAACCCCTTTTGCTGGGCTTCCGGTGCAAGGCGGAGGGCAGCGTTAATGGCGCCCCGCATTTTGAAAGCCCCAATCTTTTGAAAGTTTTCGCATTTGAAAAATAAATCAGCACCACTCATGGCATTTAGACTCGAACTGGTGAGGGTGGGGGTGCGATGGATCATAGATTGAATGGCATCATGACTCTCCCGTATGTCCTCCCAAGAAGGTACCGTCTCGATTGATTGCATTGTTCTTAATTGAATTTATTGTGAATGATTGATCTTTCCATTAGGTGAAGATAGCGAAGGAAAACCCCCCAAGCCATAATGGCACTGATGATGAATCCTCGCTTGCCGTCGAGAAATCCCCTCTGTAAGATAAAGTGTTTGAAGAACCTAAAAAATGGTTTAATAATGAGATGGAACCAGCCAATTTTTGGGGTTTGGTGAGCGTAATCCTGGGCGGACCACCGAGCATAACGTTGCATCTTGTCAATGAAATGGGTTACATCGCGGAAGGTGAAGTGTTCCATGGGATTTGACAAGCTTCCAACCCTAATACCAGCCGTTTCGATTTCTTCGTGGACTTGTTTACTATTGTATCGACAACGGTCTCTTCGTATTAACCTGATGACGGCATCATTTTGCCAACCGCTGTACCTTATTCTTCGGCCCAAAAAGTAATTTTGTCGCCTAATCCAAAAAGCATCATAGGTGTTTTCTGGATCATTGACTTTGGCTATTATTTCCGTTTGGAGTTGGGCGGTCACCTTTTCGTCGGCATCCAAGATTAAGACCCATGGGTGACGAGCCAGCGGAATTGCCCAGTTTTTCTGGTCGGCTGGCCCTTCGTATTTGCGCTTATGGACTGTGGCGCCGTATTTCCTTGCAATGGTCACCGTATTGTCCTGACTGAAAGAATCAATCAATAATATTTCTTCAGCCCACTGTACCGAATCGAGAACCCGACGGATGTTGTTTTCCTCGTTAAAAGTCGTGATAATGACGCTGAGTGGCTGCTTCATAGACCGATGCATTGTGTTCGAGAGTGCAAATTAAAGCACAATATCCGACATTGATCGATCATTTTTGCGTTTTTAGTTGTCCGACCTCTTTCCGTAGGCAACGAAAAAGGGGTTTAACAGGTTCTCTTTATTGTAGAGTAGTGGAGCTTTGGTCTGCTCGTCGATAACCTGTCCGCCTGCTTCTTGTAAGATGATGTGAGCGGCAGCAGTATCCCATTCCATAGTTGGTCCAAGGCGAGGATACAAATGAGCAGCTCCATCAGCCAGAATTAGAAACTTTAGTGAGCTGCCACGAGCAACCAGATCGGGGTGTTCTAATTGACTTACAAATTCTTTGGTTGCATCATTTAGGTGTGATCGCGAACATACTACTTTGAGGTAAGGGTCGGTCATTTTGAAATCAAGGGCTTTGAGTCGTTTGGTTTCTCCCTTCTTCCGAACATAGGCACCTTCACCCTTTACTGCCCAAAATAGTTCTTTGAGTACCGGAGCATAAACGACACCTAAAATTGGTTTTTGCTCGTGTATCAACGCAACATTTACCGTGAATTCACCGTTACGTTTAATGAATTCCTTAGTACCGTCTAGTGGATCTACCAACCAATGGGTCTTAAATTGGCAACGTTCAGAATAGGGAATCTCCTTGTTTTCTTCGGAAATGATAGGATATTTCTCATTCAAAAGGGCCAACCCTTCACAGATGATTTCATTGGATTTTTGATCTGCATTTGTTAAAGGCGAATCGTCCGCTTTGCTTTGAATTTCCACCTCTGAAGCGACCTCATAAATTTCCATGATTGCCTTTCCCGCTTCAATCACAATAGCACAAACATTATTAACAATCTTGTATAAGTCCATTTACTTAAGGATTTAATTTGTTTTATGGCTAGTCCTTTGGGTAACTAGCTCTCTAATGATTTGTAATATATATAAAAAAACATAAATTATGAGAAAAATTCTTGTTACTGGAGGATGTGGGTACATCGGTAGTCACACGATTATCGATTTGATTGAAAATGGCTTCGAACCCATTTCAGTGGACAATTTGTATAACTCCAGCGAGGATAGCATGTCCAAGGTTGAAGCAATAACTGGCAAAAGAATTTTTAACTATGCCGTCGATCTTTGTGATGCCGAAGCAACCCATGATATTTTTCGAGAAAACCCTGATATCATTGGCGTTATTCACTTTGCTGCTTTGAAATCGGTTGGCGAATCCGTTCATCACCCGATTCGTTATTTCAGAAACAATTTGAATAGTTTGCTCAATGTAGTCGACGCCATGACTTTATATGACGTGAAGCATCTCATTTTCTCTTCTTCTTGTTCGGTCTATGGCAACTCCAGCGATTTGCCTGTAACCGAAGAAACGCCACATAGTGAGGCGGAATCACCCTATGCCAGGACGAAACAAATGGGAGAAATGATACTTCGAGATTTCTGCCGCAAACATAATGATAAAAACAGCATCTTGCTAAGATATTTTAATCCGGCTGGTGCACATTCTTCCGGGATTATCGGTGAGGCTCCAACCACCGTTGCCAGTAACTTGGTACCGGTTATTGTCGAAACAGCCATTGGGAAAAGAGCGGAAGTAGTGGTTTTTGGAGATGACTATGATACCAGGGACGGAAGTTGTGTCCGCGATTACATTCACATCATGGATCTGGCCAATGCGCATACTAAAGCTCTGCATTATTTGATTGCAGGCCGTAATAGATCAAATTGTGAAGCTTTCAACCTGGGGATTGGAGAAGGCATTACTGTCCTGGAAGCTATTCGAGCTTTCGAGAAAGCCACCGGGCAATTTTTAAATTACCGGATTGGTGAACGCCGCAAAGGAGACATTGCAGCCATTTATTCCAATCATGACCGCGCTACGAAGTTGCTGGGTTGGAATCCGAGTCGAGGAATCGAAGAAATCATGCAAAGTGCCTGGGAATGGGAAAAAGTTAAGAGCAAAATGATTTCAAGCATTGCTGTCCACTAATCCTTAACTTTGCAGGGATTAAACAGCAAATGATCTCATGGCAGAAGAAGGATTTGTGTTTTATCTGCTCATATTTGTCCTGGCGGTTGCCGTGTTGCAAAGTTTGGGAATAGGTTTCCTCTTCTTTTTCAAGAGATCCGGAGAGAAGAGGGCCAATTGTTTTTACGGTTTATTGCTGATTACTTTTGGCCTAACCTTGCTCCACAATATTCTGTATATCACAGATCTCTTTCAATTGCATCCACAGGTTAGTATGTTGCCATTTTACTTTACGTTAGCATTTCCGACCCTTTTGTTCTTTTACGTTAAGCTGGATCTGTATCCAAACTATCGAATGCAATGGTCTGACAGCAAACACTTCATATTACCGATCGGGCAATTTATTTTCTTTGTCCTTTTATGCTTCAATTTCTTTAATCTTAAAAGCCCCCTTACTCGCGATTTCTATAATCCTTTTTACGGAGCATTTGAACAATTCCTGTATTTGGCTTCTTTCTTTGCGTATATGTACTTTGCGTACCGATACGTAAGGCAAAAAAATAAAGAATTGAAGAGTCGGGCAGAAGCTAAGAAAGTTTCTTACCTGAAGACGCTTATACAGACACTGTTCTTCCTATTCTGCATTCACTCAATATTCGTTGTGGTTGACTTCGTATCCTTTGATTTTTTTAATACCGATTTGCGTACCCTTAAACCATTCGAGGCTTTAGGTGTTTTATCGTTTGCTGCATTGGTTTATTGGTTAGGCGTTTACGGCTTCCAAGTCCTTTTTTGGGGAAGAAAGGTTTTTCGAAACTGATGGAGAATAATAGTGGCCCCCTTTTCCTATTCTCATATTCAATTTTCTGTTGTATCTATTGCTGCTATTGCTTCTATTGCTGCTGTGGTTGCTATTGATTCTATAGTTACTTACTACTACAGGAGCTATAGATCCAAAAGAAGCCATAGAAGCCATAGTAGCAATAGAAGTCATAGTAGCCACAGCAACCACAGCAGCCATAGATACAATAGAAGCCACAGTAACCATAGATACAATAGCAACTAAATAACTATACATCCAATTTTTCCTTCTGTTTATCTATTAAAAACCCTTACAAACTTTTGGAATCCGTACTTTCGGACCGTTGAAAGAATGTTAACTTTTTCTTAATAAAATAGAACATTATGTTAAAGAATCTTTTTTGCCTTTTTCTTGCGATCAGTGCTATTTCGTTTGTCAATGCACAAACCGTTGATGAGATCCTGACGACGATGTTGGAGAATACAGGTGGTGTTGATAATTGGAAGGCGGTAAAAACTAGAAAGACCATAGCTAAGATGGGCATGCAGGGAATGGAATTTCAGGGAACGATTTATGAAAAACATCCGAATCAGCAGAGAATTGAAATTGATATTCAGGGAATGCAACTGATTCAGGCTTATGATGGAGAGACGGCTTGGTGGATCAATCCGATGCAGGGGGGAATGGATCCCCAAAAAATGCCTGCGGAAATGGCGGAACAAATGACCTCCCAGAAGTTCGAAAGCGAATTCATCGATTACAAAGAAAAAGGACATACCATAGAGTTACTCGGGAAAAAGGATGTTGATGGAACAGAGTGCTTTGAATTAAAAATGACCTTGAAAGAAGGAGATGTTCAATACCATTATGTCGATACGGAAAGTTTTGCAGTCATAATGTTTAAGATGGCCATTAAAGCTGGGCCAGCGAAGGGACAAGAGGCGATGACTTACTTAAGTGACTATCAAGAAGTAGGTGGATTGATGATCCCGCATTCCATGGAATCCAAAGTCGGTGGACAAACCATGCAAAAGATTACTGTAGAGTCTATTGCACTGAATCCAGAGCTTGAAAATAAATTCTTTGCCTATCCTAAGAAGGCCACTCCCGCCAAAGAAATGGAAAGTGAGGAAGGGAAAGAAAAGAAAGAGAAAAGTGGCAATTAAAAGCTTCTGCTAAATAGCAATTACTGTAGTTAGGGTCGTGGCATGACGAGATTTGTGCCACGATTCTTATATGAAATTATTCCAACACTCCTTCTAAGACAACTATACTTAACCAAACAATGACTAAATATTTATACCTTTCGCTAATCCTCTTCTTTTCATTGGATTCAATAGCTCAGCAAAAGACTTTTTCTACCAAATCGCTATTCAGTTCCATCCGTGCTCGCCAGATTGGGCCGGCCGTAATGAGTGGTCGTGTCAGTACCCTGGATGTTGTCGATCAGCAACCAGAAATCATTTATGTGGGTGCCGCTGGTGGCGGAGTTTGGAAATCCGTTAGTGGAGGTGTCAACTTTCGGCCGGTATTCGATGACCATCCTCAGTCGATCGGTAAAATTACCATTGATCAAAGTCAACCCCAAACCGTTTGGGTAGGTACCGGTGAGCCATGGGTCAGAAACAGTGTTTCCATTGGCAATGGGATTTATAAAACGATCAATGGAGGGACTAATTGGGAGCACATGGGGCTGGAAGAATCCGAACGAATCAGTGATATCATTGTGCACCCCGACCATTCCGATACTGTCTATGTAGGCGTGCAGGGACATCTTTGGAATGCGAATGAAGAACGGGGTGTTTATCGGACAACAGATGGGGGAAAAAACTGGGAAAAAATTCTCTACATAGACGAAAATACCGGATGTGCGGACCTGGATATCGATCCCGAAAATCCGGACATTTTGTACGCTGCCATGTGGGACCACCGAAGAAGGCCCTGGACTTTCGATTCCGGTTACAAAGGCAAGAGCGGTTTGTATAAATCGACAGATGGTGGTAAGACCTGGGAGACCATTCACAATGGTTTGCCGGAAGAAAAACTAGGCCGAATTGCCATTGCGACGGCACCTTCCAACGCCAGTGTCGTATATGCCACTATAGAGTGTAAAAGCAAGGAAAACAAAGGTTTATATTTCTCAGAAGATAAGGGCGAAAACTGGAAATTGATCAGTCAGAACTTCAATACCACCGTCCGTCCTTTTTACTTTTCCAATTTGGTCGTAGACCCCCAAAATGATAGTATTGTCATGAAATGTGGATTGTCTATGATTATCAGCGAGGATCGTGGGGATACTTTTCGTCCGATGGATCCTAGTGTGCATTCGGATGTTCACGATATTTGGATTGACCCGAACAATACAAAACACGTCATCATCGGAACCGACGGCGGTGTTTACGAATCGGTCGATCGTGGTAACACTTTTCGGATGTGGGGCAATTTGCCTTTATCTCAATACTATCGAATCAGTGTGGACAATGATAAGCCATTTAATGTTTATGGAGGACTTCAAGACAATGGTTCCTGGTATGGGCCTTCACAAAAGCCCGGCGGAATTACCAATGCCGATTGGAAACTTACATTTGGCGGGGATGGTTTTTATGCTTTCCGGCATCCGGAAAATGAGGACGTTATTTTCTGTGAATTCCAGGGCGGGAAGATCGTTAGATACAATAAAAAGACGGAGAAAGTCAAATGGATCCGGCCTTATCCGGCAGAAGACGAGGAAGCATTTCGTTTCAATTGGAATACTCCATTGCATCTGAGTTCTAACCAACCTCAGCGCATGTATTTTGGTGCTCAGTACCTCTTTATGTCTGAAGACATGGGAGAGTCTTGGCAAAGAATCTCACCGGATCTTACTACTAACGACCCCGAAAAACAACAACAGCACCTTTCGGGAGGTTTGAGCATCGACAATTCGACCGCTGAAAACCACTGTACGATATACAGCATAGCAGAGTCTTATCTGGATGAGCAAACAATTTGGGTGGGTACGGATGATGGCAATTTACAGCTTAGCACCAATTTAGGGGAGTCCTGGACAAATGTAACCAACAATATCCCCGGGTTACCTGAAAACACCTGGGTAGCATTTATTGAACCCAGTCATCATGATAAGAATACGGTTTATGTGGTTTTTGACGGTCACCGAAATGGTGATAAAGCGACTTACCTGTACCGGAGCACTGATTTGGGAGCTTCTTGGGAAAATATAGCAACGGATGACATCGAAGGTTTTGCCCTAAGTGTTCGTGAAGACCCCCTAAAGAAAGAACTGTTGTTCCTCGGCACGGAACTGGGCTTATACGGTACCATCGACGGAGGAGAAAACTGGGCTAGATTTGAAAATAACGTACCCAAAGTAGGTATCCGCGATATGGTGATCCACCCGAGAGACAATGCATTGGTCTTAGGTACGCACGGTCGTGGGGTATTGATTATCGATGATTTGTCGCCATTGCGTAGCTTCTCGGTAGATATGGCGAATGAAACCGTTGTGATATTTGATAAGCCAACCATCGTGATGCGCAATCCTCAGGATCTTTTGAGTCAAGGTGGCTGGTTTGGAGGTTCTGCAGATTATGTAGGTCCAAACCCAAGTGCGGAAGCACGGATTTATTATTATATGAAGAAGCGCCACATATTCGGAAAAATGTTTGCTGAAATTTACAAGGACGGGGAGCTCGTCAAGATCGTTCCCGTTGGGAAAAGCGCAGGCATTAACGTAATTGAAATGCCAACTGTGATGCAACGCCCTAAAGCTCCCCCAACCAATAATCGAATGGCGCTGGTGGGTTCTTTGGTTGGCCCCAATTTCGAAACCGGAGAATACAATGTCAAACTGATAAAGGGCCGTGACACTTTCAATACTCAATTTGAATTGGTTTTCGACGATGATTCTCCTTTTTCACCGGAAGAAAGAGTGGCCCAACGATCCACCACGCTCGAACTATATGACATGATCGAAAAAATGGCGTATTTGTATCAGATATTAAACGAAATTGAAGAGGGGGCAGAAAACATTGACGTGGACAAAGCCGAATTGGAGCAGATGTTGGGTGATTTGACAGAGCATGCGAAGAAGAAAAGAGCTGCCCTGGTGGCGCAGGGAGGCGATTTCTATGTGGATGAGGAGGAGAAATTGTACGAACGAATTTCTGAATTGTATATGGGGGTAAGTAGTTTTCCGGGGCGACCTTCTCAGTCGCAATTAAAGCAAGGCGACCTCCTCGGTGCCGAAGTCGGAAAAGTAGAGAAAGAGACTGAAAAATTCATTGAAGAAGATTTAGGAGCAGTGAACCAGGCCTTGGAAGCAGCGGGAATGGAGAAAATTACTTTTTCATCCTTTACCGACTTTAAGGCCAATAAGCTGAAAAGAACCTCTAAAAAGGGAAAACCCTAAAAGGAATACCACTTTCGAAACGGTATGATTTCTTTACTGATTCAAAGCGAGGGCATCGCTCCATCCTTGGATCTGTAATTTGCCAGATTCTTCACCGAATTCATGGATCGAAAAACAGAGTGATTTCTGAATGTATTGTCCACAGCTGTCACCACTGTTTTCATGTTTGAGGATTAATCGGAATACCGGCGGATTACTGGGTAGTCGTACCCCGTCCCAGAGGAAAAGGAAGTCGTGGTCCTCGCAACCTCCGTTATAGGCGACGTCTAATTTCAGCGTTTGGCCATCAATGTAAGCAGTGTCAATGACGTAGCTCAGCTGTGGCTGCCGCACACTTTGTTGAAATATCTCGGCGTCGACGATCAGTGCTTGACAATCTTTAGATATTTTTTGGCTTTGGTTATTGAGTGACCGGCAGTTTTGTAAACTGAAAGCAGCAAGGATGATAAAGATAATGGAGTAAGTCCCGGTTTTCATTTTTGAACGATGTTGATGTAAGAGTTTTTGTTGTTTTGCTGATACAAAATTGCATCGTTTTATCCCTAGATGAATCCCTTCATTCTATCTCTTTTTAAATTCGGAGAATTTGGTTACCTAAACTCACGGAATTCCGTGAGGTGGTTTAGATTCAAATTCCGTGAAGGTGTAGTGAAATTGGGAAAGAATTAATTACTTTGAGTGATAAAACCGTTACAGAATGACCAATATTTCCAAATTATACGTACTAATCTTATTGTTTATTTACTGCTCTAACAGTCAGGCACAGGAAAGTAAAAACGCGCAAAAAGATACCACCAAGGTTCAAGCTAAGAAGGAAGATAAAAAGAAAGGGCCGTTCAAGGAATATGGAAAAGTAATCACCGTGCAGGCGAAGAGTGATGAGGGGCTTTTCACCGTTCACTTACTGAACGAAAAGCTGTTCTTTGAAATCCCAAATTCGATGCTGAACCGGGAAATGTTGCTCGTTAGCAGAATTGCTCAGGTGCCCGCCAATTTGAGTCCTTTTCTGAATGCCGGATCGAAAGTTGGTGAACAAGTTGTCCGCTGGCAAAGAAAGGGCACTATGATTCTTTTGAAAGTTGTTTCTTACAGCAATATTGCCGACGAGGAACTCCCCATTCATCAATCGGTTGTAAGTAATAATTTTGAACCCATCATTGAAACCTTCAAAATTGAAGCACTGAACAAAGATACCACAGCAGTGGTAATTGACGTAACCAAACTCTTTGTCAAAGATGTGAAGGCGCTGAGTGGTTTGAGTAGTCGAATCCGGAAGCAATACAAAGTGTCGAGGCTAGAAGGTACGAAAAGCATGATCGATACCGCCCGAAGCTATCCAATCAATACGGAGGTAGTTCATACCTTGACATTTGGAGCTGGCGAACCTCCCTCCAATGCTCGAACCGGCACCATTAGTATGCAAATGAATCAATCTATGATTCTATTGCCAGAAGATCCAATGCAACCCCGGATTTATGATCCCCGGGTAGGTTGGTTTACAATCAGTCAGATCGACTATGGTTCGGAGGCCCTTAAATCGGATCAAAAACGTTACATTCGGCGCTGGCGTCTCGAACCCAAAGACCGGGCTGCTTATGCAAGGGGAGAGTTGGTAGAGCCAGTGAAGCCAATTGTGTATTATCTCGACCCCGCCACCCCCGATAAATGGCGTCCGTATTTTCGCAAAGGAATTGAAGACTGGAATGAAGCCTTCGAGGTAGCCGGTTTTAAGAATGCCATCATTGCAAAGGATCCACCTACGCCCGATGAGGATCCGGAATTCAGTCCGGAAGATGCCAGGTATTCGGTTGTAAGATATGTAGCAAGTACAACTCGGAATGCCATTGGCCCTAGTGTCTCAGATCCCAGAACCGGCGAAATCATCGAAAGCGATATTATCTGGTACCACAACCATCTGCGCTCCTATCGCAACCGCTACTTGCTGGAGACCGGAGCTGCCAATCCCAAAGCTAGAACCTTGCAAACCCCAGAAGCGGAGATTGGAGAAATGATGCGCAGAGTCATATCTCATGAGATTGGCCATGCACTGGGACTGCCGCACAATATGAAGGCAAGCGCAGCTTACCCCATTGATTCACTTCGATCCGGAACGTTTACACAGCGGTACGGAATCGCTACCACGATTATGGATTATGCCCGTTATAATTACGTAGCCCAACCCGGAGACGAGAACATTCGATTCATCAGGCAATTGGGACCATACGATATGTATGCTATCAATTGGGGCTATCGCTATCTTGATGTGGGTGACGCCGAAGCAGAGCGGTCCACGCTAAAGACCTGGATTAAAGAGAAGGAAGGAGATTCGATGTATATGTTTGGTTCAGGGGCCGGAGGAATCGACCCACATTCACAAACCGAATGTATTGGAGATGATAATGTAGCTGCCAGCCAATTGGGAATTGCCAATCTGAAACGAGTGGTGCCCAACCTCGTTGATTGGACGACAGCACAGAGCGAAGATTATCAGGAATTAAAAGAATTATACGGTGAATTGCTGGGTGTTTGGAATCGCTACATCGGCCACGTAATTACCAATATTGGTGGAGTTCACGAGACGCTCAAAAGTTCAGATCAGGCTGGTGTCGTTTATGAATTCGTTCCAAAAGACAAACAAAGGGAAGCCATGCAGTTTTTGATGGAGGAGGCTTTCCAAACTCCGGATTGGTTATTGGATTCGGAAATACTCAACAGAGTTGAGCCGGCTGGTGCGATCGATCGGATACGAAGCATTCAGGAGCGATTTCTTTCTCGTTTGCTGGATCCGGGACGCCTGCAGCGCATGATCGAAAACGAAGCATTCAATCAGCAAAAAGGGTACGGACCATTGGAGATGATGAAATCTCTTCGTCAGGGCCTCTGGAGGGAATTGGTACAGAAGCAGCCCATTGATGTCGGCCGACGAAACCTACAGCGGGCCTTTTTAGACCGGATGGATTATCTATTGAAAAATGAACAACCTCCCATTCCGGCCAGATTTCGATCTTTTTCCAGCCGAACTAACGTGAAAGTCAGTCAATCGGATATTCGCCCCTTGATAAAGGGAGAATTAAAAATACTTTTTTACGAAATTAAAAAAGTCGCGCCAAGATTCTCCGATCCAATGTCGACCTATCACCTAGAGGATTGCATGGACCGGATCAAAAAGATGCTGGATAAAAATGAAATGGAGTAATTTATCTCCAAGCTCTCTTCAATTAAATTGTTTATGATGAAAAAAGTGTTGTACACGCTCTCGCTGGTTTTAATGACAATGCTGGGTTTAACGGCTCAGGAAACGGTCAACAACAATTTGAACGAAATTATTCGCAAACATGGCATGGACGAAAGTCAAGTTATGGAAATTGCTGCCTGGCTTACCGACATTTATGGTCCACGTCTGACCGGTTCGCCAATGTTGGATAAGGCAACTGACTGGGCTGTACAGACCTTAAAGGATTGGGGGATGGATAATGTTCACAAAGAAGAATGGGGCCCTTTTGGACGCGGCTGGGAATTACAACATTTCGAAATGCATGCCCTAGCACCCAATTACTACCCGATTATCGCCTACCCCAAAGCATGGTCACCTTCGTCTGAAGGTGTATTGAAAGGTGGCGTGGTCTTCTTAAACGCTAATGATGAAGAAGAATTGAAAAAATACAGAGGGCAATTAAAGGGGAAATTCGTTTTGCTGGATACCATCCGTACCGTCAATGAATGGTTTGAAGCTCCCGCAAAGCGGATCAATGATTCTTGGTTGCTGGACATGGCAAACGCTCCTGAACCTGCACCTCGGGTATTCCGCAATTTTAGAAGGAGTAGCGCCGGTTTCAGAACAGCATTATGGGACTTGATGAAAAGTGAGGGGGTCTTGGCGGTAATCGACCGAAGCTACAAAGGAGATTTGGGAACCGTATTTGTTTCTAGAGCGACGACGGGCGTAGGCCGTGCCCAGGATGTGGGACGCCAAGTGGTGTCACAGGTAACGATGGCCATAGAACACTACAATCGCATCTTTCGGATGTTGAACCGCGGTATGGAAGTAGAGCTGAGTATGGAACTCAAAACGAAGTATACCAATCCTGATGGTATGGAACACAACATCATTGCCGAAATCCCTGGCACCGATTTGAAGGATGAAATCGTAATGTTTGGGGCGCACTTTGATTCCTGGCACTCCGGAACAGGGGCGACAGACAATGCTGCGGGTTCTTCAGTGATGATGGAAGCAGCGAGAATTCTCTTGGAAACCATTAAGGAGAGTGGTATCCAACCGCGTAGAACTTTACGGATTGCCCTATGGACTGGCGAGGAACAAGGGCTATTAGGTTCCAGAGCTTACGTGCGTCAGCACTTTGCCGATACGGATAATCGAGGGAATTTACAATCATTGAAAGCGGGACAAGAGAAGATTTCTGGTTATTTCAATCTGGATAACGGAACGGGAAAGATTCGTGGCGTTTACCTGCAAGGTAATCACAAAGTGGCTCCCATTTTTAGGGCCTGGCTTGAACCATTTAAGGATCTAGATGCAGGGACTTTAACGCTTTCCAATACGGGAGGGACGGACCATCTGGCATTTGACGCGATCGGCATTCCCGGATTTCAATTCATTCAGGACCCGATTGCCTACGGAGCGCGAACCCACCATTCGAATATGGATAACTGGGATCACCTGGTGGAAGAAGATTTAAAGCAAGCAGCAACCATCGTAGCTTCTTTTGTGATGCATACGGCTATGAGAGATGAAAAATTACCCAGGAAACCAATCGACCTTGGTGAGGGATCGGATCAGTAATTACCAACGAAACCGACTCTCAATGCCCCAGGCAAAATCGCTAAAGGAATCAATGTTAAATACCGGGCCCACTGAAACTTTCGGAAGAAGCAGGTACTGGAAGCCGAAGTCCGCACCAAGAGTAGACGAGATACCGTTTCCGGGAAAGCTACCCCTATAGACTGTGCTTTCTATGAAGTTTTCTCTTGGTAAATGATACGAAAGCGTCGAGCGAAAGACATTCGTGATGCCAAATTGATAGGTAGCGCCTAAAAATGGCTGTAGCCTTTTTCGCTTCAAGAAGGTATATTGAACTGCTAATTCGCCCCTCAGGGTGTGGGTTCGGGAATCCACAGTAGAATAGAAAATGTTGATGTCATTTGGCAACTCATCGGCGAAGTTATCATTGCGAAAGCGGATCGGATAGTAAGCAATGCCGGCTCTTACATTAAATCCGGACGGGAATTGTTTCTGTAAAGAAAGTTTGTAGGCTGAAGCAAGTTTCGTTCTTTCGTTTGTAATGGACCCACCAAATTTGGTATCGATCTGTCTGCCAGAAGGTAGACTAAAACTGTGTATGTCGTCATCCGGTTGTATATCTGTACTGTAATAACTCAACGCGGCAGGGAATTTAAAAAAATTGTAATCCATTAGAAAAGAAAAAGATACTTGCCATTGCGACAAAGGGTTACGGTCGGCCTTAGGCCTTTTGAATACCTGACGATGCTTGTGCGTTTGTTGAGGCATGGCCCGGGCTGGTCCGAAAAAACTTTGCAGGAATGCCGAATCGGCTTGAATGTTGATTTCGGAGTATTTCGATAGCGATCTCTGGGAGTTCTGTTGAGTGTTCTGCTCTGATGATGAACGGTAAGCGGTGACAGATTTTTTAAGTGGTGAAGGTTTTAGCTTTTGAACAATAAGTCGTTCCCGAACCACATTGGCAACAGGAGGAGCTTCGGTAAGATCCAAGGACGTAACGGTGCTCTTGTGGACCTTGGGCAGGGGAATTTTAGGAGGATTTGAAACTTGAGGAATCTCTTCAGAAGAAACCTTAGCGTGATGGGCTTGCGTTTTCGTTGTTGGACCTACCGGCATCATTTTTTTGTTCGAAGAACTGGTCAGATGCTTTTTCCCCAATACCGGCTTTTCTTGCTGCTCTGTCCTCGCCGAAGCACTTTCTCGGGACTGCGCAGTGGTCGGTTCTTCCACGGAATCTTTGGGCATTGACCAAAGCCAAAAGAGCATTAATATCAAGGTTATCATGCCGGGAAAAAAAGCCCAGAAGAATATACGACGTCGACGTTGCTGCTCCAACTCCAATGCAATTTTTAGCCAACCGGCTTCATTGACGGGAAATGACCGGTCGTGTCGACTGCTGTTTCTGAAAAGGTTGTCAAGATCGTTATACATTGAGAGAGTTAGAATTTTTGTGATAAATGGGGCCAATCAGTTGCTTTAACCTTTTTCTGGCTTTGGCAAGATTGGATTTAGAAGTTCCGATGCTGATGTTTAGCTTTTTCGCAATTTCTTTATGGGTATAGCCCTCCAGGACTGAGAGGTTGAAAACAAGACGATAAGCGGGACTGAGTACCTGAAGGATTTTCCAGGCATCTTCTTTATCCAACTGAGCAATGGCTTCATTTTCGGTGATGCCAACCTTTTTGATCGCTATGATGGCAACGGATTCCTTTTTGAGGTGATGTTTGCGGTGATAATCGATGGCGGCATGCACGAGGATCCTTCTAAACCATGCACGGAAAGAAGACCTCCCCGCGAACTGATGCAACTTGCCAAAGACGCTTAAAAATCCGTCATGTAAGATCTCTTCCGCTTCTTCCCGATTCTTGGCATAATGAAGACAAATGGTAAGGCCATAACTGTAGTATCTGCGATACAGTTGTTCCTGCGCCTTTGGGTTTCGGCGTTTGCAGCGTTGCAGAATCTGATCAAGTTCGGCATCTACCATTGGCTTAACATAACTTGTTTACATTCTAGACGATCATTTGGAATGTAAGGGTTGCCTTACTTCAGGTCCTCGCTTCTAGATGATTATTAAGCCAATGCTTGTACAGCTATTTTTCCTGCGCTCCTACATCTTCCGAAGAGCCTGTTCCCAATCGCTGATGAGATCATCAATATTTTCCAGCCCTACCGAAATTCTAAGCAGGTTTTCCGGCGTCGAACTTTCAACCCCTTCGATCGATTTTCGGTGTTCGATCAAACTTTCTACCCCTCCCAAACTGGTGGCTGTAGTGAAGAGGTTCAATTGGCCGGTCAAGGTCATGGCTTGCTTCGCATTTAGACCTACCTGTACGGATAACATTGCGCCGAAGCCACCCTTCATTTGTTCTTTTGCAATCTCGTGCAAATGATGGGTTGGTAATCCCGGGTAGTGTACTGCTTCAATTTTTGGGTGATTATCCAACCAAAGGGCCAGGGTTTGAGCACTTCGGGTTTGATGCATCACCCGCAAATGCAGCGTTTTTATGCCTCGGGTAATTAACCAGCATTCGAAGGGGGAAGGGACGCCACCTGACAATATCTGGATGGCTTTTAGTTTTTCGGCTAGTGCTTCATTTTCTTTGATTACCAGACAACCTCCTAGAACATCGCTGTGTCCGCCAAAATACTTAGTGGTCGAGTGCATGGTGATGTCGGCTCCCAGTTCCAATGGTTTTTGCAGGACTGGAGTGGGCCAGGTATTATCAACTGCGCATAGAGCTCCAGCCGAATGGGCAATTTCTGCGATGGCACTAATGTCACTGATCCTGAGTTGTGGATTGGAGGGGGTTTCGACCCAGATCAGGGTGGTATTGCTACGTACGGCCTGTCGAACGGAGGTGGGGTCAGACATATTGGCCAAACTGAATTCCAGGCCCCATCGTTCGAGTACATCTTTTGCCAACAAAACCACCGAATAGTACGCGTCATCGGGTAGGATAATGTGATCACCCGACTGAAGGCATTGGAAAACAGCCGCAATGGATGCCATCCCGGACGAAAAGGCGAAGCCTTTCCATCCGTTCTCCAAAATGGCAACGCTATTTTCCAATAATTGTCGATTCGGATTGTCATTTCTTGAATATACAAAGCCGCTCTTGTAGCTGCCATCGGTCTCCCGGTCGAAAGTAGTGGATAAATGGATTGCCGGACTGACAGATCCAGTTTGGCGATCTTTGGGAAGAGTGCTTCTAATGGCGAGTGTTTCGAATTGTAGTTGATCAGACATGAATGGAATACTTTTTTAAGCTCCAAAATTACCGGCTAGGAGGGAGGATGAGGCAATTTTTAACAATTAAAAATTGTTTTTATTTGATAACTTGTAGATCCACCGCTTAATTGATTACGCTATGAGAAAGACACTGATCATTGTATTGCCAATTTGCCTGTTATTGGCAAGTTGCGCCAATGAGTACAATAAAAGACAAGACGCTGGAATTAAAACGCGCGATATGGCGGCTCCCTTGGCTGAAGAAACAATGGCCTACGAAATTCCACAAACCTACGATGTTGCGGAGGAACCGGAGCCGATTCCACAAAATACAGAGGAGTATGATTTGATCCGAGAGAGCGAGTTTCTAACTGTCCTGGAAAATCCACTTTCTACCTTTTCAATTGATGTCGATAACGCTTCCTACTCTAATATTAGACGATATTTGGAGTATGATATGCCTCCAAAAGATGCAGTTCGGATCGAGGAGATGATCAATTATTTCAATTACGATTATGCCGAACCGAAAGAAGCACATCCCTTTAGCATAAATACCGAAATCTCTTCTACTCCCTGGAATAACCAACACCACTTGGTCCATATCGGCTTGCAGGGCCGAAAACTGGATTATGAGGATATTCACCCTTGTAATCTCGTCTTTTTAATTGATGCTTCGGGATCTATGAAGGATAAAAACAAATTGCCGCTTCTTAAAAAATCGTTGACGATTCTTCTCAATGAATTGAGTGAAAAAGATCGAGTGGCCATAGTGGCCTATGCCGGAGCAGCCGGACTCGTGTTGCCGTCTACCCCGGCTTCAGAAAGTAACCGTATTCTGAAGGCTTTGGACGATTTGGAGGCGGGCGGATCCACCGCTGGGGGAGCCGGAATTCAGTTGGCATATGAGGTTGCAAAACAAAATCTCATTGATGGAGGCAACAATCGGGTTATACTGGCAACGGATGGAGATTTTAATGTAGGAACGTCTTCTACAGCGGATCTGGTAAGAATGATCGAGGAAAAGAGAAAGGAAGATATTTACTTGACAATTTGTGGTTTAGGGATGGGGAATTACAAAGATGGACGGATGGAGCAGATCAGCAATGCCGGTAATGGCAATTATTTTTACATCGACAATATTCGGGAAGCTGAGAAAATATTCAAGCGTGATATGCGAGCCAATATGTTTACCATCGCTAAAGATGTAAAGATCCAGGTGGAATTTAATCCAGCTAAAGTGAAAGCTTACCGACTGATCGGTTATGAAAACCGGGCTATGGCCAATGAAGATTTTGAAGACGATACCAAGGATGCGGGAGAACTCGGCGCAGGTCACACCGTAACTGCATTATATGAAATCTTGCCGGCCGATTCGGACGAAAAAGTTCGAAAAAGTGGAGAACTGAAATACCAGAAAACGGAGATAGAACCGAGTGCGTTGGCTACGGATGAAATAATGACCGTTAAACTGCGCTATAAACCTTTGCAGTCAGAACAGAGTCAATTAGTCGAACGAGTGATTAAGGGAAAGGAAGTCCGACCGTTGAAAAGAACGAGCAATGATTTTCGTTTTTCGGCTGCGGTTGCCGGATTCGGTTTATTATTAAGAGATTCCAAATTTAAGGGCAAAGCGACCTACGCCAGCATCAAAGAGATGGCTTTAGGTGCCAAAGGCCCGGATGAATTTGGATACCGGGCGGAGTTGATCAATCTGGTCGAAAAAGCAGCTCTGTACAATACTCAACTGGAAGCAAAAAAAGAATAGGAAATCAAGCGGGTCGGGGAAAAAAATCTTCATTTCTGTTGTCAAAACTTGAACGATGTAAGGAAATACTCCTTTGTTTGTTTTCTACAAAACGCTATTTTGGGATCCTTATATCCCCCCCGGGCATGAAAAATTGGTGCCATTTTACAACAGACTAGTTATGAAGACGAAACTTGCCAGTTTGCTATTGCTTTCCAGTTTATTCCTCTCTCAGATATCCGATCTCTATTGTCAAACGAATGAAGGAACGGACTTTTGGTTCGGTTTTATGCAGCATGTCGACCAGGGGGACAATACGATGGTTGCGATGATTACCTCTAAGCAAAATACCGGAGGGCAGATTAGCATTCCTTTGATCGGATGGAGTCAGGATTTTACGGTAGGAGCCAATGATGTGGCGGTCATCAACTTACCTCGGAGTGCCGAGAACCTGGGGTCCGAAAGTACTTCCAATAAGGGGATACGAGTCGTTTCCAGAGATCCAGTATCCGTATACATACATCAGTACCACGGGTTTCGATCGGAGGCGACGGTAGCGCTGCCTGTCTCTTCTATTGGCAAAGAGTATTTCATCATGTCCTTTGAAGGAGTTCGGAGAAATGGTGTCGAATACCCATCTGAATTCTTGATTGTGGCAACAAAAGATGAGACTGAAGTTACAATAACGGTATCGGATCGTACCCTGAGGGGGAAGAATCCCGGCTCGACCTTCAGCGTTCTACTCAATGAGGGAGAAACCTATCAGGTCCAAGCTCAAACCGGAGCCCAGGACCTGACGGGTAGCCATGTAATCGCCGATAAAGAAATTGCTGTTTTTGCGGGGGCAAGCTGGACAGAAGTACCTTTGAATTGTGGGCCGAGAGATAATCTCCTGGAGCAAATGTATTCAATAGACACTTGGGGAAGACAATTCGTGACGGTACCGAATGCAAAAGTAAATTTTGATGTTTTCCGGGTATTGGCGGCCAATGACAATACGGTAGTCAGTGTTCAGGGGGCGGTTACTTCAGAGACATTTACATTAAACCGTGGTCAATTCAAGGAGTACCAGAGGAGTGAGGCAACCTATATTCAGTCGAATCAGCCGGTCCTATTGGCCCAGTACAATGTTGGTTCGAGCTGCAGCGGGTATTCGATTGGGGATCCGTCAATGGTCTTACTGAATAGTGTAGAACAAACCCGTGATACGGTTACTCTTTTCAACTCCAGGTTCCAGAATATAACGGAGAACTTCATCAATATCATTACCAAAACAGAGAATGTGGATGTTACGTTTTTTGATGGAGCCCTGGCAATAGACCAAGGAATTGTTTTCAATTCGATCGGGTCGAATGCTGAATTTTCGTTCGCGA